>JBBRED010000629.1:0-1517 GCA_038203335.1 Haliangiales bacterium | reverse complement strand
GATGTCGTGACCGTCGGCGACGATCGTGCCGCGGCTCATGTTGACGATGCCGCAGATGATGCTGATCAGCGTCGTCTTGCCGGCGCCGTTGGGGCCGAGCAACG
The DNA here is from genome assembly GCA_038203335.1 of Haliangiales bacterium. GTDB lineage: Bacteria > Myxococcota_A > Polyangia > Haliangiales > Haliangiaceae > JABFXX01. The sequence continues at coordinate 1,413 of JBBRED010000629.1, read as the reverse complement.
CGAAGATCTCGCCCTTCTCGATCTCGAGGTCGATGGTCTTGAGGGCATCGACTTCCTTCTGATCGCGCTTGTACGTCTTGCCGACGCCTTTGATGCTGACGATGCACGACACCCAGCGGTTCTACACCTCCGCGGCCGCCGCGCTTCGACACGCGCCTGTTGTTACGCCGTACCTCCCCGATCGTGGAGATCTCTATCTGGTAGGCCTTGGTGCCCTGCGCTGACCGAAGCCGACCCAGCGGGTCCATTGCCAATCCCAGCTTGGCAACTCGAAGCCGTAGGTGCCCGAGCTCGGCATGCGGGTGGAGCCCTGCGGGTGTCAACGCCGAATCTCGAAGGTCTTGTCACGCACAGTAATCGAACGCTCTACGCGTCCAAGACCCGCGGTAAGGCGAGCGTGTATAAGTACAGGATGGACACGCTCGCGTGGCTCGACGGCGAACAGGCGCGGTTTCGTGCATCGCTGACGCCCGACGAGATGAGCTACTACGTCGACGCTGCGGTGATCGCACCGTATCGCAAGGCACCCGCGACGATCTCTGGTCCACGCTGGCGCAAGCTGATCGCGGAGGGGGGGTACTACATCAACGTGCTGATCGAGAACGGCCCGCCGGCGATCGCCCTCGAGGCCATCGCGGGTCGTCTCGACGACTCTCCCGACACGATCTGGCCACTCGGCGGCGCCCTTGCCGTGCTCGGGGAGCCAGCGATCCCCACCGCGATCCGCACGCTGGAGCGCGCGGTCTCCAACATCGGGAACGGCGTGTACGCGAAGCAGATCGAGACCGCGATCGCCGACGTTCAGCCGATCCGATCGACGCGGATCGCCGAGCTGTTGCTCGACGTCCTCGCGTCGAAAGCGAAGCCGAAAGTGAAGGCGAGTGCACGCGCATGGCTCGTTCGACACGCTGCGATCGCGGCGCCTATCGTCGACAAGGCGACGAGCGATCCGAAGCTGCGGACGGCTGCAAAGGCCGCTGCGAAGGCACTCGCCGAAGCGACGTAGCCTCGCCGCTAAGACGACCGAGCAGAGCTCGACGGACGGAGATGCTCGTCGCCGATCGCCGCGTGATCACCGCCGGCGCAGCGCTCGCGCATGTCGATCTCGCACTCGCCTTGATCCGCGAGCACAGTCCGGATCTCGCGGCGACTACGAGGATGGATCGACGCTGCGCACCCTGCTGCGCCCTCGCAAGCACGTCGGCGTTCGCGAGCTCCGCGCGCGTGCTTAGGGTTCGCGGCGCGACGGGAGCTGCGCCGTCGGGCGCACGCGCTCGTCCTCGCGGACCACGAACCGGCGTTGCCCGGTCTCGCGCCACCAGGCCGCCCACCGCTCGGCCGCGAGGTCGCGCTCCTTGCGCGGCAGATCGAAGTGGTAGCCGAAATACTCGCCGGTCAGCCGACGCAGCGAGT
>JBBRED010000628.1:0-1543 GCA_038203335.1 Haliangiales bacterium | reverse complement strand
GTGTACGTCGATCTCGCGGCGACGGTGATCGTCCGGATCGCGGAGCTCGACGTGCCCCGCGCCGCGGGCATCTCGCTCTCCGTGCTCTCGTACGTGTGGGCCGGCGCGCTGGTGGTGGTCGCCGCGCTCCGCGCGTCGCCCGCGCCGGCGCCCGCCGCGATCGTGCCCGCGCGCCGGGTGGGGTGGGGCATCGTCGCGATCGCGCTCGCCGGCGCCGTGGTGCAGGCGGCGTGGATCGCGAACAACCTCGAGCTGCTGCGCCCGATGACCCAGGGCGACGAAGCGCCGATGTTCGCGCTGCCGACGGTCGGGCCGAAGGGCGCGCTCGGGCCACAGCTCTCGCTCGAGAGCACCCGCGGCAAGGTCACGGTCATCGACTTCTGGGCGACCTGGTGCGGCCCGTGCCTGCGCTCGATGCCGTCCCTCGATGCGCTCGCGGCGCGGTACCCGAACGACGTCACCGTGATCGCGGTGAACCTCGACGATGCGGTGGAGGCGCGTGCGCTGTTCGACGAGCGCCGCTACCGGATGAGCCTGGTGTTCGACGATGGCCACACCTCGGAGCGCTACGGCGTGACCACGATCCCTCACAGCGTGGTGATCGATCGCGCGGGCGTCGTGCGGCTGGTCCATCGCGGCGGCGGCGCGACCGTGGAGCTCGAGGTCACGAAGATCCTCGCGCAGCACTAAGTGCTTATCGAAGTCGTCGCGCGTGGTGCATGCCCGCGGGCTCGTGCTACGAGAGGTGCATGGCCAGCCTGGTCTGCGCCACGTGCCGCAAGTTGATCCCGCCGGGAACATCGGCGGTGCGCTGCACGGTGGCCTCGTGCAACACCGGCCGGCTCAAGCTGCGCTTTTGCTCGGTGGTGTGCTGGGAGAAGCACGTCCCCACGGCCCGGCACCGCAAGGCCGCTTACGTCGTCGAAGACCGCGCGCCCGAGTAACTCGCGACGACTTTTGCGAGGAAAAACCACAGCGTGTTAAATTTCGGCTGTGCGACTCGGGACCTGCATCGCGCTCGAGCTCGCCGTGGCGGCGGGAGCGATCTCCGGCCTGTGGATCGGGGTTGGCCAGGCGACGAAGCTCGCGGGCACCTACCTCTCCGGAGGTGAGGCCGTCGCCGCGACCGCGCCGAGCGTGCGCACTCCCGAGCGGTTGCCGCGCGGATACCTCGACGTCGCGCCGCGCCCCCCGAACAACGTGTTCGGCTTGCCCGATGACGAGCTCCTCGCGCCGCTCGGCACCACCGCCGTCACGCACATCAAGGTGAACCACGGCGGCACCTCGCTGTCGCTGCGTGTCGACTTCGCCAACGGTGCGCGCGCGGCGTTCAAGCCGGAGCAGACGCACCCACAGTCGGATCCGCGCCGCGAGATCGCGGCGTACCGGCTCGACCGACTGCTCGGCATCGGCCACGTGCCGCCGGCGAAGGCAACGTCGATCCCGGTGCAGCAGCTGATCGACGCGGCCGAGCCGGGCTACCGGAACTTCATCGCGGGGCGGCTCGAGGACGAGGGCATCATCCGCAACGGGATGCTGCGCG
>JBBRED010000627.1:0-1561 GCA_038203335.1 Haliangiales bacterium | reverse complement strand
GTCTTGACCGTGCCCTCCTTCATTCCGGAAGGGATGACGATCGTCAGCTCGCGGGGCGACGTCGACGGCGATGAGTCGTTGGGCAGCGTGATGGTCTTGCTGACGCCGAACGCCGCCTCCTCGAAGCTGACCTCGAGGCTGTAGCGGATGTCCTTGCCCTTGGCCTTGGCCTTCCGGCGGCGGAACACGTCGTTGATGATGTCCTGCGCCGCGTCGACGACTGCCGAGAATCCGCTCGAGCCGTCATCGGGATGGCCCCAGCGATCGTAGCGCGTGCGGGAGTCCTTGTTGGAGAGCACCGCGTAGGCCTCGTTAATCTCGCGGAACTTCTCGCCGGCGTCATCGGAGTTGACGTCGGGGTGATACCTGCGCGCGAGCTCGCGGAACGCACGCTTGATCTCGAGGTCGCTGACGTCGCGCGAGACGCCGAGCACCACGTAGTAATCGCGCTTGCGGCGGGCCATCTCAGCTCCCCGCTCCGCCCGATGGCTCCGCCGCCGCATAGATCGCCTCGCCGATGCGCTGCGCCGAGACCTCGAGGCGGTCCACCGCGTCCTGGACGAGCGCGAGATCCTCGGTCGCCATCGCCGCGCGGCACTCGGCGAGCTCGGCGACCAGAAACTCACGATCTTCCTCGGGCAACAGCGCGCCGAACTCGGCCATCGCCTTGTCGGACGAGTACAGCAGACCCTCGCCCTTGTTGCGCGCATCCGCGATCAACCGGCGCACCTGATCGGTCTCCGCCATCTCGCTGCCTTCGTTGACCAGGCGCTCGATGTCGTGCTCCGAGAGGCCGGTCGATGGCGTCACGGTGATCCGCTGCACCCGGTTGGTGCCGTGATCGCGCGCGGAGACGCTGAGCACGCCGTCGGCATCGATGTCGAACGCGACCTCGATCTTCGGCACGCCGCGCGGCGCCGGGGGGATGCCGGTCAGCTCGAAGTTCGCGAGTGACTTGTTGTCCTGCGCCATCTCGCGCTCGCCCTGGAGCACGTGGACGTTGACGAACGGCTGGTTGTCGACCGAGGTCGAGAACACCTCGGTGGCTCGTGCCGGCAATGCCGTGTTTCGCGGGATCAGGCGAGTGAACACGCCGCCGGCGGTCTCGACCCCGACCGAGAGCGGCGACACGTCGAGCAGCAGCACCTCCTGCACCTCACCCGTCAACACGCCGCCCTGGATCGCAGCGCCCATCGCGACGACCTCGTCGGGATTGACCCGGCGGCTCGCGTCCTTCCCGAACATCTCGGCGACCAACCCCTGGATCCGCGGCATGCGGGTCTGACCACCGACCAGGATCACCACGTCGATATCGTTCGCGGTGAAGCCGGCATCGGAGAGCGCGCGCTTGCACGGCTCGAGCGACGCCTGCACCAGCGGCTCGACGAGCTCCTCGAGCTGATCACGCAAGAACGTGGTCTGCAGGTGACGCGGCCCATCGGTGCTGGCCGCGAGAAACGGCAGGTTGATCTCGGTCTGGAACGCGCTCGACAGCTCGATCTTCGGCACACCGCGCGGCGACGGGGGGATACCGGTGAGCTCGAAGTTCGCGAGCGACTTG
>JBBRED010000626.1:0-1606 GCA_038203335.1 Haliangiales bacterium | reverse complement strand
GCCTCGGGTTCACGGCGACGATGAAGGGCCGCACGATGCACGCGGTCGTCGTCGACTCCGATGACGAGAAGGAGGGCTCGTCGCTCCCTCTGATCGATTCGCTGCGCCGCACCGCGGTCTACATGGACATGACGTGGAAGGGCGCGCTCACCGGCCACGCGAACCGCCCCGGCGATATCGAGACCGATGCCGCGGCCCTTGCCGCGGCGGCCACCTACTTCACGTAGGCTGCTGCTGCGTCGAGCAGTGGAACGCACCACCGCCGACGACCACCGACTTACCGTCGAGCGCGACCGCGCGGCGTCCCGGGAACATCTCGCCGATCGCCTCGACCGCGGCATCGTCGGCCGCCACGCCGTACGTGGGGATCACGATCGTGGTGTTCGCGATGTAGAAGTTCATGTAGCTCGCGGGCATCAGCGTGCCGGCGGCATCGAGCACCGCGCCCGGCGACGGCACGGTGACGACCTCGTACTTCGCCGCGCGCAGATCCGAGAGGATCCCGGAGAGCGCATCGGCGTTCGGATCGCCGGCGGCCGGCTCCATGCACGCGACCACGCCCGGCGAGATGAACCGCGCGAGCGTGTCGATGTGGCCATCGGTGTGATCGTTCGCGAGGCCGCGATCGAGCCAGATCACGCGGTCGGCGCCGAGCGCCCAGCGCAGCCGCGCCTCGAGCGCCTTCTGATCGAGACCGGGGTTGCGACCGCCGCCGAGCATGCACTGCTTGGTGGTCAGCAGCTCGCCGGCGCCATCGACCTCGATCGCTCCGCCCTCGAGGACGAACTCGAACGACGCGCCGCGCACGCCGGCCCAGGTCATCACGTGCGTCGCGATCTCGGTGTCGCCGGGCATCACGTACTTGCCGCCCCAGCCATCGAACCGGAACCGCGCGGCGGAGAGCTCGCCGTCGCGCGTGACGAAGATCGGGCCGGTATCGCGCAGCCAGACGTCGCCGTACGTGGCCTTGCGGAAGCGCACGCCGGCAGCGGCGGGGCCGAGCAGCGCCTTCGCGGCGGCCGCATCGTCGGAGTCGCGCACGAGCAGCTCGACGCGCTCGCCCCGCGGGGCGCCGGCGGCATCGAGATCGACGATCGCCGCGCACATCGCCATCAGCGCGCGCTGCGGAGCCTCGAGGCCTTCCAGCCACTGCTCGGGATCGTAGGGCCACGCGGTCCACACCGCGGCATGGGGTGCCCACTCGGCGGGCATACGGAATCCGGTGCTCACGGTCGCAGCTTGTATCAGATCTCCGTCACGTCCACGCGTTCGGCGGCGTCTCGATCGCCACCGGCTTGCCGCGCCGCGCGGCCGTGAAGGCCTGCGCGAACGACAGCGCGGACGGGAACCGGCGCCGCGGATCCTTCGCCATCGCGACCGCGAGCACGTCCTCCATCTGCGTCGACACCTTGCCGAGAAGACCCGGGCGAACCGGCGGCTGATGCACGACCTGATAGACCAGCTCCGCGAGGTCGTTGCCCTTGAACGGCGAACGCCCGGTGAGGCAACGGTACGCGATCGCACCGAGCGCGTAGACATCGGCGAGGTGCGTGACGTTCCCGCCCGACGCCTGCTCCGGCGCCATGTACTGCGGGGTGCCGACCAC
>JBBRED010000625.1:0-1615 GCA_038203335.1 Haliangiales bacterium | reverse complement strand
GAATTGGGAACAGCGGAACCGGGAACCGGGAACCGGGAATGACGCGTTCTGAGTTTCCGGATCGGTTCTGAGTCAGACCGCGCGACAGCCGGGGCGCGATCGCCTAGGTCAGTTGTGATTCGGGCTGGTGCACGGCTGCCTCGCGCAGCGCGCGGTCGCGGATCCGCTTGTCGAGGACGTAGTCGCGGCCGCGCCAGAACTCGGCGGCCACGCCGACCCGCGAGACCGCGGTGGCACCGTAGAGGAACAGATCGGCGTGGTCCTGCACGAGCAGCGCGCCGGTGAGCAGCACGCAGACGCCGAGGACGCGGCTGCCCCACGCGAGCGCCTTGGTCGAGCGCTTGTGGTGAGACATCAGGTTATCGAGGCCACCGACGGCGAGCTCGAGCGAGAGGATCGTGAAGATCGGCCACGCCGGCACCCAGGTCGGCACGACGACGAGATCCGCGAACAACAGGCCCGGCATGGCGAGCGCCCCGATCAGCCGCACCGCATCGGCGAGGCCGAAGTCGCCGCGTCCGCGCAGCTGCTTCCAGCCGATCGCGATGTAGTCGAGGCCGCTGATCCAGGTGATGCCGACGACGGCGAGCAGGATCCAGCGCACCGTCAGGAGCGGGCCGCCATACAGGTAGACCGCGAGGATCGGTGCCACCGAGCCGCTCATCACGAGCGCGCCGCGCCAGAACTTCTTCTTCACCAGCCAGAAGTACGCCATCACCAGGAGCGGCGCGCCGGTCAGGATCGAGAGGAAGATGATCAGATGTGTCGGGTTGCCGACGAGCGGGAACAGCAGCATCACGCCGATGCCCTGCATCTGCGTCCAGGTCTTCACCTTCGCGAGGTAGCTGGTCTTCAGCGTCAGGTTGCGCTGCTCGTACGCGGAGCGGAGCGCCGTAATGAACAGCTCGCGCGTGAACATCAGCGCGCATGCCCACGCGGGGACCAGGCCCACGGTGTCATCGGCGAACGGGACGTACGCGAACGCGATGAACACCTTGTCGGCGATCGGATCGAGCAACCCACCGAGCACGGTCGGCCCGTACTTGCGCGCGAGCATGCCGTCGACCCAGTCGGTGCAGCCGATCAGCGTGCCGGCGATCAACGCGCTCCACAGCAGCGTGTCGTTGTGCTGCTCGTACCCGCGGTAGATCAGCCATGCCAGGAGGGGCATGGGAATCAGGCGCGCCAGGGTGACCTGGTTCGCGGTGATCCACGGGCGTCCCGGGCTCGACACGCGGGCACCCTATCACGTCACGCGACGGTGGCGCGTGCGGTCTGGCCTAGCTGGAAGGGGCTCCGGCGACCACCGGGGCGCTGCCGCTGGTGCGAATGCTGAGGGTGCGCTCGAGCTTCGCGAACCGCTCGAGCATGTCCTCGTGGATCTTGTCGGTCTTCTCGTGGAGGTGCGCGACCTCGAGCTCGGCCTTCAGGTTGATCTCGTACTCGACGGCGGCGCGGATCCGGTCGCGCGCGCCCTGTCGGTTCGAGCTGAACAGCAGGAGCGTCGACAGCATGATCGCCTCGAGCGAGACCGTCATGGTGAGCAGGTTGAACGGGAACGGATCGAATGCGAGCGGGGTCGAGTTGAAACCGATCCACACCGCGAACAGTGCGA
>JBBRED010000624.1:0-1699 GCA_038203335.1 Haliangiales bacterium | reverse complement strand
TCCGGCGAACGCGTGGGGCAGCGCCCTGCCCTGGCCCGAGCTGCGCGATCCGAACGCACGGCCCGCGCGCCGCGTGGGCGCCACCGCGATCCTCGTCGACGGCGCGCTCGCGGTGTGGCTCGAGCCAAAGGCGAAGCGGTTCACCACGGCCCCGCTGCCGGACGAGACCATCGAGCTCGCGCTCTCGGTGGGGCTCCCACGCCTCGCCGCGAAGCAGCGCCGCCGCGAGCTGCTGATCGAGTCGATCGATGGCGTGCCCGCGCCCGACTCGCCGTTCGCGCGAGGCCTGCTCGCCGCCGGAGCGCGGATCGACTACCGCGGGCTGGTGGTGCGCGGAGCGATCGCGGCGCCGCTCACGCCGGAGCCCGAGCCGGAGCCCGGCGATGGTGATGACGCCGACGGCGACGACTGATCTGCATTACGGTACGAGCATGCCGAGCCTGCGCGAGCTGTCGTCCCAGCTGTTGAGCGGAACGCTCTCGATCGATACCGCGCAGCCGATGGCGCCGCGGTTCGTCGCAGAGGAGATGGCGGCGCGGAGCTGGTTCGTCTCGAGCTTCGCGAACGTCACGGCGTTCGCCACCGATGCGGGCCTGGTGCTCGTCGATACCGGCAGCTTCGTGCTCGCCGAGCCCACGCGCGCCCTGCTGCGGAAGGTGACCGCCGAGCCCGTGCACACGGCGGTGTGGACGCACGGTCATGTCGATCACTGCTTCGGCGTGGAGCTCTACGAGCGAGAGCACGGCCGCCCGATCCACGTGATCGCGCACGAAGCGGTGCCGCGCCGGTTCGAGCGCTACGCCCTGACCCGCGGCTGGAACCACACGATCAACGGCCGCCAGTTCCAGACCGGCGCGCAGTTCCCGAGCGAGTTCCGCACGCCCGACGAGCTGGTCATCGATCGCAAGTCCCTCGATGTCGGCGGTCGCCGGTTCGAGCTCGCGCATGCGCTCGGCGAGACTGACGACCATCTGTGGGTCCACGTTCCCGACGCCGGTGTGATCTGCACCGGCGACCTGTTCATCTGGGCATCGCCGAACTGCGGCAATCCGCAGAAGGTCCAACGCTTCCCGCGCGAGTGGGCGCGCGCGCTGCGTGCGATGGACGCGCTCGGCGCCGAGGTGCTCGCCCCCGGTCACGGCGTGCCGATCTGGGGCGCGGCGGCCGTGCACCGCGCGCTCGACGACACGGCGAGCTTCCTCGAGTCCCTGGTCGACCAGGTGATCGCGCTGATGAACCAGGGCGCGTCGCTCGATCGGGTGCTCGGCGAGGTCTCTGCGCCGCCAGAGTTGCTCGCGCGACCGTACCTCTCGCCGGTCTACGACGAGCCCGAGTTCATCGTGCGCAACCTGTATCGCCTCTACGGCGGCTGGTGGGATGGCAACCCGGCACACCTCAAGCCCGCGCGCGAGGTCGATCTCGCGAACGAGCTGTGCGCGCTCGCCGGCGGCGCGAAGGTTCTCGCCGCGCGGGCCGAGGAGCTCGCGGGCGCCGGCGAGCTGGCGATGGCGACTCATCTGGTCGAGCTCGCTGCGACCGCGGCACCCGAGCCGGAGATCCTCGCACTGCGCAAGGCGATCTACGAGAAGCGCGCCGCGGCCGAGCGGTCCCTGATGGCGCGCGGCGTGTTCACCTCGGCGGCTGCGCGCTAGGTTTCGGAATGCCCGAGGGCGACACGATTCACCGGATCGCCACGAAC
>JBBRED010000623.1:0-1711 GCA_038203335.1 Haliangiales bacterium | reverse complement strand
CCGTCACGGTCACCGGCGCGCCGATCCGCGACCGCCCCGACATGCTCGAGCTGGAGGGTGACGAGCTCGATCGACTGCGCGATCTCAGCTCGACACCCCGCGACTCGATGCCGATGCGCGTGCCCGTGGCAGCGGTGGCCGCGGCCGCCACCGCCGACGCGGAGGCAGCCGTGGTACGTCTCCCATCGAGTCGGCGCCGGGTGCTGATTGGGATCGCGCTCGCGGCCGCGGTGGGTGTCTCCGCCTACGTGGTGGCGACGAGCCTGTCGCCGCGACCGTCGCCGCCGGATGCCGCCTCGATCGCGGTCTCGATCGACGCGGCGCCCCGCGATGCCGCGGTGGTCGTCACGGCGCCGGTGGACGCGGCGCCTTTGGATGCCCCGCCCGCACCGAGCGACGGGGCGAAGGACATCGCGGCGTTGGTGCGCGCGAAGGAGTTCGCCGCCGCGGTCTCGGCTTGTCGCGCGACGTCGCCTCTCCCCGCCGCGAGCGCATCGGACTGCACGCTCGCGGCATGCCAGACCCACGAGCCGGAGCTGGCGCACGCGTTCCTCGGATCGGTGGCCGCATCGAAGCAGCGCACGACGCTCGCGCAGTGTGCGCGCCTGGGGACGCCGCTGCGGTCCACGGGCAGTGGGCGCCTGCCCCCGCACCTGGACCCGCCGCACGTCGATCCACCCGATGGCGGCAGTGGCTCGGCCACCGTCAAGAAGCCCGCGTGTGACGATCCAGATCCGATGGCCTGCCGCAAATAATGCACGGTGCCCGCGAGCATTGCCTCGGCCGTCGATCTGCGTGACGCTGCGTGCGTGATCCGTGCGGGCATTTCCCTGGCTTGCGTCCTCGTCTCGGGCGTCGCGATCGCCGAGGGTCCAGTGAAGCCGCCGACCGAAGCAGACCGGCTGTTCGAGGAGGGACGCGGGTTCGCAAAGGAAGGCAACTACGCCGAAGCCTGCGCGCGATTCACCCGGAGCTTCGAGATCGACCATGCGCTCGGCACGGAGCTGAACCTGGCCGATTGCGAGGAGAAGCTCGGGCACCTGCGCCTCGCGTGGCGCCTGTTCCTCGCAGCAGCAGACGAATCCGAACGCAGCGACGACACGAAGCGGACGCAATTCGCGCGGTCGCGGTCCGACGCGCTGGCCGCACGGCTGACCGAGATCGTCGTCACCGTGGCGACGCCCACGGCTGCCGGCTTGTCGATCACCATCGCGGGTCATGCCGTCGAGCCAGCGCCGGTGATCCGCGATCGTACCGAACCCGGCGCTATCGAGGTCGTCGCGAACCTCCCCGACCATGCCCCGTTCGCGACAACGGTGACCGGCGTCGCCGGAGCGAGTATCCCGGTCTTGGTGCCCGTGTTCGGGCCTGCGGTCGTCAAGCAGCTCCCGACCGTGCTTCGCCGCCGCCGGAGTCGAGTCCAGCTGACCTGGGGCTTCGGCGTGGTCGCCGGCGCGAGTGCGATCACCTCCGCGATCCTCGCGATCAAGGCACGCGGCGACTACACCACCACCGCCGACGGGCCCGACTGCGAACGAATCGGTGACAACGTTGTGTGCACCGATGCCGGTGACGCGAAGCTCGCCGATGCGCAGCATCTCGCCGATGTGGGCACGGTGTTCGCTGTCGGCGCGGGTGCGTTCGTCCTCGGAGCCGCGGTCCTCTACCTCACGGCACCGCGCGACCGCGTGGTGCTCGTGCCATCGGCGAG
>JBBRED010000622.1:0-1728 GCA_038203335.1 Haliangiales bacterium | reverse complement strand
TCGGTCGCGCTCGAGAGTGGCGAGCCGCTGCGGGTGACCTGCGACGACGGCGGCTCGGTCACGGTTCCTGCAGCTGCGGGTCGGCCTCCGACGCCGGCGGCAGCAGGTATCCCGTGATGTGCCCGTCGCTCAGATAGGTATCGGTCAGCCGCTTCTTCTTCGGCCAGAACGGAAGCAGGCGCGGAATCGTCATCAGCAGCGATCCGAGACCCCCGACCAGCTTTCCGCCGTACGCCTCGGCGACCAGCGCCGCGCGCTTCGCACCGGAGATCTCGGCGAGCGGGCGATCGAGCACGCCGATCCTCTGCAGGCGCATCTCGGCGCACGAGTTCGCGTGCGCGAGGAACGCGGGCAGGTGACGCATCACCACGTGATCCGCCGGAAGCCGCTTCTCGATGTACTTCGCGATCCGCCGCACGCCCCACATCGACACGAGCGACAGCCCGAGCAGACGGCGGCGGAGCCAGGGCTTGCCGGCGATCGCCTTCGCGGTCTGCGTCTCGCCGAACTCGACGTGCCGCTCCTCCTGCTTGACCGCGCGCTTGAGGATGTCGATCGACGGCTTGTGATCGAGCGTATCGATCACCGCGTAGAATGCCTGGAGCACGAAGCCTTCGCCTTGCGCCATCTCGAGCGCGACGTGCTCGGCCCACGAGCTGCCCATCATGCCGGTCGCGAGGAACCTCACCGCGGCGTGCGCGGGCTTCGGGGTGCAGTTGAGCATCGCCATGATGCGCAGGAAGTTATCGACGTGCTGCATCTCCTCGAGCGACTGGCGCGCGAGGAACTTCGCCGCATCAAAATCCGGGGCGTCGTACAGCCAGTGGCCGACCTGGATCCCGGTCACCTCTCCGTAGAGGAACTGGTTGAACATCCACTCGAGGAGCTCGCGATCCCGCGTGGGATCCAGCTTCGCTCCTCCAAAGTCGAAGGTCATCTCTTCGCGCGTCAGCAGCATCGGCGTCCTGACGGCAGAATAGCGCGGTTCGAGCCGGAAGGTTGGCCTCGCTCGCGAGGCCACAACGTGACGGCGAGCTACGCGCGCTTGCGCGGGCGGGCCTTGGGCGGGCGCGCGGCGTGGAAGTGCGGTCCGTGAATCGAGCAGCTCGGGTACTTGGCGACGATAGCTTTCGCATCCTTGAGCGCGCGCTGGCCGTCCTTGTCGCCTTCGACCTGGATCGGCGTGCCGACGTCGGCGGGAAAGAAGGAGACCGTGGAAGTCCCGGTGCTCTCGTCGACCGAGATGAAGATGCGTTCCGGGTTACCGCGCAGACGTGTCGTTTCCATAGATGCTCCAAGCCCGCGTGTGCTCACGGCCCTTGTGGCCCCCGCGCACGCGTATGAAGCGTGTACCACGCACCTGCAAGTCCGTCCAGTTATGTACGGACTTAGGGAAACAGGCGGTTTGCGGCCGCTCTGGCGCGATCTCGTACGACGCCCAGATCGAGGGTCTGCAGCGCGCGGTCGCGCACCACGACCTTCCCATCGACGGTGACGTGGCGCACGTCGCACGACTTGGCGGCGTACGCGATCGCGGACCACGGTGATCCCGTGGGCACGGTGTGAAGTGCCGTGACGTCGATGGCGATGACGTCGGCGCGCTTACCGATCTCGAGCGAGCCGATCGAATCAGCGAGGCCGAGCGCCGCGGCGCCGCCCATCGTTGCCATCCGCACGACCTCGGGTGCGGGCAGGGCGCGCGGACCCACGCGATGCTTGTGGAGCAGC
>JBBRED010000621.1:0-1764 GCA_038203335.1 Haliangiales bacterium | reverse complement strand
AGCCGATCATCGAGTAGGCGGCGAGCCGGCCCTGCGTGCGCGCGCTCTCGGTATCGAGCCGCGCGACCTGTGCCTCGACCTCGAGGGGCGTCTCCTTCGGCGGCTCGAGCATCAGCCGGGTCACGAGATCCGCGGCCTCGGATGCGGTGGGATCGAGCGCGAGCGCGCGACCGGCGGCGCGCATCGCATCGCGGCGGCTGGCCTCGTCGTCGCCACGTGCGAGCGCGGCCTTGGCGGCCGAGATGTGGTGAAGCGCGAGCTCGCGGCGCACGGCGAGATCTCGATCTCCGTCGAGGAACGCCTGGACCACATCGCCGAGCGCGCGCGCCGACGAGAATCGCTTCGCCGGCTCGAGCTGCGTGGCGCGCTCGCAGATCACATCGAGCTCGGGCGGCGAGTCCGGCCGCCTCGTCGACGGCTTCGCATCGAGCGGCTTCAGGATCGCGGTCAGGCTTCGGCGTCCCGAGTGCAGCGGCGCGGCCGATGCGATCTCGTAGAGGATGCAGCCGAGCGCGTAGATGTCCGCCGCCGGCCCGGCACGATCACCGGCGAGCTGCTCCGGCGCCATGTACGCGGGCGTGCCGAGCACCGTGCCCGCGCGGGTCTCGCCGCTGTCGAGCGACAGATCCTGCTTGCTCGTGATCCCGCCGCCGCTCTCGCTGTCCGGATCCGAGATCGCGCGCGCGACGCCCCAGTCGAGCACGTAGACCTCGCCGAAGTCGCCGAGCATGATGTTCGCGGGCTTGAGATCGCGGTGGATGATGCCCTCGCTGTGCGCGAACTCGATCGCGAGGCAGACGTCGGCGAACGCGCGCAGCAGGCGCCGGCGCGTGGTGACCTCGTCGTCGCCGCCCTTCTTCAGCCGGTCGAGCAGCTCCGACATCGTGGTGCCCTGCAGCCTCTTCATCACGAAGTACGGCTTGCCGCCCTGATCGAACGCGAGGTCGTGCACCGGCACCACGGCCGGGTGCTGCAACCTGCCCTGCACGCGCGCCTCGCGCATGAATCGCGAGAGCTCGTCCGCCGAGGGCGCGACCGCGCGGATCCTCTTCACGGCGACCTCGCGGCCGATGTGGGCGTCGACGGCGAGCACCACCTCGCCCATCCCGCCCTGCCCGAGCAGCTCGCCGAACGTGTAGCGATCGGTCGCGAGCTCGGGCGGCAGCGTGGTGTACGCACCGCGCGGGCCGATCGGGCGTGTGGTCGCGGCGGCCCCCGCCGGTGATGGCGTATGGGCGACGGTCTCCGCGACCCCGACGTCCTCCTTCGCGCCCACCCCCTTCATCGTCGGGGATTGCCTCACGGTCTCGTCGGTAGCGTCGGAGTCATCGACCATCGACGCCATCGTAACTCACACGTTCGGTCTCGTGGCCCAGGCGCGCTTCACGCTCGGCAGGAGCTGGCGGAGATGCCACGCCTGCACGAACAGCTGGCGCTGGCTCGCGCGGCGCTGGCGATTCACCGTGAGCAGTATGAGCGCGACCACCATCGTGAACAGGAGGTTGCCGAACACGAGCGCGAGCTCGTCGGGGCGGCCGTGGCTCTGGATGAAGTCCGACACCACGATCATCGCGCCCTCGGTGATGCCCCACGTCTTCGGGAGAAAGCCGACCCATTCGAGGACGATCGGGATCATCACGGCGGAGATCGTCCAGGCGACGACCACCGACGTGCGTTGGTTGATCCACGCGATCGGGGTGATCGCGACGAGCGCGCAGCAGATCATCAGCGGCGTCAGCACGAACGGACCGGCGAGCCGCGTGA
>JBBRED010000620.1:0-1789 GCA_038203335.1 Haliangiales bacterium | reverse complement strand
AGGGCAGCGGGGCCGATGATCGCGGCGGCCGTGCTCCATCGATCCACCACGCGGACGAGCCGATGTGCGGCGGCGTGCGGATCGCGAGCCCGCCCGAGGGAGCGCTCGAAGCCGCGCAGCGAGAGCGTGGATCCAATGGCGTACGCGAGCCCTACCAGCCCGAGCATGATCGCCCACGTCCAGAGCTTGCCGACATCGAGCATCTCGTCGACCACGCCCCACTCGTCGGTGTCGTGTCGCCCGAAGCACAACATCGCCGACATCACGGCGATCGCTGCGAGCGCGGCTCCTCCACTGGCGATCCGCGCGACGCGCGTCGCGAACACGCGCGCGAGCGTGACGAAGGCGAGGCTCGAACCCGTGGTCACGGGTTCGGGCGCGAGGAGGCCCACCGCGCGCAGGGTGGTCTCGAGCGGTAGGGAGCGTGCGCGACTCGCGCGCCCGACGACGGCGAGGTCCTCGGTGATCTGATCGGTCATGGCGTGTCTCCTGGAATCAGCGTGGGTGCGCTCGCGAGCGCGGCGGTTGCGTCGTAGAGCTCGCGGAGATGCGCGCGCCCGCGCGACAGGCGCGACTTGATGGCGGAGATCGAGACGCGATGAAGCTCGGCGATCTCCTCGATCTCCCACCCCTCGATCTCGAACAGCACGATCGCTTCGCGCTGGGCGACGGGCAGCTTGGCGAGTGCGCGGCGGGCGCGCAGGTTGGCCTCGACCGCATCGGGCGTCCATCCGCTCGTGCGGTAGCCGTCCCCGTGGGCCGAGACGTCGTCGTCGGCGTGTTCATGGTCGTGATCGGAGAACGGAATCAAGCGGCGCCAGAACGCTCGTCGTGCGCGCGAGCGATGCACCGTGATCACGATGCGATATACCCAGCCACGAAACGTGGCGTCGTCGCGCAACGCGTCGAGCTTGGTATACGCGCGCAGCATCGCTTCCTGGAACAGGTCATCGCCATCGGAGGTCGAGCGACACAGCGAGCGCGAGAAAGCGAGCACGCGGTCGTGAAGCGGCTCGATCAGCCGCCGGAACCGGTTCGCGGCCTCGTGCTCGTGCATGTACTGACATGACGCCACGACCCGGTCCCCAGGTCGCATCGCACGTGTCGATTTCTCCCGACCCTCGAGGCGAGGTTCCTGGCCGCCCCCTGCGGGGACGCCCGGTCAGCTGTGTCGATCGTTCAAGGTCCGGTCACCTTCGCAGCGCCGAGCTTCTTGGTCTTGCCGGTGCACCACAGGTCAACGGAGCCTTGCCGTCCCGCGGTGCGCAGCAAAACGCGGCTCTTCGAAAACGAAGACGGTTTCTTCGTCGCAGTTGCCGCAGCCCACCCGCGCTAGTGAGCCCGACCGGCCCACCTCGGCACGCTGCCGAGGAAGATCCGGTTCAGCCGTCAACAGCCCAGTGTTGCACCGCCAGGTAGCTACTCCACGCTGCCAACGCTGACGGGCTCGAGCGGTCTCCCCGCGAGGAGGTCGTCCCCGCCCTCGGGCGTCCGGCTCTTGCGCGACTGTTCGCGGAGGTCCCCGGCATCGCTCCGCAAGCCAGCCTCGGCGGCGGTCGTAACGTCGTCGATCTCGCCGGGCACCTGCTGCGAGCGCGGCGCGGACACCGTCCCCGCCGCAACGAGCTGTTCGCCGTCACGGATCACATGCACCGGGACGCCGCGCGGGAACACCATCTCGCGCGCCTCGTCCGGCATCGAGATGCCCGCACGCTGGAACGCGCGCTTGACGAGCCGGATGACCGACGATCTGACCTTGAGCCAGCTGTGCTGGGTGCCGTCGAGCCAG
>JBBRED010000619.1:0-1931 GCA_038203335.1 Haliangiales bacterium | reverse complement strand
CGGATCACGGGCCGAAGGATCCGTTCTGTCGTGCGGCGCTCGCCGCCGTGTACCGCGCCGGCAAGCACTACGAGCCCCTCGCGCGGGTGCTCTCCGAGCTCGCGACCTCGCTGACCAGCAAGGATGCCCGTTCGCAGGCCGCGCGCGAGCACGCCGAGCTTCTCGACGAGCACCTCGGTGATCCCTCCGGTGCGCGCGCTGCGCTGGAGCGCCTGATCGCCGAGCGTCCCGATGACTGGAACGCGATGCTCACGCTCGCGCGCCTGTGCGATCGCGATCAGCTGTGGCCTCGCGCGATCGAGCTACGCCGCAAGGCCGCCGCGCTCGCCACCACGCCGGCGCGCCAGGGCGAGATCTGGCTCGACATCGCCGCTGCCGAGGAGCGCCGAGGTGACGAGGCCGCCGCGCTGATCGCGCTCGAGCGCGCCGCCGAGGTCGATCACCCCGATGCTCTCCGCGGTCAGGCGCGCCTGCATCGCCAGGCCGGTCGCCTCGACAAGGCGCTCGCGCTCGTCCGCGCGGAGCTCGCCACCGATCCGCCGCTCGCGCGCCGCATGCAGCTCCAGACCGAGCTCGCGCGCACGCTGACCGAGCTCGGTCAGGAGCCGGAGGCGGTGGTTGCCGCGTACCTCGACGTGCTCGCCGTCGAGCCGGATCAGACCGAGGCGCTGATCGGCATCGAGGATCCGGCCCGCGACCTCGGGCTGTGGGACGAGCTCGCCCGCGCGTTCCGCGGCGCTCCGCAGACGCCGCGCAACGTGGAGGTCCTCGCCGAGGCGCTGGCGAAGATCGCCGAGTGGTCGGAGCTCGTCGAGGTTCGTCGCAAGCAGCTCGAATCGGCCATGGCCCCCGCCGAGAAGGCGAAGCGCGCGGCAGAGCTCGCGGCGTTGTACGAGAAAGAGCTCGGCGACACCGACGGTGCGATCCGCATGCACCTGATCGCGCAGGCCGCGGTTCCCGACGACAAGCGCCAGCAGGATCTGCTGCGCCTGCTCCGCGCCGCGCAGCGCTGGGCCGAGGTCGCGCTGGTCCTCGAGCGCGAGCTGCCCACGATCAAGCCGAGCGACATCGAGCGCCAGGTCCACGTGCTCCTCGAGCTCGGAGAGCTGCGCGCCACGCGTCTCGCCCGCCAGGCCGATGCCGTCGCCGCCTACGAGGGCGTGCTCGCGCTCCGCCCCGACGATCCCACCGCGATCAAGGCGCTCGAGAGTCTCTACGAGACCACGGGTCGCGATCGCGAGCTCGCGCGCATCCTCGAGGCGCGCGCCGAGGCCACCACCGATGCTCCCGCTCGTGCGCAGCTGTTCGCGCGCGTCGCCACGCTGCGCTCGAATCGCGGCGATGTCGACGGCGCGCTCGCCGCGTACACCGCCGCGTTCGCCGCGGATCCCACGAACCGCGAGGTGTTCACCGCGATGGAGCGCGTCTGCTACAAGGCCGAGCGCTGGGCGGCCGCGATGCAGCTCTACGAGAGCGCGATCGCCCACGTCGAGAACGGCGTGTCGCGCGCGTATCGCCTCGGCGATCTGTACTCGCGCCGCGGCAACGTGCAGCTCAACTTCCTCGGCCAGGTCGACGCGGCGATCGAGTCGTACCAGAAGGTGATCGAGGTCGATTCGCAGCCCGGGCCGGCCGTGAAGATCCTCGAGCAGCTATGCAACCAGCGCGGCAACTGGCAGCCGCTGATCGACGCGTACGAGAAGCGCGCCGAGACGCAGCGCGATCCGAGTCGCAAGACCGAGGCGCTCCGGTCGGCGGCGCAGCTGTCCTCCGAGCACGCGAGCGATGCGCGTCACTCGATGCGCCTGCAGCGCAAGCTGCTCGCCGTGGACCCAGCCGATGCCGGCGCGGCGAACACGCTCGAGCGCTACTACGAGGACGCGCAGGACAAGAGCGGCCTGATCGACGTGCTCAAGATGCGGCTGTCGCAG
>JBBRED010000618.1:0-1951 GCA_038203335.1 Haliangiales bacterium | reverse complement strand
CCCGGCGGCAGCGCTGCGACTGCGCATGGTGATGAGTGCACCTCGGCGAGCTGCACCATCTTCGTGTACATGGCGAATGGGTTCGACTTTACGCCCGTGACGCCGTAGCGCGACGTTCGTGCGCGCGGCTCGCACGCGCTTGCGCGGGGGTGAGTGACCTGGCTTCGCCGGGGGCGTGGTACGCGGTTCGCACCATCCTCGTAAGATGCAGGTACATGTTCATCACGACAGCACCATCTCCGGCAGCGAGCGGCTCACCGAGATGGTGACCGCGAGCGTGGAATGTGCACTCGAACGATACACGGAGCACATCACCACGGTGGCCGTCCACCTGGCCGATGAGAACGGCAAGAAGGTGGGCGGCGATGACATCCGCTGCACCGTGGAGGTCCGGTTCGAGGGTCGCAAGCCCACCGCGGTCACGCATCACGCCTCGGATCTGCTCGTGGCGGTCGATGCTGCCGCGGAGAAGATGGCGCGAACCCTCGACCATCAGCTCGGTCGGATCCGCGACCACATCGTCACTCCCAGCTGACCCGCCTGTCCCGAGCGCTGCCGCGCGTCGGGCCCGCAGCGCACGGTCTCCGATCCCACATCGATGGGTTCCGCTATCCCGCCGTCGCCAGCGCGCCACGACGCGAGCAGGCTCCCGCAGCATGGCGTGCAGCCGGCTCTGCGCTGAGGCATTCTCGCGGTGATGTCCGAGTCTCTCGTGCTCGCGCCGACCGCGGATCCCAACGTCTTCGTCGCGACCGATGGTCGTCGTATGTCGCCTCCTGCCGCGTGGGCATGCCTGCCGCCGGGCGA
This sequence comes from Haliangiales bacterium, assembly GCA_038203335.1. Classification (GTDB taxonomy): domain Bacteria; phylum Myxococcota_A; class Polyangia; order Haliangiales; family Haliangiaceae; genus JABFXX01. Next base: position 1,144 of record JBBRED010000618.1, on the reverse strand, counting down.
CGCCGGTCTCACCCGCCGGGTGAAAGCAGCCGGGCCGTCGTGGGCGGTGATCGAGAAGAAGGGCCGCAAGAGCTTCTCGAAAGGACTCTGGGCCCCGGCGGAGAACATCGCGAGCCAACGCGCGGCGCTCGAGGCGGAGCGGTCGACGGCTTCGTATGCGAAGAAGCGAGCCGCCGATACGTCGCGACGCGATCGCGCGCAGGCGAGCTACGTGGTCGAGTTCGAGCAAGAGGTCCGCGCGTTCCTGCGCTTCACACCGATGTGGCACGAGCTCGCGGCGAAGATGGCACAACTCGTCGCCGAGCACGCGACGCCCGTAGGCTCGGGCACCGTCGCACGCACGCAGCGCATTCCGGTGGCCGAGCGTGCCGAGGCCGCCGTGATCGCCTGGATGCGGCACGAGACGACGGCGTATGACTCGATGCAGATCGAGCGCATCGCGGGTCGCCGTCGCGAGGTGCGGCGCGGGCTCGCGCAGATCTCTCGCGCAATCCTCGATTTGCATCGTCGCGACGCGGGCCATGCGCCGCAACCGTGCCCGCTGTGCAAGTCCCTCGCCTAGCTCCGACGCAGCCGGGTGGTGGTGTCAGGGGCGGTTGTCGGGTGGTCGCCCGCCGCGCGCAACTTCTTGCTGGTCCTTGCGGACGGCGGCACGTGGAGCACGATGGGTGGTGACCCGCACCAGGTCATCGCGATCCACGCGATCGCGATCCCGCGCGTCTGGACTCTGCCCGCGGTTGCGGCTGGCAAGCTGTCGATGCCGCACGCGGAGCTGGTGTGCGCGCGACATGCGGCGGCCAACGGCGGCCTCACGACCGAGATCGAAGGCCGCACGCACTAGCCGCGCGGTCAGGCGGATGGCGACATCCAGCGCCCGCAGAATACGGCTACGTCGAGAACGAAAAGATCGTGACCGGCGCGCCTTGCCCGCCGATCGCGCGATAGAAGTCGAGCGCGTGGACATCGTCGTCGTCGGCGGGAACGAACGAATCGGTGATCCCAACCGCGGCACCCGCGCGCCGTAGCTCGGCGATCAACGCGCGACCGATACCGTTTCGGTCAAGCAAGAGCCGAACACGTCGAGTACTACCAGCCGATGACGTACTCCGTGGGTCTCCGGCTCTTGAACGTCGACAACGCGATT
>JBBRED010000617.1:0-1997 GCA_038203335.1 Haliangiales bacterium | reverse complement strand
CGATCGGAAGGCTGCGCCCTCCGCTCAGGTTTGCGCCCCCAGACCATCCGCTCGCTTACACTCCTTGCAAGAGCTTCGGTTCTCAAGCGCCCCAGCCTGTATTCGCCGTCCCGAAAAACCCGCATCGAACGGCCTATCCTCGTCAGCTTTCTGATCCTGAAGCGCTCGAGCGACGAGCCGTAGCCTACGGAGCTCCGAAGCTGGCGAGCGCCCGCTTCAGCGCGACACTTCGCAGGTGCGTCGCGAGCGATTCGTTCGTCGCTGCCCACTCGCTCCATTTCCACGCGCCATTCGTCCACGTCGCCGTCGAGCGCAGCACGTGGCCGGTGAACATCTTGACGCCGCGGGCCTCGGGGCGCTTCGTGTGATCGTTGCCGGCCGCGGTCTCCGCCTTGGCCTGCGACGGACTCCGGCCCGCGTCATCGATCGCGAGATCGTGATCGATGAAGTCGCCCTGCGCCGGAATTCCGAGCCCGTAGCCACCCGCCCTGCGATCGAGATGGAGGGTGTTATCAGTGTCGCGGAAGATGGTGATCGAACCGATCGCCGGCAGGTCGTCGAGGAGCTGGAGCACGTAGCTCGCGGAGTTCGCCGTACCAACGAAGTGGAGGTCCATCGCGGTGCCGGGCTCGTGGGGAGGCGCATCGGATCTCGGCGACGTGTCGAACCACATGTCGGCGCGAACAAAGTCTCCGAGCCGGAGGATCACCTTCGGGGCACCGCCCGCCTTCTGCCACTCCGTGATGCGAGCACGAGCGACGGCAACGAGCGTCTCGAGGATCGGCGACTCGATCAGGTCGATGTCCCACTCCCACTTCTTTCCGGGGACACGGGTGGCGTTGTCGAGCTTGCCGTTGGTCTCTTGCTTGCGCTGCCTCTCCCGGTCGGGGGTGACCTCCTTGTGGTACTCGTACGTGCGAACAGGGCGGCTTGCGACGAAGTCACCGAGCTGTGCGTTCGTCATGATGTTTTCGCTCTCCACGAAGCCAAGCCGCTTCGCTTCGACGAGCCACGCGGCGTAACCCCCGGCGCCTCGCGTGGCCGTCGGGCGTTTCACGAGCAGATCCTTGACGTCCTGAGCGGTGGACGGCGTCGGTGCAGGTCTCGTATCCGCGAGCACGACCGATTGCTCGCGCAGGCGATCGATCGTCGAGGTGTCGCCGCCCTCGACGGTCTCGGAGCGCTCGGTCGAGATCGTCGATTCCGCCGCCGTACCTTCGGCGAGCACCTCGTTCGCGAACGCGTTTCCGAGCATGCGGTGGAGCACTGCATAGATCGCGGGCCGGTCCGCCGGAAACTGCGCGATCACCGCCGCGACCTCGCGCGGCTGCGGCCGGCCGAACGCCAGTAGCCGCTGGATCGCGAGGTCGCCGCGCGTTGCCTCTTGCTCGGGGGCGGCCTCCGGAGAACCGGAGTGCGTTGGTGCTTGGAGATCCCGCGCCGCGCTGTGGTCGACCATCATCCGATCGAGGACGCGAACGGCAAGAGGTCGCACGCAATCTGCCAACTAGGTGGAATGTCCTGACCGATAGACGACGAGCAGCGAGCCCGCGGCATCTGCGGACGTGAGCTCCCAGTCCCGGAGGGTATGGTTCACACAGCGCTGAACCTCCTGCGAGAACGGCTGCGTGACCTCGACCGCGGTGACCGTGCCGCGCTTGTCGATGCCGAGCACGATGCGAAGCTCTTGCCCGGGGGCAGAGGTGCACCGGTCGATGTCGTGAATGTCGCGGACCACCTGCCGCACCCAGCCCTCGTAGGGACAGCTCGGCGGGAGCTTCATGGGCGCTTCCCACGACGCCCACAGGTGGGCCACCGATCACCGCGCGGATCGACGTGACGTGGGCGCGCGCATCGGCGGCTAGCTCGTGCGAGGCTGATCCGGTGCGCGATCTCATCGACATCGGTATCAACCTCACCCACCGGTCGTTCGAGCGCGATCGACGCGATCGTCGCTACCCTGCGCCAGCCGCGCCGCGCGCTCCCCGATCTGACGC
>JBBRED010000616.1:0-2004 GCA_038203335.1 Haliangiales bacterium | reverse complement strand
CCCAGTGCAGGCGGCACTGGAACTCGGGGGAGCGGATGTGGTCCTGGAGGAAAGGCAGGACCACTTCGTTCTCGCGCTCGCTGAGGCCCTTGATGTGCGTCGTCGAGTTCCGGTTCACGTACAACGCCTTGCGGCCCGTCTCCGGGTGGGTGACCGCCACCTTGTGCTCGACGGGCGGGAACCTCCGCTGCGTCTCCACGAGGTCCATCGTCGAATGCCCGTCGCGGATCGCCTGCGTGAGGGTGCGGGTGATGTCGTGGACCGCGGTGAGGCCGTCGACGAACTCCTTCATGGCCGGCGTGAGCGCGTCGTACGCCGCGTACGCGCTCGCGAAGCAGGTGTCGCCGCCCACCGGCGGCATCTGCACCGCGCGCAGGACCGAGCCCAACGGCGGGTCGGCGAGGAAGGTGAGGTCGCTGTGCCACACGTCTGCGCCCTGCCCCTTGGGGTACACCTGGTCGAGCACGACGATGTCGGGTGACTCCTGGTACACGGTCTCGAAAGGCGACACGTACATCGGGCCGAAGTTGAGCGCGAAGGCGACCTGCTGCTCGTCGGTGATGTGCTGGTCTCGGAAGAAGAGCACCAGGTGCTCGAGGAGCGCCTGCTGGATGATCTTGACCTCGACGTCGCTCGGTGGCTCCCGCATGTCGACACCCCGGACCTCGGCCCCGATCTCTGCGGTCACCGGTGTGATCTCGATCGGCATCTGCTCCCCCTCGACGACGTCTGTGCCGGCCCTGGCGCGCGGCATTCGACTGGGTTATTGTCTCGCGGCTAAGAATCTTAGGCAAGTGACGATTCACCGGATGATCTTCCAGGGGGATGGCGATGGGTGACCTCGAACGGCCCGAAGCTCCGGGCAGCAGCCCGCGGTTCAAGCACTTCGACGACGTGCCGTGGGAGGAGGTCCGCAAGCTCGACTTCGGCGACCACACCACGTCGGTGCGCGAGAAGTGGCTCGACTTCTCGCCCCGGTTCCTCTCGCTGTGGGCGGAGTGGGATCCCGGAATGATGATCCACGGCCACGGCCACAACAGCAACCACATCGTGTTCGTGGTCGAAGGCGACATGACGTGTGGTGACGTTCACTGCAGCAAGGGCATGCACATCGCGCTCGACCACGGTGACACGTTCGGCCCCTTCATCGCGGGCCCGAACGGCGTGACGCTGTTCGAGGTGATGATGGGCGACCCGCGGTCGTTCTCTGCCGACGAAGAGCAGTGGGCGAAGCTGCTCGCCGAGAAGGGCGCGACGCAGGCACCCAACCCGCCGATCAACATGCCCGACTGGCTCAAGGACACGCGTAGCCAGGCGCCGGAGTGACAGTGCCGTTCGCGGCGGGGTCGATCTCGCTGCGGCTGTACCCGCACAACGACCTTCCCGCGACGAAGATCGTCGAGGAGATCACGACGCAGGCCGCGCTCGCGGTTGCACACGGGTTCGACGGCGTCATGACGAGCGAGCACCACGGCGGCTTCCACGGCTACATGCCGAACCCGCTCCAGATGGTCGGCTTCTGCCTCGAGGAGATGCCGCACGGCTGGGCGGCGCCCGCCCCCCTTCTGCTCCCCCTCCGCCCGCCCGCCCTCGTGGCCGAGGAGATCGCGTGGCTCGCCGCGCGCTTTCCCGGTCGCGTGGGCGTCGGTGTCGCGTCGGGGGCGCTGCCCGAAGATTTCGACATCATGCACGTGCCGATGGACGGCCTCACCAAGCGGTTCCACGAGGGTTTCGAGGAGCTCGCGGGGATGCTCAACGGCACCGACGCGCGCGGGATCGGCGACGATCCCGCGATCAAGGCGTGCGTCGAGCAGCCCATCCCGATGGTGAGCGCGGCGATGGGATTCACCGCGGTGCGTCGCGCTGCGCAGTTCGGCGCAGGAATCCTGTTCGACTCGTTGTCGTCGGTCGAGCGCTGCGCCGCGCTCACTGGCGCCTTCCGCCGGGAGGGCGGCACCGGTTCGGCGATTCTCATCCGGCGCGCGTGGGTCGGTGAGCCGCCGC
>JBBRED010000615.1:0-2044 GCA_038203335.1 Haliangiales bacterium | reverse complement strand
CGGCATATCGTAGTAGCGCCGCAGCTGTCAGAAACCGTCGAGTCAGTCGGCGCCAGCTAGACTTCCGAGCGTTCGCGGAGCTGCGCCGCTGCGGTGAAGAAACGCCGCCGGAACCAGAGCACGACCACCACGACGGTGATTGCCACCGCGCCGGCGAGCATGAAGGCGACCATGATCTGGTAGCGGATTGCGAGGAGGGGAGAGGCACCGGCCAGGATCTGCCCCGTCATCATCCCCGGGAGTGCGACGAGGCCTACCACCATCAGCCCGTTTACCCCGGGGATCAGTGCCGCGCCGATCGCGCGGCGCACTGCCTCGCGCGACGCACGCTCTGGCGTGCCGCCTAGCGCGAGATACGCCTCTATCTCGGACCGGCGTGCGGTCATCTCGCTAGTCAGCCGTTCCGCCGCGAGTGCTGCGCCGTTCATCGCGTTGCCGATGATCATCCCGAAGAGCGGGATCAGGTACTGTGGATCGTACCATGGATGTACGCGCACTACCGCGATGTCCACGTAGGCGAGCGTGATCCCCGCACCGATCAGCATCGCCGTCCCCCCGATCATCGCGAGCGCGCGGCGATTCGTCTTCTGCCGATCAGTGGCGGTCTTCGTCGCCGCGAGGAGCATCACAAGCAGCGCGAGAAGGACAAGGTACCAGCGCCGCACCGCGAACAGATAGACCAGCACGTACCCCACGATCGAGAGCTGCACCACGGCGCGCACGGCACCTATCAGAAAGCCGCGTGCGAGTCCCACGCGCTGCCACGCTGCAATCCCGGCGGCGACGAGAACCAGTGCCGCAGCGAAGCCGAGGTCCATCCAGGAGATGTCGATCGGTGGCCGGACCGTCGTTGGCGTCTGCACGAGGAGCATCATGGCGCCGCCTGGGTGCCGATGAGGAAGGCGCGCGTCCTCGCCTCCGCGGGATCGGTGAACAGTACATGTGTCGGCCCCGCCTCCACGACTCGCCCGTGCTCCATCATCACCGTATGTGTGCTCGCGCTGCGCGCCTCGGCCAGCCGGTGCGTCACCATCACGATGCCGATCCCCTGCTCCTCGCGCAGCCGCGCGACGGTGCGCATGAAGTGCTCGGCGACCTCCGGGTCGAGCGCGGACGTGGGCTCGTCGAGCAACAGTACATCGGGCGAGGTCATCAGAGCGCGCGCGATGCTGACGCGCTGCTGCTCTCCACCGGAGAGCGTCGCTGCCTCGCGCGTGAGAAATGACTGGTCGAGCCCCGCAGCCTCGATCGTGGTCGTGATCATGGCTGCGAGATTGGTTTCCACCGGCGAGGTGGGATGTCCGGGTGTCGGCGGCTCGCCCTCGAGCGCGCATTCCACCGCGGCGCGGAGGTTGTCGGCGACGGTCCCCGCGAACATCGTCGGCTGCTGGAAGACGAACCCCACGCGCCGCCGAAGCGCGCGCACCGGATACGCCGTTATTGGCTTCCCGTCGAACGTGACTGTTCCGCTCACCGGGTCGTCGAGGCGGTTGAGAAGGCGCAGCAGCGACGTCTTGCCGGCACCTGAGGGCCCGACAAGAGCGATCGTCTCGCCGCGCGGGAGCGTCGCCGTCACGCCATCGAGGACGCGCTGTGCGCCGCGCTCCTGCCCCACGTTTTCAAGGACAAAGAGCGGCACGCTCGTCGCTGCGTCAGCTGGAACCGCGGTCGTCGCCATGCGACGGGCTGCCGTCATCTTCGGTCCGCTACGGCCGACCGCGCTCCGGAGTTCCGGAACCAGCAGGTCGACCTTTCCGAGTTGGTATCGTGCATGTCTCCGTCCATGGGCGATAACCGTGCCCGTACCCGACCATCGCGCGACCCGCCATCGAGGAGCGTATGGATGGCGCTGATACGTACCCCCTTGATCCCCGTGTCGGAATCCAAAAATTCAAGCGTGTGTGAATTGCCTTCGCGCCTGTAGAGGAACTTGCGTCCATCCGACAAGAAGTGCCAGATTGTTTGTAGGAATACGAAGCAGTTCAAGTCCTCTTACGGACACGAGATGCCGTCTCTTCCCAGTTTTCGCGCGAGCAGACTGCGC
>JBBRED010000614.1:0-2069 GCA_038203335.1 Haliangiales bacterium | reverse complement strand
GGCCGGGCGGGCAACGTGACACACGCGCGCCGGGTGGCAAGTCCGGGCGTATACTCGGCCCGTGAGCTCTCGCGAGGAATGGCAGCGCCGACTCGGCCCGCTCTACGGCGGCGCCGTCGCGCTCGTGCACTCCACGCCGTGGCGCTGGCCGACCGAGGTCGGTGACGAGGCGCGCAGCCCGATCTGGATCGTGGCGCTCGGCGCGCCGTGCGGGCTGATCGCGTGGCTGACCGCGAAGCTCGTGATCGGCGCGGGCCTCCCGGTCCAGGTGGCGGCGATCTTCGGCCTCGCGATGCTGACCCTGTCGTCGGCGGCGCTGGTCGAGCGCGGCCTCGCGGAGAGCGTCGATCGCTGGCAGGGGCAGGGGCGATCGCCGGGCGTGTCGTCGGTACTCGTGCTCGTGTTCACCACGCTGATCCGCGCGGCGGCGATCCTGTCGGTGCCGCCGAACCAGTGGCTGTGGCTGTTCATCGCCACGGCGGTGATCGGCCGCTGGGCCGCGGTGTTCCTGCAGGCGCTCGGAGATCCGGTGTCGGTCGACGAGGCCCAGCGCTCGCTCGTGGCGACGCCCGCACCGGCGTGGCTGATCGCGGCGATCAGCGGCGGCGTGCTCGCGCTGACGATCGTGGCAATGGGCAAGCTCGGCCTGGTCGCGATGGCGCTCGTCGCCGTCGCGGTGTTCGGCGTGGGACTCGCGAGTCAGCGCCGCGATGGTGGGCTGTCGCCCTCGATCGTGGCGGTGGCCGCGGCGGTCGGCGAGCTGACGGTGCTGCTACTCGCGACCATGGGTCACTAGCGCTTCAGCTCGACGAGCGTCGCGCCCCACTGGCCCGAGCGCTCGTCGGCGAGTGCGAAGCTCGCGACATTCGGATGGGCCTGGAGCACGGAGTGCACGATGCGCCGCAGCGTGCCCGTGCCCTTGCCGTGGATCACGCGCACCGACGTCGTCCCGGCCTCCGCGCACGCGCGCACGTACTCGGTGACCAGGTCGGCGGCGTCGCGCGGCTGGAACGTGTGGAGGTCGAGCTCGTCGGTCAGCGGCGGCTCGGCGGTGGCATCGGGGTCCGCGCCCGGATCATCGAACAGATCGGCGTCGGGATCGTCGTCGCGGCCGCGCGGCATCAGCCGGGCCAGTGTCCCTCGGCGGGGACGAACGGGATGATCCGCTTGCGCAGCTCCGGTGGGACCTTGCGGTCGAGGATCTCCGCGACCTCGTCGGTCCGGTAGAGCTGCGAGACGTGCATCAGCACGATGTGCTCGTTCTCGAACTTCTCGGCGCGCTCGATGATCTCGTCGAGGTGGATGTGACACCCGGCGCGCGCGGCCTCGAGCGACTTGCGCTCGTCGAGGAACGTGCACTCCATGATGAGGACGCGCGCGCGGAGCAGCTCCGGCGAGTGATCGAGCACCGAGATCAGCGTATCGGTCGCGTACGCCACCTCGACGCGCTCCTCGAACACGTTGATGTCCTCGCCGGCGCGGCGGCGAGCGGCGATGTCCTGGCCCGAGAGGCCGTGCAGCTCGGGCTTCAGCTTCGCGACGCGCCGCACGAGCAGATAGGCAAGGGACGGCACGGGATGGAACGTGCGCACGCAGCGGACGTGGAGGTCCGGGCGCAGGGCGACCTCGTCGCCGGGGTTCATGCCGATCGCGTCGATGTCGAGCGGCCAGCGCTGCAGGCGGGTCAGCGCGGCGAGCGCGGTGGTCAGGTCGGCCACGATCTCCGCCGGCATCACCACGCGCGGCGGCCGGGTCTTGCCGTGCAGCGCCCGGATCCCGAGGAGCGCGGGCAGGGCGCCGACGTGGTCGGCGTGCCCGTGCGAGAGCAGGATGGTGTCGATGGCGCCGAACGAGCGCGGCGAGATGCCCGCGTCGAACAGCACCCCCAGCTCGGGGACCTGGATCGACGTGTAGACCCCTCCGACGGAGACGCCGCGCACCGTGTACGGACCTGCGGTGACCGTCGTCAGCATCGGGTCAGTATACGGTCCAGATCACCCGAGGGAACCCGGCGGAGCGGCCTTGCGATGGTACGATTCCGGCGGCCATGTTCTGGTACTCGCTCCTGG
>JBBRED010000613.1:0-2127 GCA_038203335.1 Haliangiales bacterium | reverse complement strand
CATCCTCGTCGGCGGCAAGATGGGCTCTGGCGGCTACCGCGTCGCCTCACCCCTCGATGTCTTCGTCGCGCCTGCCGAGGCGTCGCAGGTCGTCGCCGAGATCGCGCTGATCTTTCGCGACCACGGGTCGCGGGAGGCACGCAACCACGCCCGCCTCGCGTTCCTGATCGAGGACTGGGGCCTCGTGCGCTTTCGCGCGGAGCTTGAGCAGCGGCTCGGCCGGCCGCTCGCGACCGCCGGTCAGGACGCCCGCAGCGAGCGGCACACGGACCACATCGGCCTGTGGCGGCAGCGCGACCCCGGGATGAACTACGTCGGTCTGCTCGTCCCGGTCGGCCGCGGCTCCGGCGCTCACTTCGAGGAGCTCGCCCGGCTTGCGGAGGCATACGGCAGCGGCCAGGTGCGCTTCACCATCGGCCAGAACGCGATTGTCCCCGGCGTCCACGACGACCAGTTGCCGGCGTTGCTTCGGGAGCCGCTGCTCAAGACCTGGCCCGTGGAGCCGAGCGAGGTGGCTCGCGGCACCGTGACGTGCACCGGCAAGGACTTCTGTGCGCTCGCGCTGATCGAGACCAAGGACTACGCCCGAAAACTCGTCGCGACGCTCGAGACGCGGCTCCAGGGGCACAACCGCCCCACCTCGATCGCCTGGTCGGGCTGCCCCTCGGGCTGCGGCACTCACCAGGCGGCGGACATCGGCCTCGTCGGCCGCCGCACCAAAGTCGACGGCAAGGTCATCGACGCCGTCGACGTCTACATCGGGGGTTCGTCCGGGCCGACCGCGGTCCCAGGGATCAAGCTCATGGAGAACGTGCCGTGCGACGAGTTTCCGCGGCTCGCGGAATTCCTCGTGCGGTACGGCGACCTCTAGCAGCTCAGGCAGCAACTGCGCACGACTGAACCAACACCGGTGGACAGCGCGCTCGTCGCGATAGATGGGAACGCATAGTGGAGTCAATCGAACCGAATCCGCGGGCCGCCGGGCTGAACCGGCGGCAACTCCTGCGGCTCGTCGGCGGCGGAGCGCTGGGCCTCGGCCTCGCGAGCATCGTCGGCTGCGGCAGCGACGACGATGCGACCTCGTCGTCGCCCACGGCGAGGGCCGACGCCGGGACGGCGGTGGGGGCGTCGCCGACGACCACGCTGCGCGCCTCCAGCAACGAGAAGATCAAGATCGGCTTCATCGCGCTGACTGACTGCGCCTCGGTGGTCATGGCGAAGGAGCTCGGGCTCTTCGAGCAGTACGGCCTCAACGTCGATGTGGTGAAGCAGGCGTCGTGGGCGAGCACGCGAGATGCGCTGCTGAGCGGCGACATCCAGGCGGCGCACATGCTCTTCGGGATGCCGTTCTCGGTGTACACCGGCATCGGTGGCGCCGCCGGCAAAGAGATTCACATCGCGATGATGCTGAGTAACAACGGCCAGGCGATCACGCTGTCGAACGACGACTTCGCCGGCAAGGTCGGCTTCAAGAACGTCCAGCCGGTGGCCGCGGCCGTGGACGGTCTCAAAGGCAAGGATGTCACCTTCGCGATGACGTTCCCCGGTGGGACGCACGACCTGTGGCTGCGCTACTGGCTGGCTGCGGCGAAGGTGAACCAGAACAGCGTCAAGATCATCACCGTGCCGCCGCCGAACATGGTCGCCAACATGAAGGTCGGCAACATGGACGGCTACTGCGTCGGTGAGCCGTGGGGCGGGGTCGCCGTCAAGGACGGGATCGGGTTCACCCACATCACGTCGCAGGACATCTGGAAGCATCACCCCGAGAAGGCGCTCGGCGTGAACCCGGACTTCGCCGGAGGCGCTGCCGCGGACAGTCATCGACGCGGAGCTCGTGTGCCAGATCTTCAACTGGTACGAGGCAGTCACGTGGGAGGGCGTCCGGCTGACGGAATTCCTCGATGCTGTGGACATCCCGGTGAGCCCGGAAGGGTACTACGCCTTCTACTCGCGCGACGGGCAGTACTTCGAGACGTTGTCCACGGATGAGGCCCGCGACCCGCGGGTGCTGCTCGCGACGCACCTCAACGGTGAGCCGCTGCCGCATCGCTACGGCGGCCCGGTGCGCCTCGTGGTGCCGTTCCTGCAGCGTTATAAGAGCGTGAAGTGGGTCGGCGCAATCCA
>JBBRED010000612.1:0-2160 GCA_038203335.1 Haliangiales bacterium | reverse complement strand
CCTGCTGCTTCGCGCGCTCCAGATCCTCGGTGCTCGCCTGACCGCTCTTGCGCGCATCCTCCGCCGCGCGCTGCGCCTTCTCCGCGCGCGCCGTCTCGTCGCCCGCGAGCTTCCGCAACCGCTCGGCCTCGACCTGCGTCGCCGCCGCCAGCTCCTTCGCCTTCTGCGCATCCCCGCGCGCCGAGCTCGCCGCTGCCTCCGCCTTCGCGCGCGCCTGATCCGCGGTCGCCCGATCCGCCTCGGCCCGCGCGAGCACCTCGCCGCCCGTCCCGGTCGTTGGCGCCGCATCGCGCGCGATCACCGCGACCACGATCTCGTTGCCCTCGGTCGTCACGTCATACCGGCCCGGCCGGGCGAGCGTCACGCTCACCCGCACCAGCGGCCCATCGTCATCGAGCTGCTGCGCCGTGATCCGGCTGACCGCCCACGTGTTCGGCACGATCTCTGTCGCCGCCTCGTGCCCGGCAAGCGCCTCCGACAACCGTGAGCTCGGAACATCGATCACCACGCGCGTCGGCCGCTCGAGCTTGTACACGGTGAACATCGGCGTCTGCGCACCGCGCACGTGAATGCGCGTGGCCGCCGGGGTGTCCTCGAAGCTGACCGCCCGGATCTCGTTCTTCTTGTCGGCGCTCGCCGTCGCGCCGAACGCACACACCACCAGCAGCACGGAGACCCAGGTCGAAGGTCGAGTCATGCCTACGGTTTTCGCCCGCTGGATCCGCCGGGGCCAACTTTCGGCCTCGTCCATTTCCACAGCAGTCCCGCCAGGTTGCGATCCGACCTCGCGCAACGCGGGCATTACAGCGTCCAGCCGAGCCGAAGCGCTTCGTCGACCTCTCCATGAACGCGAGCGACGCGTGGACGATCGAGGGCGCGCGCGACGCGAACATCCTCTCCATGGTGCTTCGCATTCGCCTTCGCGAGGTGCTCCCGCCCGCGTGTCGTCGGCAAACGTCAAGGCATCCGCGAACCGGTTCTTCGATCCGAAGCACTACGTCCTCGGCGTGATGAAGCCGGCGACCGCGACGAAATAGGCCGGCCAGATCGTCTAGGATGGGGCAGTCATGTCGGACTGCCAGATGTGCGGCATACGACACCCCGGGGAGCCCGAGGAGTGCCCCGAGGTGCGCACCGGCGAGACCATCCTGGGCAAGTACCAGATCGGCTCGCTGCTCGGCGTGGGCGGCATGGCGGCGGTGTACACGGCCGAGCACCTGATGCTCCGGCGCGAGATCGCGCTCAAGATCCTCCACAAACGGTTCGCGGTCGACACCGAGCTCGGATCGCGGTTCGTTCGCGAGGCGCGCGAGACGGCGGCGGTCGGCGGCAACGCGTTCGTCGGCGTCCACGACGCGGGCACCACCGATGACGGCTGCGCATTCATCGAGATGGACCGGCTCGACGGCAAGGACCTCTACACGATCCGCAAGACCGAGGGCATGCTCGATCCGCTGCGCGTCACGCGGATCGCGATCGGCGTGCTCGGCGCGCTCGATGCGCTGCACGCGCGGCGCGTGGTCCATCGCGATCTGAAGAGCGCGAACGTCTACCTCACGCCCGGCCACGACGGCGGCGCCGAGACCGTGAAGATCCTCGACCTCGGCTTCGCGAAGGCGGATGACGAGCTCAAGCTCACGAGCCGCAACCAGCTGCTCGGCACGCCGTTCTATATCAGTCCCGAGCAGTACACGGACCCCACCTCGGTCGACGGTCGCGCGGACCTGTTCAGCCTCGGCGTGGTGATGTTCGAGGTGCTGACGAACAAGTGGCCGTACGCCTACAAATCCAAGCGCGAGCTGCTCGCGAAGGTCATGAAGGGCGAGCTCGAGCGGCACCCCGCGAAGCTGCGCCCCGAGATTCCCGGCTGGCTCGATCTCGCGGTTGCGAAGGCGCTCGCCCACGATCGAACCAAGCGCTTCGAATCCGCGGTGGAGATGCGCGACATGCTCGAGGCCGGCGAAGCCGTCCCGCCGCCGCGCAGCAAGCCGAGCTTCCTCAAGCGGATCCTCGGCCGCAGCTAGGAGCTTGTAGCGCGTAGCGGTCGATTCCGGATTTACAAGTCGGACCGGGTTTGATCTAACTGGTTCGTGAAGACTTACCGCGCGTACGATCCCGAGCAGCCCTACCTGCTTCCGCCCGCGCCTCGGGACTGGCTCG
>JBBRED010000611.1:0-2176 GCA_038203335.1 Haliangiales bacterium | reverse complement strand
GGGCATCCTGCACCGCGACATCAAGCCCGAGAACGTGCTGAGCACACCGAACGGGGTGAAGGTCGTCGACTTCGGCATTGCGCGCCGGCTCGACCACCGCGCCACGACGAGCAGCCCCGACGATCTGTACGAGATGCTGCTGACGCCGGGACCTGTCGCGGGTCCGAAGACGCTGCTCGACGGGGTGATGGAGACCACACACTAAGCAACCGTGGCGAGCGCCGGTACGCAGACGGTGTTCGGCACGCCCGCGTACATGGCGCCGGAGGTGCTCGGCGGCGAGCGGTCGTCAGAGGCGAGCGACGTCTACAGCCTCGGCGTGGTGCTCTACGAGTGCCTCGCCGGCAAGCGGCCGTACGACGCCGGCAACCTGATCGAGACCATCGCGCACATCATCCAGGCGTCCGAGCCGACACTCGAAGATCCACTCAACCCCTTGCTCGTGCGCATGCTCGCGCGCGAGCCGGCGATGCGGCCGTCGCTCCCCGAAGTGATCACCGCGCTCGAGCTGGGGCGTCAATGGCGTGGAGGGCGATGCCGTCGCGCACACGCTGGTGACGGCACTCGGCGCTGCCGAGCATGCGCGGATCACGGCCGTGGTGATCGACGGATCCAAGCTCGCCGAGCAACTGCAGGCGGCGCGCGAGGCGAGGGTCGATTACTTCGTCGCGATGCGGATCGACGAGGACAAGGCGAATGGCGCGGTCCAGATCGTCGGGATGCTCGACCTCTACGACGTCAAGACGGGCAAGCACGCGTCGAGGACGACCAGGACCGCGCCGTCGACGCAGGTCCGCGCCCTCGAGTACGAACTGCTCGACGCTCTGCTCGCGCAGGTCGCTCCGGGTGCGGCGCTGCCGCGAGTCCACGATCGCGCCCGTGCCCAGAGCGCCGTCAACGACGGCCGCACCTCGGTGCAGGGTGGCAACTTCGATCGCGCGCGCACGCACTTCGAAGCGGCTGTCTCGCTCGATCCCGATCTCGCCGAGGGCTGGTACGGCCTAGCACTCTCGCTTAGCTGGACCGAGGCACCCGAGGACATCACGCTGCAGGCAGCGGAGAAAGCCTACGAGCTCGCGCCCGAGGGCCGGCGCAAGGAGCTGATGCGCGGCGCGGCGCTGTTCTTCCGCGAGCGCTACACCGAGGCGCGCGAGGTGCTCGGCAAGATCGAAGCGCTCGGCGATGCCGGCCCGGATCAACTCGAGCTGCTGTACTTCCTGGGCGACGCGAACTGGCACGACGGCCGCCACGATGCGGGCTATCGCTACTTCCGCAGGGCGTACGACATCCCTCCGCGCTCGCGTGCGATGGCGATCCACCCGGCGCAGTACCTGATCGCACGCCGGCAAGGCGACGAGGCGCGATACCTCGCGGGTGCCGCCGGCATCACCGACACCAACCAGATCGAGTTCTCGGTGCGCAGCTACGCGAGGCTCGCCGCCGATCCTGACGCCGGCCTCTATCGGATCAGCAGCAAGCTGGTGATCGGCGAGCCGGTCCCCGACGCCACGCTCATCGCCACGTACAAGCAGCCGATCGATCTCGCCGCGGCCCGCGCTGCGACGGCGATCTTCGCCGGCGATCACACGAAGGCGAATGCGGTGTTCGAGACGATGTGGGCGGACCACATCGTCGGCAAACCGCTGACCGCCCGCCACTTCTACCAGCTCGAGCTCCTCGGTGAGGTGATGATCTCGGCCGGGCACGTCGACGAAGCGAAGCGCATGGTGAAGCTCCTCGCCGAGCACTCCGCGCAGCGTCCGCGCCGCGGCTATCACCGGTTCGCGATGCTGACCGCCGCCCTCGCGCGAGATGCCTCGTTGATCCCGACCGGCCCGATGGTCAGCGAGCGTTCACACGAGCTGCAAGCGGCCGCCGAAGCCGAGATCGCCGGCGATCACGTGAAGGCCGCCGCGATCCTTACCAAGGTCGTCCACAACCCGACGTACACCTGGGACTACCCCGAGCGCGCCGCGCTGCTGCGCAACCTCCGCATCACCCGTGACAAGGCGGCGATCTCCGCCCTGTGCAAGGACACGCTCGAGCCCGCGATCTATCACCACGCGTTCGTCGTACTCAAATCGCAGTGTAAGTAGCGCGTCCGAAACCCGGACGCCTGGCAACTGTCGTCGTGCAGCACCTTGCACGATTCCTCGATTCCCCTCCCCGGGGATGA
>JBBRED010000610.1:0-2187 GCA_038203335.1 Haliangiales bacterium | reverse complement strand
CGTGCAGCGCATCCGCGCCCTCGGCGTGACCAACGTGCGCCTTCGCCATCTGCCGGCGAACCGCATAGAGGTCTGCGGGGTGGCACTACGGTAATGGGGTCGGACCCATTTGCTTAGCGCGCGAACGACAGGATCGCGCTCGGCCGATGGGGCCGGCGGTCGCGCTCCTGATAGAGCCGCTCGAACTCGGCGATCGTGTAGCGAAGCCCGAGGGGCGGCGGCGGATCGATCTGGATGAAGGCGTTGTCGCGGATGCGCAGCGCACGGATGCGGGCGAGGGTCGCGTCGGGATTCGTGGTGCCCTCGGTGCGGTTGAGGAGGGCGACGGCGGCGTCGAGCGCGCGCGGCGCCACCGGGATGCCGCTCTCGTCCTCACCGCGGAACTCGTTCGCCATGAGGGCGATGCGCGCGATGCCCCACGACGGCGACGAGATCGCGTTGATCAGCGTGTCGAACTTCGCGGCCTCGAGATCGTTGCAGGCCTGCCGCTCCATCGAGGACTCGGAGCTCGGGCGAACAGGCGGCGTCTGCTGCGCGACGATCCGGTCCATCGTCTCGATCAGCTCGGCGGCGAGCTCGCCGTTGGGGCCGAGCTCGGCCGCGGCCTTCGCGTACGGATGCGCGTCGACGTGGCGACCCTGGCCGGCGAGCGCGCGGGCCATCGCGTGGAGGTCGGTGAGGCGCGCTTCGCGGCCACCGGTGTCGGAGATCAGTTGCTGCGCGATCTGCTCGCACTCGACGAAGTCGCCGACGCGGTAGAGGCTGGTCGCGAGCGAGATCGCGAGGCCCGGATCCTTCGAGCCGAGTGACAGCGCCTTGCGGCCGGCCTCGACGGCCACCGCGTCGTCGTTCGCGCGCTGGGCCGCGGACGCGAGCGAGGCCCAGTCCTCGGCGGTGCGGAACCGGCGCGCCGCATAGCGCAGCACGGTCACGGCATCGACATCGCGTCCCGACTCGGCGAGCACGCGGCCGATCAGCCGCGGCGCATCCACGCGCTCGTGCTGCGACAGCACGCGGATCGCCTCGAGACCGCGGCCGGTGCGGCCGAGCGCGACGGCGAGGCTCTGCGCGCGCTTCGCGTTGCCGGGCTCCACGGCCGAGGCCCAGCGAAGGTGCATGATCGCGACGTCGAGGCGGTCCTCCGATGCCGCGGCGAGACCGGCCTCGAACGCCGCGTCGCCGTCGAGCGGGGTCTGGATCCCGGCGAGCCGCCACGACGGCGTCAGCGCGACGAGGGCAGGCGCGCGCTCCTTCGCGGTGGCGGCGGTCATGCCGCGGCACGCCGCGAGGAATCCCTCGTTCGGGCGACCCGAGGCGAGCAGGCCCTGCGCGAGCCGGAGCCATGGCTGCGCGACGCCGCTTGGATTCGCGAGCGCGGCGAGCCAGTGCACGTCGAGCTGCACCTGCGCGGGAGCGCCGGCGGCGGCGGCCGCGGACCACGCGAACTGAACGGTTCCGGCCTCGACCGCGCGCGCGCATCGCGCGAACAGCATCGCGGCCGGCTCGTACTGCGACGGATCACTCGCGAGGTCGTGCGCGAGGCGGAGCTCCCAGCCGATCCGCTCGTCGCCGCGCAGCATGCGCTGCACCACGGGCATGCCCTGGAGCATGCTCTCGAGGTAGCTGCCGTGCTCCGCCTCGAGATCGAGCGCGCGCTCGATGCGCATCAGCCACGTATCGACGACCCACTCCTGCGCACCGCCGAGCCAGTCGACCATGCGCAGCAGCGCCTGGATCGCGGCGGGATCGATCTGGTAGCGCGAGCGGCGCACGAGGTGCAGCGCCTCGGTGGCGATGTGACGGTACGCGCCGGCGATCGGCGTGGGCGAACCCGACGTGGCGACGAGGTAGTTCGCGAGCGCGATGCCGAGCGCGAGCACCGCGCCGCATGCGTGCGCGTCGCGATCGCGCGCGGGAGGCACGAGCACCGTCCACCACTCCTGCGCGAGCGTATCGGCGGCGCGCAGGGTGTCCTCGGCCGGCCACGCGAGGCGGCTGACGATCTGCGACGAGGTTGCCTGCGCGGCCGGCACGGCGCCGATCAGCTCGGCGATCCACAGCGGATCGATCTCGAGCTGCGTGCGCTCGCCGAGGGCGCGCCGCACGATCGCCGTGTCGAGGTGCGGCACGAAGTCCGCGAGGTCGCGCGCTGCCATCTGCGCGAGGCGCAGCGCACCGCGATCGAGG
>JBBRED010000609.1:0-2195 GCA_038203335.1 Haliangiales bacterium | reverse complement strand
CGTCAAACGATTCGCCAGGACGGTATCGATACGCTGAACCCGTTCGGGAGTCAGCATGGGCAACAGAGCGGCGCACACGGCATCGGCGCCGTGGCGCTCGATGACCCTGTCGATTGCGTCGGGCACGGCGGACACGATACCGTGACTGCACGTGATCGAGGGGGTATCGGGGCGGTTCGTCGGCGACCGCTACCACATCGTCCGGGAGCTGGGTCGCGGTGGGATGGGCGTGGTCTATCTCGGCCGCGACCTTCGCCTCGATATGGACGTGGCGATCAAGTTCCGAGGCGTCACGCACTCGGATGCGACGCTGTGGCTCAAGCGCGAGTTTCGCTCCGTCGCATCGCTTCGTCATCCCAACCTGGTCGAGCTCTACGAGCTCGTCGCGCACGACACGTCCTGCTACTTCACGATGGAGTATCTGCCCGGGCTCGATCCGCGCCGATACGTCGAGCGCGTGATGCCCGGCACGGTGCCGGTCATGCTCGATCGCAGCACCGACCAGAGCACGCGCAGCGCGTTGCCGCTCCAGGAGGCGCACACCGAGACCTCCGCATCGCCGCCGCTCGTGACCGGCATGATCGATGCGGTCCGGCCCACGCCGAACGTGGACTTCGCACGCGTCCGCAGCGTGCTCGTCCAGCTCGCGGAGGGCCTCGCATTTCTCCACGCGCGCGGCGTGATCCACCGCGACGTCAAGCCGTCGAACGCCATCGTCGTCGACGGTTCGGTCAAGCTGCTCGACTTCGGCCTCGCGCTCGAGAGCCGGCGCCGCGACGAGGATCTCGCGAGAGAGAACCGGATCGTCGGAACCGCGGCCTACCTCGCGCCGGAGTACGTCGAGAAGCTGATCGTCAGCTCGCAGATGGATGTCTACGCGCTCGGCGTGCTCGCGTTCGAGTTGTGCACCGGCGCTCCGCCGTTCGGCGGCACGATGCACGTGCTGTCGCGACTGAAGAAATCGATCCAGATCCCGCGTGCCAGCAACGCGAACCCCGAGATTCCGCGCGACCTCGATGATCTCATCGCCGCGATGCTGTCGCCGACGCCGACCGAGCGGCCGACCGCACTCGACGTCGCGATGAAGCTGTCGGGAAACCTGTCGCAGCCGCGCGCGCCGCGCCGCGAGCTCTCGTTCGTCGGTCGCGAGAGCGAGGCCGCGCGGCTCGCCAAGCGCATCGCGGATCCCACACCGCACGGGCGGCTCGTCCTCGTCACCGGTCCGTCGGGCGCCGGCAAGACCACGCTGATCGACGAGGCCGTCGGTCGCGCTCGGAACCTCGAGCTGCTGCACTGGCGCGGTCGCTGCCACGAGCGCGAGCACATGCCCTACCGCGCGTTCGATTCGATCATCGATGACCTCGCGACCGAGCTCGCCGGCGATCCGCGCCTCGCGAAGGAGATCGAGCACGCCGGCGCGCTGGTCCGCGTGTTCCCGGTGCTCGCGCCGTTGATCGATCCCGTGGTCGGCGAGGAGCCACCGGCCGCCGATCTCCGCGTCGAGCGCGAGCGCGCCCTGCTCGCGCTGATCCAGATGATCCGCACGCTGATGACCGCGCCGCGCGGGCTCGTGGTGATCGATGATCTGCAATGGGCCGATGACGACAGCCTCGAGCTGCTCGCGCTGATCGTCGAGAAGATCGAACGCCCGCTCACGGTGGTCGCCTCGTGGACCACCGAGGGCGAGACGCCGATGCCCGGGCAGCAGGCGCTCCTCGAGAAGCTCGGCCCCGCCGCCGAGGTCGTCGATCTGCCGACGATGACCGACTCCGAGGTGCTGCGCGTGATCGCGGAGCTCGCCCCGAGCGCGCCGACCGATCGCATCGCCGCCGCCGCGCGCCTCGCCGCGGGCAGCCCGTACCTCGCCGAGTTGATCGGCCGCGAGCTCGGCGAGGCCGACATCGCCGACGTCGCCCACGCGGAGCTGCGCCGCCTCGATCGTCTCGGTCCGGCCGAGCGCAGCGTCGCGGAGATCACGGCGCTCGCCGGTGGCACGGCGAGCTTCGAGCAGCTGCGCGCGCTCGCCGAGCTGCCCTCGAGTCGGTTGTCCTCGGTGCTGCGCAACCTCGAGGACGTGCGGATCGTTCGCACCTCGCCCGCCGTCACCGGCGAGCCGGTCTACGTGTACTATCACCAGCGCCTGCGCGAGACCGCCGACGCCGCGATGACCACCACCGCGCGCCGCGCGCTGCACC
>JBBRED010000608.1:0-2213 GCA_038203335.1 Haliangiales bacterium | reverse complement strand
TCCACCGCGACATCAAGCCGAGCAACGTGCTGATCCGTGGCGATGTTCCCGTGGTGATCGATTTCGGTCTGGTGCGATCGATCTCCTCGGTACCGGATCTCGCCGGTGGGCTCGCCGGCACGCTCGACTGGATGGCGCCGGAGGTGGTCGCCGGGGGGCCGGCCACCACGGCGACGGATCAGTACCAGTGGTGGTCGCTGGTCGCGCTGCTGGTCCCCGACGACGCTCGGGTCGATGCGGTGGTCGAGCGCGGACGTGCGCTGGATCCCGCGCGCCGGTCGCCGTCGATGACGGCCGCGCGAGAGGCACTCGCGCGTGCGGTGGCTCCGCGCCGGAGCCGCGGGAGGTGGGCCGCGCTCGCGGCGGTCACGACCGCGCTCGCCGTGGTGCTCGTCGGATGGGCGCGCTCCGCGGGCTCCGTCGACGATTGCGACCGCGCGGTGTTCGATTGGTCGCCGGCGCGCGAGCTCGCGATCACGGGCAACGTCGTTCGCGCGGGCGCCGATCCACGCCGCGTGATCGCGGGGATCGGCGACGGGATGCAGCGGCTCGAGACCGAGATCCCGAAGGTGTGCCGGCGCGCGCGCGGTCCGGATCCGTCCGCCGCGCTTCGCAGCTATCTGTGCCTCCAGGAGATCGCCCACGAGACGACGGTCATCCTCGACGATCTGGCGGTCCACGATGGTCCCGTCGCATGGCGGATGATCGATCAGTGGGCCGAGCGCATGTCCCCCGAGGCGTGCGAGGGCTCGGTGGCGGCAATGCCCGCGCCGCCGGCGACCACGATCGCGGCCGAGGTCGCCACGCTCAAGGACGAGATCACGAACACGATCAATGCGCCGATCGCCGCGACCGACAAGCTCGCGCGGCTGCTCGCGCTACGGCCCCGCGTGGAGGCCCTCGGCTACGCCCGCCTCGACGCCGACTGGCATTTCGAACGCGCCTCGATCGCGAACGAGCTCGGCGACATCCCCACGGCGCGCACCGAGCTCGCCATCGCGATCGATCGCGCGCAGACGGCGGGTGATGACGACACCGTGGCGCGAGCACTGATCGCGCAGCTCACGCTCGCATCGACGAACGGGGATCCCGACAGCGCGGCGCTCGAGCGCCATGCGGTCGCGATCGCCGGCCGGCTGCGCAACCGCTCGCGGTCGCTGGCGCTCGCGCATGCGCGCGCGATGGTCGCGTTGTCACGCGGCGATGGTGCGCTCGCGCGCACGCTGCTCGGCGAGGCGAAGCGCGGGTACGACGAGATCGTGCTCGACGCGAGCTCCGTGCAGGTGATGATGACGCAGAACCTCGCCGGCGTCGTGGCGCAGCTCGAATCGCCGAAGGCCGCGGCGCCGCTCTATGACGAGCTCGTCGATCTCGCGCGGCGTCGGTTCGGCGTCCATGCGCGTGACTACTGGGAGGCGCGCGGCGCGCGGGCGAACAACCAGATGTACGACGGAGATCTGGAGCGCGCCGAGGTCGAGCTGACGAAGGTCGCGGGATGGTTCGCCACGAATCAGCCGACGGATCTCCGGACCGCACTCCAGCTCGCCGAGTCGCTGTGCGAGCTCGAGCTCGGGCGTGGTGAGCTCGCGGCGGCCGCGGCGCCGTGTCGCGATGCTCTGGATCGCGCCACGTCCGTGTTCGGAGACCACGCGCCCCAGCGCGTGTTTTCGCTCGTGCTGAAGGCGCGCTGGTCGATCGCGAACAAGGATCCCGCGACTGCCGTCCCGCTGCTCGCCGAAGCGATCGCCGACGGTGCTCGAGACGGCGTATCGCCGACCGAGCTGGTCTCCGCGCAGACGTACCAGGCGATCGCGCTGATCGCTCTCGGACGTTCGACCGAGGCCGCACCTCTGATCGAGGCGGTCGGGCGCGTGGTTGCCACCGACCCTGCGGCCTGCGGCTTTCTCGGCGCCGTCACCGGCTTGCCGGCCCGGCTCGTGGCGGTCGCGCGAACCTGCGGACGCTAGCCGTCGGATACGGCCACGGACTTCGCGTCCTTGGCATACGAGATCAGCGCGGTGCCGTGACGTTCGATCACGTCCTCGTTGATCATCACCTCGGAGACGGACTGGCCGGGCGTGTCGTACATGATGTCGAGCAGCGCGTTCTCGAGGATCGCGCGCAGGCCGCGGGCGCCGCTCTTCTGATCGGCCGCCATCTGCGCGACCTTGACCAGGGCGCCCTTGCCGAACTTCAGCTTCACGCCGTCCATC
>JBBRED010000607.1:0-2214 GCA_038203335.1 Haliangiales bacterium | reverse complement strand
CCCGAGAAGGCCGAGGCCGCGTACGAGCGCGCGTGTGGCCGCATCGACGCGATCGTCTCCACCCTGCGCCAACCGCGCCGCGCGCTCCCCGATCTGACACCGCCGCGCCTCGGCGAGGCGCCGCAGACGAGCGTGCCGAGCTCGTCGTTCACGCAGGACAGCTACTGCGCCGCGGTGGATCGCGTGAAGGAGTACATCCTCGCCGGCGACGCGTTCCAGGTCGTGCTCTCGCAGCGGTTCTCGGAGCCCGCCGGCGGTGCCCGCCCGCTCGACGTGTATCGCGCGCTGCGCGTGATCAACCCGTCCCCGTACATGTTCCACCTCGAGTTCCCCGAGGCGCGCGTGACCGGTGCGTCGCCCGAGACGCTCGTGCGCCTCAGCGAGGGTCGCGTCGAGGTCCGGCCGATCGCCGGCACGCGCCCGCGCGGGCGTGGCCCCGCCGAGGACGATCGCCTCGCCGAGGAGCTGCGCGCCGATCCGAAGGAGCTCGCCGAGCACCTGATGCTGATCGATCTCGGGCGCAACGATGTCGGCCGCGTCGCCGAGGTCGGCACCGTGCAGGTCGCCGAGCAGATGGTGATCGAGCGCTACTCGCACGTCATGCACCTGACCTCGCACGTGGTCGGCAAACTCGCCGCGGGCAAGACCTGGCTCGATGTCCTGCGCGCCGCGTTCCCGGCCGGCACGCTCTCCGCTGCGCCGAAGATCCGCGCGATGGAGATCATCGACGAGCTCGAGCCGCACCAGCGCGGCATCTACGGTGGCGCCGTGGGCTACGTCAGCTACACCGGCAACATGGACCTCGCGATCGCGATCCGCACGCTCGTCCACAAGGACGACACGTTCTACGTGCAGGCGGGCGCGGGCCTGGTCGCGGACTCGGTGCCCGAGCTCGAATATCAGGAGTCGGTGAACAAGGCGCGCGCGGTGCTCCGCGCCGTTGCCATGGCCCGCACCGCGGAAGCTCAGTCATGAAGTTGCTGCTGATCGACAACTACGACTCGTTCACCTGGAACCTCGCCCAGTACTTCGGCGAGCTCGGTGCCGACGTTTCCGTCGAGCGCAACGACGCGATCAGCCTCGACCAGATCCGCGAGCGCGCACCCGCCGCGATCGTGATCTCGCCGGGCCCGTGCACGCCGAACGAGGCAGGCATCTCGATGGACGTGATCAAGACGTTCGCCGGATCGATCCCGCTCCTCGGCGTGTGCCTCGGTCACCAGTGCATTGGCCAGGTGTTCGGCGGCAAGGTCGTGCGCGCGCCGCGGATCATGCATGGCAAGACCAGCAAGATCTTCCACGACGAGAAGGGGCTGTATGCGGGCGTCGAGAACCCGTTCATTGCGACCCGCTATCACTCGCTCGTGATCCAGCCGGACTCGATGCCCGACACGCTCGAGGTCACGTCGAAGACCTGGGAGGACGAGATCATGGGCGTGCGGCTCGAGGCGCGGGGCGCCACGCTCGAGGGCGTGCAGTTCCACCCCGAGTCGATCATGACCACCGTCGGCAAGTCGCTGCTCAAGAACTTTCTCCGGATGGCGGCGGCATGACAGCGGTGATCGTCCGCGCGATCCAGGCGGCGTCGACCGGGACCGGTCTGTCGCGCGCCGAGGTCGCCGACGTGATCGGGCAGATCATGGATGGCGAGGCCACGCCGGCGCAGATCGGCGGTCTGCTGATCGCGCTCAAGGCGAAAGGCGAGACCGTCGACGAGCTTGTCGGCGCGGCCTCGGCGATGCGTACGCGCGCTCTGCCGCTGACGTGCCCGCGGATCGAGCACTCGATCGATACCTGCGGCACCGGCGGCGATGGGGTAGGGACCATCAACATCTCCACCCTCGCCGCGATCTTGATCGCCGCGTGCGGCGGCATCGTGGCGAAGCACGGCAACCGCGCGCTGTCCTCGAAGTGCGGTTCGGCCGACGTGCTCGAGATGCTCGGCGTGAAGATCGATGCCAGCTGTTGCGCAGGGTGTTCGGCGACGACGTCACCCAGTGCCCGCGCTGCGGCGATGCCCTGCGCGTCCTCGCGTTCATCACCGATCCGGCCGTCACCCGCCGCATCCTCGAGTACCTGGGGATCGCTTCCGAGCAGGTGGTCGTCGCCCCCGCGCGGGCCGGACCTGACCAAGCCTTCCCCGAGCTCGATTTCGGCTGCTGATTTCCCTCCGCCACCGCGGCCACGGTGCCGATCGGAAGGCTGCGCCCTCCG
>JBBRED010000606.1:0-2219 GCA_038203335.1 Haliangiales bacterium | reverse complement strand
GCCATGCCCGCGCGCAGCTCGTCCTTGCCTTCGAGGAGGCCGATGCGCGCCGCGAACACCTGGTCGGCGCGCTCGTCGGCGGTCTGCAGGTTGCGCGGGGAGTACTCGCCCTGCGTGTTGATGTGCTCGACCTTGCCCTTGAACGGGTGATCGAAGCTGTCGACGACGATCGGCACCTCCTGGCCGATCTTGATCTTCCCGATCTGGGTCTCCGGCACGTAGAGGCGCACGTAGAGCTGGCCATCCTCGAGCAAGGTCGCCGCGGTCGCGTTCGGTCCGATGATGTCTCCGGGACGGAGCTGCAGCGACTCGACGCGCGCCGCGGCGGTGGACTTGATCGCGAGCTCGCCGATCGTGATGTCGAGCTGGGTCAGGCGCGCTTCCGCCGCTTCGACCACCGCCTGCGCCACGCGCAGATCCTCGACGCGAGGGCCGGCCATCACGAGCTTTGCCGCCGCCGTGGCCTCGGCGACCTTGGCCGCCGCCTGCTGTTTCTCCTCGGTACGAGAGCCCGCCTTGAGCTGATCGAGGATCTTCTGCTGCGCATCGCGCTGCGCCTTCGCGGTGCGTAGCGTGGTATCGGCGGCATCGGCCTCGGCCTGCGCGATCGCCTGGCTCGCGAGGAGACGGTGCGAGCGGTCGGCGTCGAGCGCGGCCTTGTCCATCAGCGCCTGGGCCGACGCGAGCCGCGCCTCGGCACCGGCGACCTCCTCGACGCGGCTGCCGTGCCGGGTCTCCTGGAGCACGGCCGTCGCCTGCGCGGTGCGCGCCTGCGCCTGCGCGATCTCCTCGGGCCGCGCGCCGGCCTTGAGCTTGTCGAGGGTCGCGGTCGCCTGCGCGAGCGTGGCCGCGGCCCCTGCGCGCTGAGCATCGAGGTCGCCGTGCTCGAGCTCGACGAGCACCTGGCCCGCCTTGACCTGATCGCCCTCCTGGACGTCCACCTTCGCGACGCGCCCGCCGGTCCGCGAACCCACGCTGATCGCACGGGCCTCGACGGTGCCGGCCCACTCGAACGGCCGCCCCGAGAGGTAGCGCTTGTACGCGATGTACGCGCCGATGATTCCGACCAGCAACACCAACGGAAGGACGCGCTTCATCGAGCTGCCTCCTGAGCAACGATCGTGCCCGGGCACAACCGTGTAACCACCTGCGCCGGGACGGTCGGTTGCTAGCCGGACCGTCAGCTGTCGAGTTTCCTACATCAGTAGCAGTCGACGATGGCGTCGTTGCCGGGACATGCTCCGGCGGCGGTCTTCGGCTGGGTGACCTGACACGCCTCGACGATATCGGTGAACGTATTGGTCGGCTTCAGGTTCGGCCCGGCCGAATCCGAGCTCCAGCCGCTGACGATCGCTCCGCCGGCGGAGTGCGCGAACGTGCAGTTCTGAACGAACGCGTCGTCGGGGCGCCAGTCGGTGATGAGGAGCAGCGACGAGTTGTCGCTGGGGCCACAGCCAAAGCCATTCGTCGTCGCGGAGGCGCCGCCGTACTCCACGGTCACGTTCGTCATCACGTTGCCGGCCGGCGGGCCGCCCTGCCAGTCGATCGCCGCCCAGTCGCCGGGCGCAGGGGGCGCGGCGCCCGAGGTGATCTTGATCGGCGCGGCCGTGCTGCCGGCCGCGACGAGCCGCACCGGGAATGTATTCGTCGGACCGCTGCCCGAGCCGAGGATGATGCTCGGCGTGCTCGCCAGCGGGCCGCCGAGCTTGAGCGTGACACCGGGATCGATGGTCAGCGTGATCGGCGTGCTGCTCGGCGGGACCATCTGGAACCGATCGCGGATCTGGTACGGAACGCCGAGCGCCGGGAAGCGTTCGTCGACGGTGACCGTGAAGGGCGCGAACGCGAGGATCTCGTTGCGCGTGTTGCCGGTGAACGTGATCGGCGGCAGCGTCTTGATCGCCGGCGACTCGATGTACATCGCGTAGCGCGAGTCCTCGCCGCCACCGCTCGCTCCCTTCGAGCCCGCGTTCGTGATCGCGATGTCCTTCGAGTCGGCGGTGAAGCCGGCCGAGGTGCGCGCGTTGATGCCATAGGTCGCCGAGCTCGTGACCGCGAGCCCGTCGGCACGCACGTTGCGGACCGGCGTCACGCGATTGTCGTCGCCGCGCATCAGGAGCGCGCCGCCACCGCCCTGGCTCTGCGCGGGATCGCCGCCGCGATCGAGCTCGACCGCGCGGAGATCCGCGTGGCCGGTGGCGAGGACCTGCAGCGAGCCC
>JBBRED010000605.1:0-2400 GCA_038203335.1 Haliangiales bacterium | reverse complement strand
CCGGGCTCGCCGGTCCGGTACTTGTGCCGCAGGTACCACGACGCGATCAGGATGAGCGTCGGCTTGTTGAACCGCGACGGGCCGTTGTCGCGGAGCGTGTACGCGGCGAACAGACCGAGGCGCTGGTGGCTGTTCTCGTTGTCGTAGGCGTCGAACGCGGCCTGATCGGTGAAGTGGCGCGCCTTGTACAGCGGCTTGACGAACGTGTGGCGCAGACCGATCGCGAGGCCCTTCTTGCCGGTGTAGAGGAGATCGGTATCGGTGGTGAACGTCCAGCCGTTGTCGGGGAGCAGCGTGTCGAACGTAGGTTCGTATGCGGTGGTGTCACCGTCGCGGACGTCGAGGTTCCAGTAGTCGAACTGGAACAGCGCGCGGATCGCCATCGGGCCGACCTTCGCCATCAGCATCGGCTGCAGCGACGCGTGGAGAATGCGCGCGGACTGCGGCTTCAATACCGGGTCGTCGCGCAGGTCCTTCATGCGCTGATCGGAATAGTTGGCGTCGGCGGAGGTGAACGACTGGAGATAGCCGAACGTGCCGAAGAACTGCTGCAGCTCGCCGTACGCGCGCAGGTTGAACATCGACATCGGCTGGATCTCTCCCCCGAGGCCGAGGTTCGCGCTCGCCGGGTTGAGCCGTGGGTAGGCGCCGAGGAACATGAAGTTCGTCTTCGTCACCTTCTTCTCGGAGTAATACAGACGCTTCTGCAGGCCGAGGCGGCCGCGCGTCTCGAGCCCGAGCGGGTTCAGCCGCAGGATCGTGAGATCGGAGAGCATCAAGCGCCATCCGCTCGGCGGCGGCGCGTCCGGATCGAATTCCTTCGCCTCGGTGGGCGCCGCAGGGGTTGGCTGCGCGAACGCAACCGACGCCGACATCGCCACCATGACCGTGACCATCACCCCACGCATCGGGGCAGCTTACAGGCTAGAGCTTGCCGCGTGCGGCCAGCGCGTTGCGCATCTGCACGCCGTGCACGAGATCGATGCCCGCCGCGAGGGCCGCGGCGACGTGCACGGCCTCGTGCATCTGCTCGACCGTGGCACCGGTGTTGACGCAGTTGCCGACGTAGGCGTCGATGCAGTACGGGCACTGCTTCGCGTGTGCGACCGCGAGGCCGATCAGCGCCTTCTCGCGCTTCGTCAGCGCGCCATCCTCACCGGTGGCGGCCGCGTAGTAGCTGAGAAACTTGTCCCACAGCGGCCCCGCGTTCTTGCCCATCTCGCCGAACTTGCCGAGGTCGCCGATGTTGTAGTGCGAGCCGGTGGCCCTCGCCGAGAGCGCCTCGGCGCTGCCGTGATCCCCGCACACGGCCTGGTTCGCTTTCGGGTGCGCGGGATCGATCGGGCGCAGATCGCAGCCCATGGAATCGCCGTTGATGATCAGCGCGCCGAACGCGAGCTCGATGCACGGCGCGTTGGACGTGGGCGAGTACACCCAGTGCTTCGCGCCGACCTCGACGTGGCAGCAGTACACCGGGGTGCCGTCGCCGCCCTGCGGCTTGTGGCGCCAGCCGGCGGCCTTCGCGATCGCGGGGGTCTCGTCGAACAGCTGCTTGATGGCGGCGCCCTCGTCGCGGAGGTCGATGCCGATGTGGTCGAGGTACGGGCGCTCGCGGCCGTCGCCCGGGATCCAGTCGTCTTCGGCGATATCGATCGACGAGATGATCACGTTGATGCCACCGGAGAACGGGAACTTCACGTAGCCGTCCTTCTGGTTCTCGGGCTTCGTGCCGAGCGCCAGGATGCGGTCGTGCGGGAGGCGCGTGACGTCGTCGACGCGGAGGTGCACGTGGACCGAGTCGGCGACGGCGAGGCTCGCGGCCCACGGGAACGTCGGCGCGAACAGCTCCATCACGTGGTCGATCTCGGGCTTCGCGATCACGCCCAGCTCGAGGAACGCGCCGAGCACCTGCTTGAACCGCTGCTGATCGAGCTTCATGGCGGGACGATGCCACGCGCACCACGGGTGGTTCGACGGCAACAGCGGGCAATCCGCGAATCCGGACTCAGCCGTGGACGATCGCGACGGTGCCGTCCGCGGTCCGCCCGATGACGAGCGCGAGGTCCGGCGCGAGGCGGGGTGGGGCGAGCGAGAGCACGGTGACGACGCAGTCGTCGAACATGCCGCCGTCGTAGAGGCCGAGACCGAGCGCCTTGAGGCCGGCCTCCTTGGCCGCGAAGCAGGCGGCGCGCGTGGCGGGCGTGGTGGCGAGGTCGCGCTCGGGCGCGAGGAAGCGCGCGGCGATGCGGGCGAGGCGCTCGGCATCGGCGTCGTCGACGAGGTCGATGCCGAGGCGGGCCACGCGGGCGGCGACGGCGAGCGCGCGCGTGCGGCCGTGGGTGATCGAGATCGCGACGCCATCCGCGACCGGGCGCGTTCCGTCGTAAGCCAGCGTGGCGC
>JBBRED010000604.1:0-2419 GCA_038203335.1 Haliangiales bacterium | reverse complement strand
CTTTGCGAAGTTCGACATCGATCGACGGCTCATCATGCCGTCCGAACCGACGCTCGGTCCCCGAAATTCCTCCCTACGTGACCAAAATTCCGGAGCGCTTTCGATCGTCTACGCGATCGAACCGAGGGGATCCCTCAGCGGGGACACGGCTCTCGTCGGGGACGTTGATCGTCAGAAACGAGAGCCTTGATTCGATCGCCTTCGCGCGCTGTTTCGCGGTGCGATTGAGCATCGCCTTCGAACTGTCGCCTCGGGTCTGGCTATCCGCCTGGAGGAACAGCGCCCATGCAGATGCGAACTGCTCCGCTTTCTCGCGGCAGTCCGCGAGGCTGAGTACCGTTGCGACATTGTGCTCGAGCCGCTCACTGCCCTCGAAGGCCGTACAGGCCTCGGCCAGCTTGCCCTCGGCCATGAGCTGTTTGCCATCCCGGAACAGCGCCTCCGCGCGCGGACTGGCCTGCGCGGATGCTATTCGTGTGTGACCCAGCACGAGCGCGGCCACGGCAAGGCATGCGGTTGAAGAAATCGCCAGGTTCATGGAAGTGCCTTACGGGTTAGCGAACGTCGGGAATCCCGTCGCAGTCGGTGTCGATTGCGCGGTCGCAACCAGCAGGGGGCGTGACACCACGACCGGAACGTGACTTGGGGGGACGCACCGTGCGCTTCACACCAGCGTCAGGCACGACGACGGTCCCATCGGCGGGCACAACGGCGTCGAGCGTCATCGCCGGAGCTCCGGCGTCGAGCGAAGAGCTCGCGTCGGGTGTGAGGGCGAGCGCGGGCGCGTCGAGTATTGGGGGGGCGACCGGAGCCGCGTTCGGGGTGGGAGCGGACGCCGGTTGCGCCTCGTGCCCGCCGCTCCGTACTGTGGAGATAGTGATCGCGGTGGCACTCGCGAGGGTGATCAGTACTGCTGCGAGCCGCCACCGCGCCCCGGCCGCCGGGGATATCGTCGCGACCTGGCCGACGCTCGATCCGAGTGTCGTGGGCGAGGTCGTCGGCGACACCGGGGTGATGTTCGGCCCGTGCGCTGGTTGCCAGCCCTGCGAGCTTGCTGCCTGCGTAAGGGGCGAGGTCATATGGGGCAAGAGCTGCGAGATCGCGTTCGCGAGCTCGTGCATGCTCTGGAATCGATCGTCCGGAGCCTTCGCGAGGCAGCGGAGCAATATGCCGTCCACCTCCGGGCCAATCCCAGTCGCGAGCGACGAGGGTGGCGGTGCCGGCTCACGGATGTGAGCAGCGATCAGATCGCCCATGTGCTCGCTCTCGAAGGGCGGGCGGCCCACGAGCATCTGAAACATGACGCAACCGAGCGCGTAGATGTCGGATCGATGGTCCAGGTCCGACAGCCCGCGGCACTGCTCCGGTGACATATAAAGGGGCGTTCCTATCAGCATGCCCGTGCGTGTCTTGGTCGTCCCAGATTGATCTTCGGAGAGCTTCGCGATTCCGAAATCGAGGATCTTCGAACGCTCACCGCTCGCGACTTCCGCATCGCGCACCAGGAAGATGTTCTCGGGTTTCAGATCGCGATGAACGATCTGTCGCTCGTGCACGACGGCGAGCGACGCGGCGACTTGCCGACCTAGCCGCAGCGCTTGGGGCACATCGAACCGGCCGACCCGACGGAGCCGGGCATCGAGCGCCTCGCCCTCGAGGAGCTCCATGACGATGAACGCGCTTCCGTCGGTGTGGTAGCCGAAATCGAAGACCTGGACGATCCCAGGATCACTGATCGACGTCACGGCGCGCGCTTCGTTGAAGAAGCGATTGACCACGTCGGGTCGCGCGCTCAGCGCGGGCAGCAGCACCTTGATCGCTGCGCGCCGGCCCAGCAACGTGTGTTGCCCGAGGTAGACGGCGCCCATGCCACCCTCCCCGAGCTTCCGCACGATCTGGTAGTTGCCGACGACGGATCCGACCACAGCCCCGGTCCCTACTTACGCAAGGCACCGGTCGAAAGTCAAGGCAGGCTTAGCTGCAGCATTTGGCGGCACCGGCCTGTGATCCTCGGTGGCGGTACCCGCTGGTCCGCCGCAACGCATCGTCGATGGAGCCCGGGGCTCGGATACCGACGAGGTCAGACCCAATGTCGGCGCCCGACGCGAAAGAGAGATAACGAGGTCAGGCACGATGTCGGCGCCCGGCATCGAGAAGGAGAGATAGATTCGCGTCGACGGGGGGCATGATCCTAACCACGGGGCGATCCGGCGCAGCACCAGGTTGTAGCGACCCCCCGGAGCGGATCAACGCATACGTTGGGTCACGGGCTGACAGAGAGGGGCGCGGACAGGGGCGAGCTGCGCCCGTACTTGTCGACGAACCCGATCGCGACCTGCTCGCCCGGAAGGAGCGGTCTCGGTCCGGGAACGCAGCCCTTGCCGCCGGTCTTGAACGTGTAGACGAGGTCGCTGGTGCG
>JBBRED010000603.1:0-2426 GCA_038203335.1 Haliangiales bacterium | reverse complement strand
ACGGAGTATGCGATCGCCAGCGCCGTGCCGGGGTTGTGATAGCTGTGCCGCTGGTCGCCCCGGAACGTCACCACATCGCCTTCTGCCAGCGTGTAGCGCTCGCCGCTGACCGCCAGCTCGACGGTGCCGCGCTCGCAGGTGAGGTACTCGCGGGTCCCCGGTGTATGAGGCACGCCTGCCATTCGCGCACCGGGCGGGAGGCTCATGCGCTCGAGATCGAGGCCGGGGAGCGACTCGGGGAGCAGGCGCCTCACCGTGACCTGACCCTTGAGCTTGACCGGGAGATCGGCGGCGCGCAGGTGGCGGGCGCTCCGCGGAGGCGCGGCGAGCAGCTCGTCCACGCGGATCTGCAGCGCGTTCGCGACCTTGATCAGCACGGCGAGCGTGGGGTTCGCGGCGCCCGACTCGAGGTGGGTCCAGGTCGCGCGCGGGATGCCGGCGGCCTTCGCGATCTGCTGCTGCGAGAGGCCGCGCGCGTGTCGGATCGCCTTGATGTTGTCGGCGAGGTGGTCGTGCTCTCCGCTCATCCGATGTCCTCCTGCCAAGGGATTAGCACGGGGGATGACATGTTGGCAGCCGCACCTAGGTGAAGCCATGGAAAGAAACATTTCCATCGACCTCACGCCGTGGTCGGCGACACCGCGAGCACGCTGGGTGCTCGGGGATGCGTGCTGATCCTGCGCGCGTGACCGCGCTCCGGTAGGCTACGGCCACGATGCGCGTGGAGGAGCCTCAGACGTGGACGCTCGCGTTCGCGGATCCGGCGCGAGAGGCGGAGTTCATGGAGGCGTACAGCCGCGAGGTCCGGCGGTTCTTTCGGATCGCGATGATCGCGATCACGCTGCTGTGGGCGGCGTCGGTCGGTCTCGATCTCGCGGCCGCACCGGGCCAGCGCACGCCGTTCTTCCTCATTCGTTTCGCGCTCGTCATGCCGGTGCTGGTCGTGGCGATCGGCGTCGCATTCGCACCGCGCCGGATCTACCGGCGATGGTGGCAGGTCACGGTGGTCGCGGTATTCGCCGTGGTACTGGCCGGCACCGTCGGCCTGACCGCGGTCTCGACCCCGGAGGTGTTTCGCTACACCGTCGCCGGCTTCCTCCTCGCCATGCTGATCGGCGCGGGCGTTGATCTGGCGCGCACGATCTCCGTGCTCGTGGTGGGCTCGACGATGGCGGTGGCGATGGCGATCGCGCTCGCGGTGTCGCCGCACACCTCCGCCGCCGACATCGCGGTCAACGTGCTGTGGGTCGGCGTCGCGCTCATCGGCGCGGTCATGATCAGCGGGCGCGCCGAGATCGCGCGGCGGTTCCGGTTCGTCCAGGGTGGCCTGCTGGCAACGGAGCGCGCGCGGTCCGAGGCACTGCTCATGAACCTCCTGCCGGCGCCGATCGCGGCGCGCCTCAAGGACGGCCCGAAGATCATCGCCGATGCGCTGCCGGCCGTGACCGTGCTGTTCGGGGACCTGAAGGGCTTCACCGGCCTCGCGACGCAGCTGTCGCCCGAGGAGCTCGTCGAACGGCTCGATCGCGTGTTCACCGCGTTCGACGCCCTCGCGCAGCGCCATGGTCTCGAGAAGATCAAGACGATGGGCGACGCGTACATGGCCGTCGCGGGCGCGCCGTTCCCGCGCTTCGATCACGCGCTGATCGCGGCGCGCATGGCGTTCGCGATGATCGAGACCCTGCGCGAGCTCGAGCCCGCGCTGTCGTTGCGGATCGGGCTCGCAACCGGGCCCGTCGTCGCGGGCGTGATCGGCCGCACGAAGCAGAGCTACGACCTGTGGGGCGAGACCGTGAACCTCGCGAGCCGCATGGAGTCACACGGCGTCCCCGGCCGCATCCAGGTGGCGCGGTCGACGCGCGATCTGCTCGCGCTGGCTCCGGAGATCGCACTCGAGTCGCGCGGTCTGATCGAGCTGAAGGGCCTCGGACCGACCGAGACCTATCTCATCGCTCTCGCCGACGTTCCTGGGTAGGCTGTTGGGGTGGCGCGCCCGTGGTTCGTGGTGGTGATCGCGGCCTGTGCGAGCAGCGCCCCGCCACCGCGCGCGACGCCCGCGGCATCGCCTCCGGTCGCGAGCAATCGCGCCGAGGCCGAGCCGTGGAGTCCACCGGCCCGCGCGCCGGGTGCACGAAGGCTCGTGGTCCGAGGGCCGCTCGGCGGCGCGCGAAGTGGCGACGTCGTCGTCTCGAGTGAGCTTCGCCCGCGGTTCGGCCCGCTCGTGGAGGTCTCCGCGAAACGCAGTGACCTCTGGCATCCATGCGTACGTGACGTGGTGCTGCAGCGCGATCGCAACGTACGCGATCTGCTCGGCGACGCGCTGACCGCGTACCTCGTGGCATGCGATCGTAGCGCGGGCTCGGTCACGTTCGGCTCGAGCGATCGGCGCAGCACGGCGCAGGCATCGTTCCTCGGGATCTCCGGCG
>JBBRED010000602.1:0-2428 GCA_038203335.1 Haliangiales bacterium | reverse complement strand
CGGGGCCAACGCGGCGCGTTCGTAGCCCATACGTTCAAGTGCGGTTCGGGCTGGTGCGTAGGCTGGAACCACACTCCATGGAGGCTCCGATGACCCGCACCTCGAGCGCGCTGCATGCCGAATCTGTCATGACCAAACCATGCCACCAGGTGGCGCACACCAGCTCTGCGCCGGCCCCGACGAACCTCGCCGCACTGTACGCCGCGCAGAGCGGCCCGGTTCCCGCCCCGAGAAGTGCGCGCGAGCCACGGGAAGTGCGCGTCACCCTCGAGGCGCGCGAGACTCAGTGGGAGATCGCGCCTGGCACGAGCGTGACGGCGTGGGGCTATCAGGGGATGGTTCCCGGCCCGATGATCGTGGCGCACGTCGGCGACACGCTCGTCGTCCGGCTGATCAACCACCTGCCAGAACCGACGGTGATCCACTGGCACGGGTTGCGCTTGCCGGCGGCGATGGACGGCACCGAATCGGTGCAGCTGCTCGTGCAACCGGGCGAGACCTTCGAGTATCGCTTCCTGCTGCCGGATGCGGGCACGTTCTGGTACCACTCGCACGCGAACGAGACCGTGCAGATCGAGCGCGGCCTCTACGGCGCACTGATCGTGCTCGGCGACGACGAAGCGGCATTCGATGCGGATCGCGTGCTGGTGCTCGACGACCTCAAGCTCGACCGCAAAGGACGCATTGCGAAGACCGCATTGTTCGATCGTCACACCGGCCGCGAAGGACAGGCGTTGCTGATCAACGGTCGCGTCGCGCCCGTGTTCGAGATCGCAGCGGGGCAGACCGAGCGGTGGCGAATCGTGAATGCGTGCAGCGCGAGGTACGTGCGGCTGTCCCTTGGTGGCCGTTCGTTCCGCGTGATCGGCGGCGATGGCGGGCTGCGCGACACGGCGGTGACGGTGACCGAGACACTCATCACGCCAGGCGATCGGATCGAGCTCGCCGTGGGGCCTTTCGACGATGAAGCCGCAGAGATCCTGATCGAATCGCTGCCGTACCGGCGCACCAAGATGAAGTGGCCCCGCCGCACGCTGTGGGGAACGCTACGTGTGGGTCCGCGCGCACCGTCGCGCGCGTCCATCCCGGTGGTACTGGCGACGATCACGCCGCTTGTTTCAGATGGACCGCTCTCGCCAAACCGGATCGTTCGTCTCGGTGCGCGCATGACGTTCCACGGGCACGACTGGCTCATCAACGACGAGACGCATCATCACGACACCCCCGTGAAGGTCGGCGAGCTTCAGGTCTGGGACATCGTCAACGAGACGGCCATGGATCACCCCTTCCACCTGCACGGCTTCTTCTTTCAGGTCGTCGCGGTCGATGGCGTGCGGCTGACGCCTACCTCGTGGGAGGACACCGTCAACGTCGCGGGCAAGCAGACGGT
Organism: Haliangiales bacterium; assembly: GCA_038203335.1. Classification (GTDB taxonomy): domain Bacteria; phylum Myxococcota_A; class Polyangia; order Haliangiales; family Haliangiaceae; genus JABFXX01. The sequence goes on along the minus strand of JBBRED010000602.1, from coordinate 1,038 downwards.
CACGATCGCATTCCGTCCCGATGACCGTCCCGGCATGTGGATGTACCACTGCCACATCCTCGAGCATCACGCGGCCGGCATGATGGGACATTTCGAGGTCGTGCGATAACGAGGGAGGGCGCAATAACCAAAGGAGACCTCGATGTACGACGTCGTCATCATCGGCGGCGGGCCCTCCGGCCTGTCGGCCGCACTCGCGCTCGGTCGCGCTCGCAAGCGCGTGTACATGTGTGACGCCGGCCCGCGGCGCAACACGGCCGCCGTTCACATGCACAACTTCGTGACACGGGACGGCACGCCTCCCGAGGAGTTCCGGCGGATCGCACGCGACCAGCTGGCGCAATACACGAACGTCAGGATCCACGACACGGGCGTCGTCGCGATCTCGGGCGAGCGCAACGCGTTCACGGTAGCGCTGAGCGGTGGCGAAGAACTCTGTACGCGCCGCGTCCTGCTCGCCACCGGCATGGTTGACGAGATGCTGCCGATCGAAGGTTTCCGCGAGCTGTGGGGTCGCTCGATCTTTCAGTGCCCGTACTGCCACGGCTGGGAGATCCAGGATCAGCGCTGGGGCTTCCTCGTGCCGCCCGAGCAGGCAGCGCACGCGGCGCCGTTCGCACTGATGGCGCGCGGCTTCACGACGCGCGGGCTCACGGTGTTCGGCGAGCTTCCCGAGGACGTGCGCACCCAGCTGCGCGCGGCCGACATCGCGATCGCCGCAGTGCCGGTGCGCCGCCTCGTCGCGCGAGACGGCCAGCTCACCGCGGTCGAGCTCGCGGACGGGACGGCGGTCGCATGCGAGGCGCTCTTCGTGCAGCCGCCGCAGCGCCAGGTCGCGATCGTCGAGTCGCTCGGCCTCGCGGTCGACGACGGCTACCTCAAGATCGATCCGATGACGCGCGAGACCTCGCGCCCGGGCATTTACGCGAGCGGCGACCTCACGACCCGCATGCAGAGCGCCATCATCGCCGCCGCCACGGGCATGCAGGCTGCTGCGATGATCAACATCGAGCTGTCGGCCGACCTCGCGCACCGTAG
>JBBRED010000601.1:0-2509 GCA_038203335.1 Haliangiales bacterium | reverse complement strand
CGCGGGCGGGCGGACTCCGGACACACGCGCCGAGCGCGAGCATCGCGACGAGGAACGATCCGGCGAAGGCGGTCCGCATGGCGCTCCTCCGTTGCGATCGACATGCCTGAAGAACGACGAGCCCGCGCAGGCGGGCCCACCTGCGGCGCGGTGCCCAGCCGGCGACGTGGGGCGGCGGCGCCCGCAGCGCGCCGCGGACGAGCGCGGCCCACGGGAGCCGCCCGTGGCGGCGGCGCCTGGCGCGAACGGGGCGCCGTTCGATCGGCGCCGTCCGTGGGTCGCGGCCTGGCGTAGCCGAAACGGCGAACGGCGCCGAGTGATCGGCGCCGTCCGTGGTCGCTCGTGCGTGAGCTAGTAGCGGTAGTGGTCGGGCTTGAACGGGCCGTCGACCGGCACGCCGAGGTACTCGGCCTGGACCTTGGACAGCGTGGTCAGCTTGACGCCGACCTTCGCGAGGTGGAGCCGCGCGACCTTCTCGTCGAGCTTCTTCGGGAGGACGTAGACCTGGCCGACATCGAACTTCATGCCGGTCATGTCGTCCTTGCCCTTGGTCGCGTTCGCCCACAGCGCCATCTGCGCGATGGTCTGGTTGGTGAACGAGTTCGACATCACGAACGACGGGTGACCCGTCGCGCAGCCGAGGTTCACGAGGCGACCGCGGGCGAGCAGCGTGATGCGCTTGCCGTTCGGGAAGATGAACTGATCAACCTGGGGCTTGATGTTCTCCTCCTTGATCTCCTTGTTGTTCTCGAGCCAGGCGACCTGGATCTCGCTGTCGAAGTGACCGATGTTGGCGAGGATCGACTCGTCCTTCATCGCCTGGAAGTGCTCGCCACGGATCACGTCCATGCAGCCGGTCGCGGTGACGAAGATGTCGCCCTGCGGGACGGCGTCTTCCATCGTGGTGACCTCGTAGCCTTCCATCGCCGCCTGGAGCGCGCAGATCGGATCGATCTCGGTGATCAGAACGCGAGCGCCGAGGCCGCGGGCCGCGTGCGCGCAGCCCTTGCCGACATCGCCGTAACCGGCGACGACGACGACCTTGCCGGCGACCATCACGTCGGTCGCGCGCTTGATGCCGTCGAACAGCGACTCGCGGCAACCGTAGAGGTTGTCGAACTTCGACTTGGTGACCGAGTCGTTCACGTTGATGCACGGGAACAGCAGCGAGTTGGTCTTCGCCATCTCGTAGAGGCGGTGAACGCCGGTGGTGGTCTCCTCGGAGACGCCCTTGATCTCGGACGCGAGCATGGTGAAGCGGGTCTTGTTCGCGGCGAGGCTCTGCGTGAGCACCGAGAAGATGACGCGCATCTCGTCGTTCGTCGCCGTCTTCGGATCCGGCGCCTTGCCGGTCTTCTCGGCCTCGACGCCCTTGTGGACGAGGAGGGTCAGATCGCCGCCATCATCCAGGATGAGGTTCGGGCCCTTGCCGCCCTTGAACGCATTGAGCTGCAGCTCGATGCACTGCCAGTACTCCTCGAGGGACTCGCCCTTCCACGCGAACACCGGCACGCCGGTCGCCGCGATGGCGGCCGCCGCCTCGTCCTGCGTCGAGTAGATGTTGCACGAGGTCCAGGTGACCTCGGCGCCGAGCGCCGTCAGCGTCTCGATCAGGATCGCGGTCTCGATCGTCATGTGGAGGCAGCCCGCGACGCGCGCGCCGGCGAGCGGCTTGGACGCGCCGAACTCCTCGCGGAGCGACATCAGGCCGGGCATCTCCTTCTCGGACATCCGCATCTTCTTGCGGCCGAGCTCGGCGAGGGTCTTGTCCTTGATCTTGTATGCGGGGAACTCGGTCTTGATATCCATGGTCGTCTCTCCAGTTGTTAGTTACGTGCCGGCTTGTGGCCGACGGCAAGCTGCAACGCTGGGCGCTGCGAGCTCGAAAGTGGGTTGATGGCGATCACATCGAGCGCGGCGGCCTCGAGCCAGCCGCGGAGCTTCTGCGGCTCGAAGCCGAGCCACACGTCGCCCTGCTCGCGCATCGCTTCGTCGACATGCGGGAGATAGTCGACGATCACGAGGTGGCCACCGGCGCGGAGCAGCCGCGCGGCGGCGGTGAGCCAGTCGTGCGGGCGCGCGGCGTGATGGAGCACGCGCGCCATGACCACGAGGTCCGCGCCGCCGCGGGCGCCGATGTCCTCGGCGAGGCCCGGATCCTCGACGTCGCCCTCGCGGAGCCGAACGTTCGGAAGACCCCACTGTGCGATCCGCGCTCCGCAGCGCGCGAGGCGAGCGGGGCTACGATCGACGGCGACCACGCGATCGTAGATCGGCGAGAGCAGTGGCAGCAGCGTGCCTTCGCCGGTACCGACATCGATCGCGAGTGCGTGACCGGGGAGCAGCGGTGCGAGCAGCGGGAGCCAGGTCATCAGCTCGGAGTCCGCGAGCGGCGCGGGGACCTCGGCGGGAGCGCTCTCGTCGAAGAACCGGCGGGACATCTCTTCGCGCGCGGCGACGATTGCCGCGATCTTCGCGAGGCTGCCGTCCTTGCTACACAGCACGCGTC
>JBBRED010000600.1:0-2644 GCA_038203335.1 Haliangiales bacterium | reverse complement strand
GGTGCAGTTTCAACCAGGTCACTCACGAGCTCTCCAGAGACCCGGTCAGAACGGTCGGTAGCCGGATCGTCCGTAGGACCCTCGCCACCCGAAGACCGTTGCCTGGACACGACGTTGGGCACGCTACCACCCACAACGTTGGATGTCCCCGGCACTTTCGGTGGGCGACTCCACCCCAGAGTGTTCGCTGGGTTATGATGGTCCGGTGCAAGCGCCCCTCGTGGTCGGGCTAGGCAGGATCGGGGTCGCGATCTCGGCCCTGGGTCCCAACCTACCCAGCGTCGACGGGGGCAGCTCCGAGCTGGCCGCGCTATCGACGACTCCCGCCCCGGGCATCGCGGTCGCGCTGCGGGCCGCGCTCCGGCTCGGCTGTCGGGCGCGGGCGGTCGGCTCGCACGGCGCCGATCTGCTCGGCCAGCTCGCCCGCTCTGCGCTGCGCGACGCAGGGATCGATACCGAGCTACTCCGCGCCGTCGGCACGAGCGCCTGTGATCTGGTCACGGTGGCAGGTGACGGCAAGCTGCGCGCGCACTACCGCGGCGACCGCGGCGAGCCGGTCACGATCGATCCGTCGACCGCGCTCGCGGGCGCCTCGGCGCTGCTGATCGATGGCTCCGAGCCGCGCGATCAGCTGATCGCCGCCGAGGTCGCGCGGAACCAGAAGATTCCCGTGATCTTCGACGTCAGCGAGATCCGCGACGGTACCTCCGAGCTGATCTCGGCGTGCGACATCCTGATCGCGAGCGAGCGCGAGGCCTCGGAGCTGGCGCCGCGCGGCGAGCTGACCGATGCACTCGACGAGCTCATCGGCCTCGGGCCGCGCGCCGTGGTGATCACGCTCGGCGAGCAAGGCGCGATCGGCCGCCACGGGCCCAACCTCGTGCGCTGCCCGGCGTTCGCGACCGAGGACCTGCTCGATGCGTACGGCGCCGGCTCGGTGTTTCACGGTGCGTTCGCGGCCGCGCTGCTCAGCGAGCTGCCGTTCCATCGCTGCATGGAGCTCGGTGCCGCGGCGGCATCGCTGTCGCTGCGCGAGCTCGGACCGTGGGCCGCGATGCCGAGCCGCGACGACGTTCTCGCGCTCACCCGGCTACGTCGGGCGGGCTGATCGACCGGCGCGACGGTCCGCTACTCCTTCTTCTTCTTCGGGCGGATGCCGACGTCGGAGCCCTCGAGCCTGAAGTGCGCCTCGGCGGCAGCCATCTGCTCGGCCTCCTTCTTCGACTTGCCGACCGCCCTCGCCCACTCGTCCTCGCCGATGGTCACCGCGACGACGAACCGCTTGTCATGATCGGGGCCGAGCTCCTGCACGACCCGGTAGGTCGGCGTCGAGCGAAGCCGCGCCTGCGAGGTCTCCTGGAGGCGGGTCTTGAAGTCGTAGAAGCCCTTGAACTCGACGGTCTCGATGCGATGAGCGAGCAGCCGCGAGGCCATGTCCTGCGCCGCCGAGAATCCGCCGTCGAGGTAGACCGCCGCGAGGATCGCCTCGAACGCGTCTGCGAGAATCGACGGCTTGGTGCGACCACCGCTCTTCTCCTCGCCCTTGCCGAGCATCATCCACTGCCCGATGCCGAGCGCCAGCGCCACCTCGCTGAGCCCGGTCTCGCTGACCACCTGCGCACGGGTCACGCTCAGCTCGCCCTCCCGGAGCTGCGGGTACCGCGTCATCAGCCGGTGGCCGACCACGAGATCGAGCACGGCGTCCCCGAGGAACTCCAGGCGCTCGTTGTCCTCCTGCTTCGGCTCGGCGCCCCGCTCGTTGCACCAGCTCGCGTGACGGAGCGCCTGCTCCAGCAAGGCGCGGTCGCGAAACGTGTGGCCGAGCACGGCCTCCAGCTCCGAGTAGTCGGGCACGATGCATGGTACCCTCGGAACCGTGGATGCGCTGCGCGAGCGCTTCGGGAAGTATCACGTCCTCGAGAAGATCGCGCAGGGCGGGATGGCCGAGGTCTATAAGGTCAAGACCGTCGGCATCGCGGGCTTCGAGAAGATCCAGGCGCTGAAGCGGATCCTTCCGAACTCGGCGCGCGAGGGCCGGTTCATCCGGAGCTTCATCGACGAGGCGCGCATCGCCGTCGAGCTCACGCACCGGAACATCGTCCAGGTGTTCGACTTCGGTAAGGCCGATGGCGAGCTGTTCCTCGCGATGGAGCTGATCGAGGGCAAGGACCTGCGCTCCGCGATGAGCCAGGCGGTGTCGCGCGATCTGATGCCGCCGATTCCGGTCGCGGCATTCATCATCTCCGAGGCGGCGCAGGGGCTCGACTACGCGCACCGCAAGACCGATGGGTATGGCGGCGCGCTCGGCATCGTCCACTGCGATGTCTCGCCGTCGAACGTCATGCTGTCGACCGACGGCTACGTGAAGATCCTCGACTTCGGCATCGCGCGCGCCACGTTCGCGTCCGCGCTCGAGCGTCGCCGCCTCCGCGGCAAGCCGCGCTACATGGCGCCCGAGCAGACGCTCGGCGAGCCGCCGACCGCCGCCGCGGATGTGTTCGCGCTCGGCATCATCGCGTGGGAGCTGTTCACCGGTCTGCCTCTGTATCGCGGGCCGAACATCAAGGCGATCCTCGAGGCCGTTCGCACCACGAACCCGCCACGCATCGATCGCCTGAACGCGAACGTGCCGAAGGAGATCGCG
>JBBRED010000599.1:0-2683 GCA_038203335.1 Haliangiales bacterium | reverse complement strand
GGCACCGTGGTCGACGAGGCCGGCAAGCCGGTCGGTGGGGCGCGCGTGGTCGCGAGCCCGCTGTCGGATCCGTTCGCGCTCGTGGACGCACGCCGCGACGGTGTGGAGACGAAGGCCGACGGCACGTTCGCGCTCCCCGCGATCGCGGCCGGGACATGGCGGCTCACCGCGACGCAGGTCGACCGCGCACCGGGCACCAGCCCGCCGGTCACCGTGGACGGCGTGCACCCGCGCACCGGCGTGAAGGTCGTGCTCGCGCAGGCCGCGGTGCTGCGCGGTGTGGTCAAGGACTCCGGCGGAGCGCCCGTGCCGTCCGCCGACGTGCGCGTGGTCGTGCGCGGTGCGGAGTTCCTGCGCGCGCGCCGTTCGGCGTTCACCGCCTCCGACGGCACGTTCACGATCAAGGGCCTGCCGCGGCGCGCGGTCGATGTCGTCGCATCGCACGAGCACGGCGCGTCCGCGATCGTCCCCGCGGATCTCGCGGCGAAGGTCGAGGTCGAGGTCGCACTCACCCTCGACGTGACCGGTGCGATCGAGGGCACCGTCGTCGACAGCGCGGGCCAGTCGATCGGCGACGCGCAGGTCAGCGCCGTCCCGGTGTGGAGCGGCGGCACCGCCGATCGCGAGGCATGGAGCGTGCGCGGCAACCACGACACCGTCACCGATCAGGCCGGTGCGTTCCGCTTCGCCGGCATGCCCGACGGCGAGTACAAGATCCGCGCCGCGCGCCCGGGTGCCGGCGAGTCCGCGCTCGAGCTCGCGGCGGTGACCGTCGCGAAGCCGAACGGTCCGAAGCTGAAGATCATCGTCCCCGGCGACGGTCACGTCACCGGCAAGGTCGCGTTCGCCGACGGCAAGGTGCCGATGTCGTTCACCGTGGGGCTCGGCAACTCGGCCCCGACGCCGTTCGCGACCAAGGACGGAACGTTCACCGTGCCCGTCGTCGCCGGCACGCACACGCTCGTCGTCGATGGCCGCGGGTTCCTCGCGAGCAAGGCGACGTCGGTCACCATCGTCGAGGGCAAGACCGCCGACGCCGGGACGATCATCGTCATGCCCGGCCGCTCGATCTCGGGCCGCGTGCTCGACGCCTCGGGCTTGCCCGTCGCGAAGGCCGAGGTCGCCGCCGGTGGGCTGCTCTCCGGCGGTGGCTCGGAGCTGTACATCGAGGGCGAGAGCATCGGCGCGAAGAACACCGTGACCGATGCCGACGGCCGGTTCTCGATGGATGGCTTTCCGCCGTCCGCGATCACCGTCGTCGCGGGCAAGCCGGATGTCGGCCGCAGTCAGAGCGTCCGGATCCCTCCGAGCACCGACTCGACGACGCTCGATCTGGTGCTGCAGAAGACCACGGGCCTCGAAGGCACCATCACGCGCGATGGCAAGCCGCTCGGCGACACCGTCGTGATCGCGCAGCCGTCGGGCGCCGTCAGCTCGAACTTCTTCGTGGTCACCGGCGCCGATGGCACGTTCGCACTCGATGCCCTCGCGCCGGGACCCTACGTGGTCTCGGCGATGATCGGCGGCGGCGGGAACCGGCCGAAGGACATCTTCTTCCGTCTGGTCGAGGTCACTCTCGGCACGCGCGCGAAGGTGACGATCGATACGAGCCCGGGGCCGGTCACCGTTGCGATCAGCGTGAAGACCAGGTCCGGCACGAAGCCGCCGATGGGCCAGGTGTTCCTGATCCAGGCGACGATCGCGCCGCGCACCGTGGGCGAGATGCGAAACCCGGAGCAGATCGCGGCGATGGGCACGGCCACGATCCCGATGCACATGCGCGCCGCGATGGGCGGAGCCGCCGAGGTCACCGGCGTGCGGCCGGGCAAGTACTCGGTGTGCGCGGTCGTGATGTTCGGGCCGCCGCCCGAGGATCCCGACACGATGCCGGTCACCTGTGTTCCGGCGGTCATCGGCGCCGCGACCAAGGTGAGCGTCGAGATCGTGGTTCCCGATCCGAAGCCATAGCGGGGCGGTATAGTGGGCACATGACGTATCGCACTGGCTGGATGGGCGTGGGGCTACTGGCTCTGGTGGGATGCAGTGATGTGGCGCGCGGTTCGATCGATGTCGTCGCCCGCGTCGACGCCAGGACGCCGCTCGATGGTGCGCTCGTCGTGTTCGAGGATGTCGATGGTTCGGCGCGCACCGCGACGACCGACAGCAGTGGTCACGCCAGTGGGGAGGTCGAACCTGGTGGCCGCGTCTGGCTGTCGCAGCGCGCCGCGCTCGGCGATGGTGGTGCGGACATCGAGGCCTATACCGACGTCCCGCCCGGCACCACGCTCGCCTTCGGCCCTCCCGCCGAGCCGACGCACGCGCCGATCGCGACGATGACCATCTCGGGATCTCCACCCGCAGGCGCAGAGGTCATGCGGGTGTGGTCGACCTGCAGCTCGGCGGCCTCGACCCCGTCCGCCGCGACGTTCGACGACCGGTGCAGCGGAGCCGCCGACGTCCTCGTGGTGGCCGAGCACCAGGACGTGATCATCGGCTACATCCACTTCCCCGCGCTGACAATCGCCGACGGCGGAACGATCACGATCGATCCGCTTGCGTGGCTGCCGACCGAAGACGTCACGATCCAGCTCGCTCACGCTGGTGACCTCGGAGCCGCGAACAACTACCTCTTTCTCGATAACTCGTTCGGCGTTCACGTGGCGCTCCAGCCTGATCCGACCCA
>JBBRED010000598.1:0-2692 GCA_038203335.1 Haliangiales bacterium | reverse complement strand
CGCGCATCTGCAGCGGCGCGCCGATCGGATCCACGAGCTGCGCACACTGCACGCCGTACACCGGTGTGGCCGGATCGCCGAAGTGGTTGCGCCCCGGCACGCGGGCGAGCCGCTCGCCCGGGCACACGAGCGCCCCGGTCTGCCCCGCTTGCCCGACGAGCGCGCCGGCCTGCCAGCGCACGCGCAGCTCGCTGTCCCACGCCGACGAGCTCGCGATCAACTCGCCCTTGTCGACGACCGCGCTGCCCACCGGATCGCGCGACGCGGGCATCGCCGGCTCTCCCACGAACTCCACGCGCCCGCGCTCGGTCACCTTTCGGTTCACGACGCCGAGCGCGATCACCTCGCGCGTGGTCACCGCGTAGAGCTCGGCCTTGCCATCACGATCGAGATCCGCGGAGGTCAGCGCCACGAGCGGCGAACCCGGGTCGAACGAGCCAAGCCGCACCGGTTTCCACACGAGCTTCACCGGCACCGGTGGTACGAGCTTCGGTGCGCGCGCCGCGATCACGTCATCGAGGCTCTGCTTCGCGGCCGCTGCCAGCCGCGCGAAGTAATCGTCCGCCGAGCCCGCGTGCGCCGGCGCTGCCCCGCAGAGCACGATTCCGAGCGCGAGCGCCGCCCGAACCATCAGTCGTTATACTCGCCGGTCACGACGTTGGTCTCGGTGACGTCGCCGGGCATTGCCGCGGTCTCGGTGGGCGCGGTTCCCTCGACGAACACCTCGCTGCGCGACGTGCCCTTCGGCGCACCCTCGGGCGCGAGCAGACCGCTCGCGAGATCGATGGTCGCCTCGGTGACGTGCGCGGGCTTCGGGAACGACTTCGCCGGGAGCTGCATGGTCTTCGCGAGCTCGACGAACACCGGCACCGCGGTGGTGCCGCCGGTCTCGCCCCTGCCCAGCGTGCGGTTGTCGTCGTAACCGAGCCACACGCCGAACGCGTAGTCGGGCGTCAGGCCGACAAACCAGGTATCGCGCGCGTCGTTCGACGTGCCCGTCTTGCCGGCGAGCGGGATCTTCAGCACCGACGCGAGGTGACCGGTGCCCTCGGTGACCACCGACCGCATCATGTCGACGACGACATACGCGACCTCGGGCCGAAGCACCTGCTCGCCCGCGGACGGCGGGGTCACCTTGCCGTCGATCGCCTCGATGAACTTCGGGGACGCGTAGATCCCGCCGGTCGCGAGCGTGGCGATCGCGTTCGTCATCTCGAGCGGCGTCACCTCACCGGAGCCGAGCGCGAGCGACATCTCGTGCGGCAGGTCGCTCTGGATACCGAGCTTCTTCGCGAACGCGGCGATGTTCTCGGGCTTCATGTCGTAGGTCACGCGGATCGCGACCGTGTTGATCGACTTCGCGAGCGCGTGGCGCAGCAGCACCGGGCCCTCGAACTTGCCGGTCTCGTAGTTCTTGGGCTTCCACAGATCGAACACCTCGGGCGCATCGTTGACCTTGCTCGCCGGCGTGTACTTGCCGGACTCGATCGCGGTCCCGTAGACGAACGGCTTGAACGAGCTGCCCGGCTGGCGCTTTGCCATGGTGGCGCGGTTGAACCCACCCGCCTTGAGCGTGTAACCGCCGATCAAGGCGCGCACCTTGCGGGTCTTCAGATCGATCACCACGATCGCGCCCTGCGCCGGTGACGTGAAGCCGACGTGGTGCTTCGAATGCTTCGGCGCGTTGACCGCCTTGGGCTTCGCCGCCGCGTCCTCTTCCTCGTCGCCGGTGGCGGCGGCGATCACCTCGGCCTGCGCGACCGTCACCTCGACGACGTCGCCGGGCTTGAACCGCTCGCTCGGCTTCTTGATCGCGCCATCCTCACCGGGCGGGTTGAACCGCTCGTCGTCGGCGCCGCCGAGGAGAAGCGAGCCCTTCCAGTCGCCGAGATCGACGACGACCTCCTTGTCGTCATCGAACACCTCGGTGACGACCGATTCGTAGATCTCCTTCGCCTTCGGTCCACCCGACGGCAGCCTCTTCGCGAGCGATGCGATGGTGGAGTCGATCTTGTCGCTCTTGAGCGTGCGGATCGGCCGGCCCACGCCGTGCCGCTTGTCGAGGCCGCGCAGCCCGTTCTGCAGCGCCTTCTGCGCCGCCGCCTGCAGGCTCGGATCGACGGTGGTGCGGACCCTCGCGCCGAGGGTGTCGAGCGCGGCCTCACCCTTGTCGGCGATCAACTCCTTCTTCGCGAGCTCGAGCCAGCCCGGCGCGGAGCCGAGCTGCGGGAACGGCGTCTGGACGACCTGGATCGGCGCATCGATCCACTTCTGCGCTTCGGCCTGCGTCAGCTTGCCCATCCCGACGAGCTGGTTCAGCACGTAGGTCTGGCGCTCCTTCGCACGCTGCGGATGCGTGCGCGGCGAGATGTTGTTCGGAGACTGCGGGAGGCCCGCGATCATCGCGGCCTCCCCGACGTTGAGCTGCCCGACGTCCTTGCCGAAGTAGAACTTCGCGGCCTCTTGAACGCCGTAGCGCCCGTGCCCGAAGTAGATCTGATTCATGTAGAGGGTCATGATCTCCTCCTTCGTCAGCGACTTCTCGAGTCGCCGCGCGAGGATGATCTCCTGGATCTTGCGCTTGAACGTCTTCTCCGGCGTGAGCAGGAACGTCTTCACGACCTGCTGGGTGATCGTCGACGCGCCCTGCTTGCTCCGCCCGCCCGCGCGGATGTTCATGATGAACGCGCGG
>JBBRED010000597.1:0-2702 GCA_038203335.1 Haliangiales bacterium | reverse complement strand
ACCCACACGTACGCGTGAATGACGAGCGGGATCAGACTGCCGACGACGTACTTGAACACGCGACACCACCCTAGCAGCAACGCTTGCCACCGGATGCGGACGGGGCATGATGCAGGCGTGGTCTCCGCCGCCGTCGCACCTGCTGCCGCCGATCATGCGATCGCGAACGGCGGCCTCATTCTCTACGACGGCACCTGCGGCCTGTGCGCCAAGTCCGTGCGCTGGATCCTGAAGCACGAGCGCGACCGTCAGATGATGTTCGCGCCGCTCCAGGGCGAGACCGTCGCCGCGCTTCGCCCGCACTATCCGGGCATCCCCGAGACCATCGACACGGTGATCTACATCGACGCCGGCAAGGTCCACCTGCGCAGCAAGGCGTTCCTTCACGCCGCGAAGCACATGCGCGCGCCGTGGAGCTGGGCCCACGCGTTCCGCTGGTTCCCGGGCTTCGTCCTGAACGTCGGCTACCGGTTCATCGCCGCGATTCGCTACAAGGTGTGGGGCAAGGTCGATGCCTGCGAGATCCCATCGCCCGAGCAGCGCGCCCGGTTCCTGCCGTAGCGCGCTCACTTGAGCTCGACGATCGCCGGCAGGCCGCCCTTTGGCCGCAAGGTCACGAGCGGCTCGGGCACCACCATCGACACGATCGGCCGCACGCGCGCGGCCTGCACCATCGTGGCGAGCGCGAGCTGCGCCTCCATCAGCGCGAAGTGCGATCCGATGCACACGCGCGGTCCCGCGCCGAACGGCAGGTAGTGGTGCCGCGGCCGTGCCTTCTTCTGATCGACGAGCATGCGCTCGGGCCGGAACGCGAGCGGCTGCGGGAAGTAGTCCGCGCGGCGATGGATGCCGCGGATGTTGATGATCACGATCGACCGCTCGGGGAACCGGTGGCCGCCGATCGTCACGTCGGCCTTCGCCTCGCGCCCCGTCTGGTACGCGGGCGGATGCAGGCGCATCGCCTCGTCGATCACGGCCGCCGTCCACGGCAGGTTCGGTAGATCCTCGGTCGTCACCGTGCGGCCGCCGAGCACGCGCGTGAGCTCCTCCTCGATCCGCGCCACCGCCGCCGGATTCCGCCCGAGCTCGTACCAGGTCCACGTCAGCGTGTTCGCGGTGGTCTCGTGCCCCGCGAGCAGCAGGGTCATCACCTCGTCGCGCACCTGCGCATCGGTGAGGCCGGTGCCGTCCTCGTCGCGCGCGAGCAGCAGCATCGAGAGCACGTCGCCCTTGTCCACGTTCGCCGCGCGCCCGTCGGCGATCATCCGGTAGACGATCGTGTCGAGCATCTTCACCGCGCGCTTCATCTGCAGATGGCGCGGTAGCGGCCACTTGTAGCCGAGCTGTACCGGCGACGTGATGCTCTTCAGCATCGAGCGCATCGCCATCTCCAGCCCTTCGGCGACCACACGCGCATCGCTGCGCACGTCGGCATCGAACATCGTTCGGCCCGCGATCGCGAGCGTCATCTCCATCATCTCGTGCGCGATGTCGACCTGCTTGCCCTTGTGCCAGCCGGCGAGCTGGCGCTTGGTCTCCTCGACCATCACGGTGCCGTACGCGGCGAGGCGCTTCGGAGCGAACGCGGGCGCGAGCAGCTTTCGATGCTGCTTGTGCACGTCACCCTCCGAGGTCAGGAGCCCTTCGCCGAGCAGCGGCGCCAGGAACTGCAGGCCGGCGCTCTTCTTGAACGACGCCGCCTGATCGACCAGCACCTCCTTCGCCAGGTCCGCATCCGTGATCGAGTAGATGGGCAGATGCAGGATCTGGAACCGCGTGACCGGTCCGACCTCCGCGGCCGCATCGTGCAGCGCGAGGCGGTCCCGGCGAAACTCGAGCATGTTGCCGATCAGAGGCAGCCCGCGCAGGGCCGGTACCGACGGCACGATCTGCGGGGGCGAGAAGAATGGGCTGGTGGCGGTGGCCATGTGTGAATAGAATGCGAGCGATTACTCACATTGCCAACTCGCGTTCCTCGATCCCCGTGAGCGAGCCTCGAATGATCCCAGTACGCCGCCAAGTCAAGACCACGCCTCGGAAACGGCCGCGCCAGACCCGGAGCAAGGAGACCGTCGAGACCATCCTCGCGGCGACTGCTCGGATTCTGATCAAGCTCGGCTTCGATGGCCTCACCACCAACGCGGTCGCCGAGCAGGCGGGAGTTTCGATCGGCTCGCTCTATCAATACTTCCCGAACAAGCAGGCCCTGGTCGCCGCGCTGATCGAGCGCCGGCTCGACGAGAAGAACGCGAGCACGCTCTCGGAGCTCGCGCGCGTCGCGCAGCGGCCGTTCCCCGAAGCCGTGCGAACCATGATCCGCATGACGATCGAGAACTACGCGGCGTCGCCCGAGCTCTCGCGGGTGCTGATCGAGCAGGTCCCCCGCGTCGGCCGCATGGCGCGCATCGCGGAGCTGCACGAGGGCACGCTGCGGCTCGTGGCGGCGCTTCTCGAGGCGCGCAAGACCGAGATCGCGGTGCGTGATCCGGAGATGGCCGCGTTCGTGCTCGTCGCCTCGATCGAAGCGATCGCGCAGCGCGCGGCCCTGTTCCAGCCCGCGCGCCTCTCCGATCCGAATCTGATCGACGAGGCCACCGCGATGGTCACGCGCTACCTGGGCGTCGCCGACGGCTGAGCGTGTTACGACTCCGGCATGCGCCGGATCGCCTTGCTCCTCGTTCTCGCTGCGTGCCCCGCGAAGA
>JBBRED010000596.1:0-2720 GCA_038203335.1 Haliangiales bacterium | reverse complement strand
CTTGGCCCAGCGGATCTCGGTGTCCACCGGACCCATCATGTTGGTCAGCTCGTCCTGGCAGATCGCGATGAACGCCTGCTCGGGCGTGATCGTCTTGGTCCCGTACTCCTTGCTCTTCGCACGGAGCTCGACCTGCTTGCCTCGCGCGGCCTCGCGGACGCGCTCGAGGAAGCGCTTGACCACGCTGAACTCGACATCGCCTTCCAGCAACGAGAGGCGGACGTCGCGAAGCGCGTCCTCGATGACGTCATCCGATAGCTCGGCGACGCCGGTCAGCCGCTGCCGAGCGGCCTTGAATCCCTTGGCGAGGGTCTCCAGCACGGGGTTCCTATAGCACGGATCCGATAATCCAATCGCGTGTCTACGCCGTTCGCGGCCCGTCGCCGGGCCGGGCGCGGCGGGCCACCGCTCGCACGCGCGGATCCGGATCCTCGGCCAGGCGAACGAGCACGTTCGGATCGCCACCGGCGGCCCGGCGAACCCAGGCGGCGCGCGCGATCTCGGTGCGGATCGTCGGGTCGCCGTCGCGCGACAGGTGGTCGATGATCAGGTCGTCACCGACGAGCTTGAAGGTCCACTCGAGGGCGTGGGCCACCGCGAGCCGGCGGACCTGGTGCTCCGAGAGGGCCCAGGTCGATGCGAGCTGGGTCGCGTCGAGCGGGCGCATCTCCGACAGCGCGAGCGCGAGCCCACGGCCGAGCGCGGCCGCGGCATCGAGCTCGTCGATGTGCTCGCGGTCGACCGGGCCGTCCGCGGTCAGCTCCGGGTCGATGTTAGGATCGATGGTGGACGCGGCGGCCGCGGGAACCACCACGCCGGTGGTCAATGCGAGCGCGGCGAGGCGCGTGAGCAGACGGCGGATCGAAACCTTCGGCATATCGGGCCCGGGCAACGTGGTCATGGCAGTAGCTCCCGTCAAGGCGGGTACCGGGAAGGCGCGGCCGGCTATTCCCGTAGACCCTCGCGCCGGCCTCGATTAGGTTTCGGGGCGATGCGGCTCCCCCTCGTCGTCGCCGTGCTCGCGATCACTCATGCGCGCGCGTACGCCGGCTCGTCGATCCGCTGCGACGATCTAGCGACGGCGGACCTCCAGATCGATGGCCTCCTCGACGACTGGCCGAAGGCGCCGCTGATGAAGGCCGGATCCCCGTCGAACGGGCAGGTCGAGCTGCGGTGCTCGTGGGATGGCACGGCGTTCGCGTTGTCCCTCGACATCAAGGATGACCGCCTGATCCGCGTGCGCAGCGGCAAGGCGCACGAGGACCACGTGACGATCAAGCTCGCCGCGAGCGGCGCGCCGGTCGCGATCGACGTGTTCCCGGGCAACGCGATGGCGAAGGCTCGGATCGTCAAGCCGGCGAAGATCGCGGTCGCGGACTCGCTGCAGCCCAAGGGCTTCTCGATCGAGCTGCGCGTACCGGCGAAGGCGATCGCCGGGTTCAGCGGCTCCACGCCGTCGCTCGATCTCGGCATCGTATTCCACGATTCGGATCAGGCGACCGGCGGTGCCGACACCGAGATCACGCTCCCGCTCACCGTCGAGCTCGGCGATCGCAAGGACCTGCTCGACGACTTTCTTCGGTCGGTGCGGCTCAAGCGCTCCGACGTCAGGCTCGACCAGCTCGCGAACATGGATCCCGATCGCAAGGGCAGCGAGCGGATCGTCGCCGGCGGCACGGTGATCGGCATCCTCACGGATCAGTTCGCGTACGTCTCGATGCCGGCCGCGAGCGCCGCCGACGTGAAGAGGATCGAGCTCCTCCCGCTCGGCACCTCGATCAAGGTGGTCAGCGCGATCGTGCGCCAGAGCGGGAACGGCGGCAGCCGCGATCTGCTCATGCTGTGGACGGTGTGGAGCGGTCAGCTCACGCCGCTCGCTCAGATCGAGGTCCGGAAGCAGATGGGACCGAACGTGCTCGAGTCGAGCTACGCCATCGTCAAGGGGGCGAAGGGGCCGGAGCTCCGCGTCGTGCCGAAGCCGGCGGTCGGGTTCACCGCCGAGACCTGGAACGAGGAACCGGCCGCCGACGCCGATGCGATCGCGCTGCCGTGGGACACCGCGAAGGGCGGCGTCGCGTACTCGCTGCGCGGCGCCGAGCTCGCGCGTCGCGATCTCCCCGCACCGAAGAAACCACGGCGATGATCCGCCTCGCCGTCCTCGCGCTGCTCGCGACCACCGCGTGCGGCGACAACGCGTCCATCGAGGTCTGCGGCGGTGACGGCGTCCACGTGTGCAAGGGCGCGCTCCGCGATCCCGAAGGCCGCGCGATGATTCCGCGCGGCGTCAACTTCGCCGGCTCGCACAAGATGTCGCCGTACACCGACGACTTCGTGCCCGCGGACTACGCGCAGCTTCACGCGTGGGGCTTTCGCACGCTGCGCTTCATCATCACGTGGGCCGCGATCGAGCCGACGCAGGGCACGTACGACGAGGTCTATCTCGATTGGGTCGCCGAGCGCCTGCGCTGGGCCCACGACGCCGGCCTCGACGTCATCCTCGACATGCACGAGGACGTCTACGGCGAGGGCTTCGGCTTCGACGGCGCGCCGAGGTGGACGTGCGACGCGAGCTACTACGCTGCGTTCGTGCCGCGTGATCCGTGGCCGCTCGACTACACCGATGCGAACGTGCTCGCATGCATCGATCGGTTCATGACCGATGCGCCGCTACAGGCGTAGTTTGTGGCGATGTGGGGCCATGTCGTCGCACGGCTGGTAGA
>JBBRED010000595.1:0-2749 GCA_038203335.1 Haliangiales bacterium | reverse complement strand
TCACCATCCTCGCGGGCACCATCCGATGGACCTCGACGACCCTCGATTCCGTCTACGATCCGGCCGCCGAGCGCTCGGTGGCCACGCTGCCGTTCACGCGCGCGCTCGCCCGCGTGATCCGCACCGTGCTCGATGCCGACGAGGCCATCCTCCGCTTCGAGTCGCCCTCGGGTGGCGAGGACATCGTGATCACCGAGGACATGAAGCAGGACCTACGCGTCCTCGCCGAGCTCTCGGACGCGCTCAACCCCTGAGGCGCTGGAGCACGAGGAGCTGGCCGAGCACGGCCGCGAGCGCGGACTCGACGCGGAGGATCGGCGTTCCGATCGAGACGGGGGTGAATCCGCGCTCGACGAACGTGTCGAGCTCGCGCTGGATCCAGCCGCCCTCGGGGCCGAGCGCGAGCACGAGCGGCCACGTCAGCGCAGCTGCCTCGATCGGCGGCGCGTCGGGGTGCGCGATCAGCTTCGTCGCGGGCAGCGCCGTCGGCACCGCCCAGCGCGCGTCGAGGAGGCCCATCAACCGCTCGTGCAGCTCGACCGGCGGCACGTGCGTGGTCGCGCCTTGCTCGGCGCCGAACCGCACCGCGTAGCCGAGCGCCTCCGCGGACAGCCGCGGCGACGACAGGTATGCCTTCTCGACGCGCCACGAGTTCGTGAGATCGATCCGCTTCACGCCGAACGCGGCGGCGGTTTCGATCACGCGGGTCAGCACCTTCGGCCGGGGCACCGCGAGCACCAGCGAGACCGGCATCGGCGTCGAGGCCGGTCCGGTCAGCGTCAACCGCAGCGAGATCGTGGTGCCGTTGTCGGCGAGAACCTCGGCGGATCCGGTGCGACCCGCGACGATGCCGGTCTTGACGGTGGATCCCACCGTGACGCCGATGAACTTCCGCAGGTGCTCGGCCCGGCGGTCACCGAGGAGGATCGTTCCATCGCCACCGACCTCGCCCGGCTCGACGAGTAGCAGGTTCACGTGCACACATTACCGCGGTAGGGTCCCGCTATGGCGTTCTTCCAGGACCCACCTCGCCTCGGCAACCAGTTCGACGACGATCCGATGCTCCCGTCGTGGATCGCGCGCCACATCGGCGGCGAGGAGGTGCCGGCGGAGCTCCGCGCGCTCGGAGACGTCGCCGTCGAGTACTACGGCAAGCAGCTCGCCGACCGCCTCAACGAGCCCACGCTCACGCAGTGGGACGCATGGGGAAACCGGATCGACAAGATCGAGGTGTCGCCGCTGTGGCAAGAGGCGCAGGTACTCGCGGCGAAGCACGGCATGGTCGCCGCCGGCTACGACGGCAAGCTCGGCGCGAAGGCGCGCACGCACCAGTTCGCGATCGTGCACGTGCTGAACCCGTCGCTCGACGTGTACTCGTGCCCGCTCGCGATGACCGACGGCGCGGCGCGAACGCTGCTCGGCAGCGGCAACCAGGCGCTGATCGACAAGTACGTGCCGCTCCTCACCACGCGCGATCCGGACACGATGTGGACGAGCGGCCAGTGGATGACCGAGCGCACTGGCGGTTCGGATGTGTCGCAGAGCGAGACCGTCGCGAAGCTCGATGGCGATCAGTGGCGCCTCTACGGCACGAAGTGGTTCACGTCGGCGACCACCGCGCAGATGGCGCTCACGCTCGCGCGCCCCGAGGGTAACCCGGAGGGCAGCCGCGGCCTCGCGCTGTTCCTCGTCGAGCTCCGTGATGCGAACGGACGCCTGCGCAACATTCAGGTCAACCGCCTCAAGGACAAGCTCGGGACCCGCAAGGTGCCGACCGCCGAGCTCACGCTCGATGGCGCGCCGGCCACGCTGGTCGGAGCGCCGAGCGAGGGCGTTCGCGCGATCACGCCGATGCTCAGCGTCACCCGCACGTGGAACGCGGTGTGCGCGGTCAGCGGTATGCGCCGTGCGCTCGCATTGGCCGGCGACTACGCGCGGCGCCGCAAGGTGTTCGGCGCGCTGCTCGTCGACAAGCCGCTGCATGTCGATACGCTCGCCGGCATCGAAGCCGAGTACGCGGGCGCGTTCTGCCTCGCGTTCAGGAGCGTCAGCCTGATCGGCGCGCTCGAGCACGGCGGCTCGGCGGACGACGAGACGCTCGCGCGCGCGCTCGTGCCGATCGCGAAGCTGACGACGGGGAAGCAGGCCGTCGCGGTCGCCTCCGAGGCGATCGAAGCGTGCGGCGGCGCCGGATACATCGAGGACACTGGTCTGCCGCGGATCCTCGCCGATGCGCAGGTGCTGCCGATCTGGGAGGGCACCACGAACGTACTCTCCCTCGATACGTTGCGCGCGCTCGCCAAGGGCGGAGCGCTCCAGGCGATCGCGACCGAGATCGAGACCAACGTCGCGGTCGCGAAGGATCCGGGTCTCGCGGCACCGGCCGCGGCGGCGCGCGCGGCGATGAAGCACGCGGCCGCCTGGGTGAGCGAGGCGATGACCCAGCCAGCGCGGCTCGAAGCCGGTGCGCGACGATTTGCGATGACGCTCGGCCGTAGCCTCGAGCTCGCACTACTCGTCGGCCACGCGCAGTGGTGTCTCGACAACGGCTACGGCGGTCGCACCGCGGCGGCGGCCCGGCGGTTCATGATGAACGGTGTCGATCAGATCAACGATGCGCCGCTCGACGACTCCCGGCTGCTCGCCTGATCCCGAAAATGCAAACAGCGAGGGAGCTCGTGCGCCCTCGCTGTCAGCTTCGATCGAGCGATCGATCAGTATCCCGGAGGCGGCGGGCCACCGGCGGGCG
>JBBRED010000594.1:0-2779 GCA_038203335.1 Haliangiales bacterium | reverse complement strand
GCTGGCGCTCCGGCTCGCTCGGCGCGATCGCGCGCGCGGATCTCCAGGGAGACACGGCCGCGCTTGCGGCCGCCGACGTGCTCCACGTGATCAGCGTGGAGGCCGCGCCGCCCACGGATCTCGCGTATCTCCAGGCCGCCTGGGCGATGGCGCGGTACCTCGTGGCTCGCGGTGCGACCACCGTGCTCGACGCGCACGCGATGATGTTCCACGCGGGCGGCGCGCTACCGCCACCGGGCCCGCTCGACGTGGCGTACGAGGTCCGCGTGATCTACGAGACCGAATCCACGCGGCCCGATCAGGCGCACGCGATCCACACGCGCGGGCTGCGGAAGTTCGGCGCGCCGGATCTCGTCGCGCTGTGCAGCGATGCCGATGTGCCGCTGATCTCCACCGCGATCGGCGAGCTCGCGGATGCGGTCGCGCGCGGCCAGGAGGTCGGCACGCCGCGACACCGCATCGACGTGATGCCGGGCGTGACCTGGGTGGTGGTGCCCGACGAGCACCGGATCGCAGATCTCTTGCAGCTCAACAACGCGGCGCGCGTGATCGTGGACTCCGAGGGCCACGATCTCGTCGGTGTCGCGGATCGATTACGCCGCCGACCGAGCTGAACGCGAGGTACCACGCTGTCGCTCTGCGGCACCGAGATGACCGACAACGACGCGATCGAGGGCGGTGGCGCGATCTTCTTCGTCTCGAACAATCGCACCGGTCACCTGCGGATCCATCGCAGCGTGCTGCGACGCAATCCGACCCACGGCTTCGAGACCATCCCCGGCATCTTCGTGCTCGCGGCCGAGCCGCCGATCGTCACTGACTCGAGGATCGAGTGACCCGCGCGCGCAGCTCGTCGAGCGACATGGTGCCGGGCGAACGGCGCTCGCGCACCGCCTCGGAGGCGAGCTGCTGCAGCGCGCTGTTCACCGGTGTCGGCACACCGTGGAGCCGCCCGAGCATCGCGATCTCGCCGTTCAGGTAGTCGGTCTCGAGCTCGGTGGCACCGCGCGCGAGGCTCTGCCACGTCGATCCGCCGCTGCGCGTGGCGCCCGCGATCGGCTTGCTCTGATAGCCCTCCCGGCTCGCCTGGTCCTCCGCCTCGGTCGCGCACGACAGGCCCGCCGTCGAGAAGCACGCGCGGGCCTCGGCGCGCGCCTGGTCGGCGACGTCGGACGTGCGCGCCTCGGGTCCGCTCAGGGCCTCGGCGCCATTCGCGAGGTTCGAGATCAGCTTCGCGCGCTTCCACTTCATGATCTGCGGGCGCACGAGGCTCGCGAACCCGGCGACGATCAGCTCTCCGGCGATCTCGTCGGCGAGCTCGCCCTGCCCATCGGGGTATCGACCGAGATCGATCAGGCCGGGGACCGGCGCCGCCCAGACCTGGACCACCCCGGGCGTGAGGTAGGTCGCGGGCATCTTCACGCAGCCGCCGTAGACCTCGTCGACGTGGCGGAGCGCGATCCGCTCGGCCTCCACGCCGTTGGTCAGGCACAAGATCGGAACGTGGCGCGGGACGGCGACCTGGCGCAGTGCGGTCGCCGCGTCCTGGGTCTTCGTCGCGATCGCGAGCAGGTCGCCGGGACGCCACGCGAACGGCTCGCGGACATCCGCGATCTCCGGGTGCACGGTGAACGTGGCATCGGGTGATTCGACGCGCAGACCGCTGGCGCGGATCGCGTCGAGCTGTGGGCCACGGGCGAGCAGCACCACGTCGCGCTTCGCCCGCGCGAGCAGGCCGCCGATCACGCCGCCGATCGCACCGATACCGAGGATGACGAGCCTCATGGGGGTGACTCCGATGCGCGGGATGCGCCGATCGTTACTTCTTCGGGACCAGCGGCTGCTTCGGGGTGAGGTCGAGGTTCTGCATTGCATCCTCGAGCCCGATCTTCTTCTCCGTGCGCTTGGTCGAGAGCTCGACGATCTCTCGCCCGAGCTTGTCGCCGTCCTTCGCGAACTGCTCCAGCCGATCCGACAGCCGCTTGCGCAGCGCGCTCGCCGCGGGATCCTTCTTGATCGCCTCGAGGTTCGCGCGGGTCTCGTTCGCGCGCTGGTCGAGCTCGCCGCGGGTGCGCGTCTTGCCTTCGATCTCGGTATCGATGCGGCCAACCTCCTGGCGCAGCTTGACGACCGGATCGAGCTTCGCGCGGATGCCTTGCTCGAGGTTGCCCTGCGCGAGGATGCCCTCGAGCAGCACGAGCGCGCGCGAGTCCCAGATCGAGATCGTGGAGCGCGATGGCGTCTGCTCGATGACGTCCTGCTTCGCCTCGAGCGCCTTCGCGGGCAGCACGAGCTTGATCAGGTACGCATCCGGTAGATCCTCGGTGCCCGCCGGGCGCGGCACGAGCTCGTAGCTGCCGCCCATCTTCGCGTGGCGAACGTAGAGCGTGGTGTCCTCGGGGCGCGCGAGCTGGGTCTTGACCTCCCAGGTCGTGGTGCGCCGGCCGAACTGCTCGATCTCCATCACGCCGCGAACGATCTTGACGAGGCGGATCTCGTCGCCGTTGTACGCCGCGCGCTGCGCGACGAGGAAGCTGGACTCGACGGCGAACGGGATGGTCACCGCCACGCCGGCGCTGACCGGCTCGCTGATGCCCTCGCCGACGAAGCTACCTCCCGAGTAGATCGAGATCGGTCCGGACTCGAGCGCGAACGGCGTGGAGTTCTTGAACCGGATCACCCGGTACGGGTTCGACTCGTAGCCCTGACCACCGCCGCCGGGCTTGAACAGGAACGTCTCCTCGCCATCGACCTGCTGGTTGATGATCGCGACCATCGT
>JBBRED010000593.1:0-2821 GCA_038203335.1 Haliangiales bacterium | reverse complement strand
ACGATGGTCGCCTCACTCGCACGGCAGTCGCACGGCGCCGAGAGCGGAGCAGCCCGGAGGGTGCGAACCCAGCTGGCCGGGAGCATCAAATCCTCCGGCACGCGGCGAAGCCGCCGCTCGGCGTCCGCAACGCGGCGATCTTCTTCATCCTCGCGTTCGTGATCTGCTGGTACTTCTCCGGTGAGATCTACGACTGGCTGAAGGCGCCGCTGTTCCATGTCTGGGAGGTCGAGAAGCTCGGCGTCCCGCACATCGTGTTCGGCAAGCTGACCGAGCCGTTCTGGGTCGACATGTCGATCGGCCTGTGGGCCGGCATCTTCGTCGCGTCGCCGTTCATCTTCTATCAGCTGTGGAAGTTCATCGCGCCCGGCCTCTACAAGCGCGAGCGCAAGATCACCGTGGCGTTCGCCGCGTTCTCCGCGGTGTTCTTCATCAGCGGCGCGCTGTTCTGCTACCGGTTTGTCCTCGAGAACCTGTACGGGTTCCTCCTCGACTACGGAGACAAAGAGCTCCAGCCGATGATCATGATGCAGGACTACCTCGACCTGACGCGCGACATGATGCTCGCGTTCGGCGCGGTGTTCGAGCTTCCGCTCCTGATCTACTTCCTCGCGATGGTCGGGCTCGTGACCCACCGCAGCCTGTGGAAGTTCAACCGCTGGTTCGTCGTCATGGCGTTCGTCATCGGTGCGATCCTCACGCCTTCGCCCGACGTGGTCTCGCAGATCATGATGGCCGGGCCGATGATCATCCTCTATAACCTCTCGATCATCTTCGCGTGGCGCGTCACGCTGAAGCGCGAGCGCGAAGGCAAGGACCTCGCCGCGCGCGAGGCCGCCGCCGATGCGGCGGAGCGCGCCAGCCGCGGCACGCGCGATGACGACGAGGACGAAGAGTCCGAAGACGACGACGGCTAGGCGTTCGGCGTGATCCGGTCCCACGGCACGCGCCGGAACCAGACGTAGGCGAGCCCGCCCGCGGCGATGCCCCAGATCAGCATCGAGAGCAGCGCGATGTTGCGCTTCTCGCTCTGCTTGACCGCGCGCTGTGCGTCACGGAACTGATCGAGCGTCGCGTACATCTCGGCGGTGTCCGCCTGATCCTGCGTCGCGATGACCTGCGCGTCGATGCGCTGGAATGCCGAGCGCTCGCGGGACGAAGCGATCAGGTGGGCGGGGAGGAAGCCGAGCAGGATCGACAGCATCACGCCGGCGGCGAACCGCCAGCGCGGGGTCTCCTGCGCGTCCGGGGCGACGACGACCTGGTGCCCGGCGACCGGGGTTGGGTGCTTCTTCTTGAGCTGCGGCGTGACCACCGGTGGCGGCGTCGCCGGAACGCCGGCGGGCGGCGTGCTCATCTTCCGCGCGCGATGCGCGGCATCGTCGGCGGCGATCTCGACCTTGAAGGCGGCGTCCTCGGCCGCGTCGGGCGGCGCGAACAGATCCATCGGCTCGTCCTTGGGACGCGCTGGCCTGGGCGGCTTCGTTGCATTGCTGGCCGTCCTCGCCACCGACGGCGCCACGTCGGGCATCGGCGCGAACATATCGCTCTCGCTCGCGCTGCGCGGATGGTCGTCACCTTCGAGCGAGACCATCGCGAGCGAGTCGCCACCCAGCGCACCGAGGTCCGTGACCGCAGACTCGGTGTACGCCGCCGACAGTCCGGTGGCCACGACCGGACCCGTCTTCGCGGAGCCGCTCGCCGCCGGAAGCGACGCAGACGACGTGCGTGAGGTATTGGCCGGCGGCAGCGACGAGGTCGATGCGCGGGGCGGCGGCATGGACTGCCGTGGGAGTCCGGATCGATCGGCGTTGGTCGGTGGCAACGACGCGCTCGCAGGACGAGTGGCCGGCGGCAGCGACGACGACGCGGGGCGTTCTGCATTCACCGGTGGCAGCGAGGCCGTGGCAGGGCGGGTCGCCGGTGGGAGCGACGCCGAGGCTGCGCGCTCCTTCGCCGGTTGCATGGAGTATCCGGCCGAGCGCTCGGCAGTCGCCGGTGGCAGCGTCGAGGAGCTCGGTCGCGGTCCCGTCGGTGGAGTGATCACGGGCACCGGCTGCGTCGGTAGTGCGTCCTCGATCTTGACCACGGCGCCGCTCGCGGCGAGCGCCTTGCCGTAGGCATCCGCGGTGACGCGATCGACGTTCGCCTTCACGCGGAACCGCCCCGCGGTGAGCCGCTTCGCGAGCTCCGCGACGGGAACGCCGTACTTGGTCCCGATCGTCTCGGCGAGTCGTTCGATCGACTCGGGGGACGGGTCGGGCGCCTCGACGTAAACGTGAAACAGCGCCATCCCTCGCTCCATCCTCCCACATCTGCGCGCGCGAGGAGATCTCTCCGGACTGCCTCAAACTTGCCCCGGCGGATCGCGCGCCCCTAGGGTTATGTATGCACCTCGGCAAGTCTGCTCCGAAGCTCGTGCCTTCGTTCTCGACCCGCCGGATCCGCCTCGGAGTGTCCCACCACGGTGCGCCGTCGCGCTGGACCGCGCCCGTCAAGGACGTGGCCGTCGAGCGCACGAGCAAGGTCCAGAAGAAGCGCCGCTAGGGGCGCGATCACCTGTCGATCACTCTTCGGGCGGCGGCACCCGCGAGGACGCCTCGTTATAGCCATCGCGTGCGCGCGCGTTATCCGGATCGAGCTGCAACGCCTTCTTGAAGTTGTTCGCGGCCTCGGCGTTGTTGCCCGAGTTCAGGTAGGCCTCGCCGAGAAGGACGAACACCTTCGCGTTGCGCGGCGCGAACTTCGCCGCCCTCTTCAGGTGCGCGATCGCATCGCCGAACAGCCCCTGGCGCAGCGCGATCTCGCCCATGCCGAGCAT
>JBBRED010000592.1:0-2855 GCA_038203335.1 Haliangiales bacterium | reverse complement strand
CGACGATTCCGGCGTCGGAGACGTTCTTGTAGATCTTGCGCTCGAGCAGCTGCCACAGCGCGGGGACACCGACCATGCCGGTGACGCCCTGATCCTCGAGCGCGCGGGCGAGCGAGTCGGCCTCGAGCTCCTCGAGGTAGTCGATCGAGGCGCCGTGCATGAGCGGCATCAGGAAGCCGGCAGAGAACTCGAGGGTGTGGTGCAGCGGCAGCACGCTGAGCAGCTTATCGTGCTTGTACAGCGTGAACAGCGACGACAGCTTCGACGTCATCGACGTCAGGTTCTTGTGCGACAGCATCACGCCCTTCGGCGTGTCAGTCGTCCCCGAGGTGAAGATCAGCGAGGCGAGCGTGTCGCCCTTGGCGTCGGGCTGGATCGCACCCACCGAGACATCGGGCTCGGCGAGCAGCTCGTCGAACGCGAGGACCTTGGTATCGAAGCCGAGTCCCTGCTGCTCGAGCCAGCCGCCGAACGCGCCGTGCGCCGGCGACCACACCACCGTGGCATCGCCTTCGCCTTCGCCGATCGGGACGGCGATGTCGGCCTCGCCCGCGAGCCGCTCGACGACCTTGCGCGAGAGCACCAGCACGCGCGCGCGAGAGACCTTCACCAGGTTCACGACCTCGGCCAGCGTCAGCTCGCGATCGAGCGGAACCACGCTCGCGCCCGCGAGGACGATCGCGAAGTACGAGAGCCCCCACTCGGGCCGGTTCTCGCTCATCAGCACGACACGCTCGCCGGCGCCGATGCCGTGCTGGCGCAGCACACCCGCGCCCTGCCACGCCACCTCGCCCATCTGACCGTAGGTGTACGAGACCGGCTCGAGATCTGGATCCTTGCGCACGAGGCGCAGCGCCGGGCGATTGCGATGTAGCTTGACCGCCGCCTCGAACAGCTCGGGGAGTGACTTGTAGGTGTAGACCGACTTCGGCTTGGGACCGAACTCGTCGTCGAGCTTGCCGAACGTCCACTTCTGGAGGCCCGGGAAGTGCGTATCGAGCCAGTACTTGCGCCAGTCCACGAGGTGCGGCGCCCACAGGAGCTTGTCCTGATCGGCCGGCGTCACCCGCGCCCACAGCGCGCGCATGTTGTCGCAGCGGAAGGCGATGTCGTAGTCGGTGGTGAACGGCTTGAACAGGTCGACGAGCTCGGCGACCTGGCCGGTGAACGCGGAGATCTTCGCGAGCTCCTCGCGCGCACGCTCGGCGAACGCCTCGAGCTTGGGAGCGCCCCACTTCGGCAGCTTGTCGTCGATGACCTTGATCAGCTTGTCGGCGACGCGCTTGAACATCGGCGCCGAGAACCTGTCGAAGTGCTCGTAGGTGACGGGCATCGCCTCGAGCCGCGCCTTCAGCCGGTTCTTGAACGTGTCCTCGCCGGCGTCGGCCTTGTCCTTGAAGTGTTGGCGAACGGCGAGGCCGGTGAGCTCGGTGAGGCGCTTGCTGGTGATCCGGTTCGCGTCGCTCGCGCCCAGCTGATAGATCGGCTCGTGCTCGCCCGCGAGGACCGCGGCGGTGGCGAGCAACATGCCGGCGGCGATGAAGTCGACCGGGATGACATCGAGCGCCGCGTCCGCGCCCGCAGGGACCGCACGGTGGCCCTTGAGCATCAGGTACATCAGCGGCGCGGTGGTGTTGAAGCCCTCGTTCCAGCCGGGGAACGGATAGCGCACGGCGCTCTCGACCACGGCGGGACGCACGATCGTCGAGGTGACCGTGCGATCGGAGAGGATGATCTGCTCGCCGAGAGACTTGGTGTACGTGTACGTGTTGGTCCAGCCCCAGTGGTGGGCGCGCTCGACGCCGAGCTTGGTCAGGACGTCGTTCATCCAGATCTTGCGCTCGCGAGCGACGGCGATCTTGAGGTCGTCCTCGTCATCCGGGTCGCGCCGCTGGGCCCGTAGCGATTCGGCGCCACGCTCGCGGAACTGGGAGATGTGCTGGCGATCGTTACTTCGATCGCGCGCCTGGTCGATGATCCGCTGGCAGTCCGCGATCTCGGCGGCGGGATCGAAGTCGCGATCGAGCAGCTCGTCTTCATTGCCGTAGTCGTGAGCGACGGCGCTCGAGCGCGGGAAGTAGCCGACGACGGGCTCGTCCTCCCAGACATCGCCGTCACGGCGACCGGCGACGTAGCAGGTCGAGACGTGAACGAGCCTGGCGCCGAGCTTGCGCGCGAGGTCGAGCACGTTCTTCGCGCCCATCGCGTTGATCCGCAGGGCGCTCTCGAGCGACGGCGCGAACGAGACCAGACCGGCCGAGTTGATGACGACATCGACGCCGCCGTGCTTCTCGCACTCGGCGAACTCGACGTCGGTGAAGTTGCAGAGGGCGCGGCCAATATCGCCGGGCAGCGCGACGATCTTGCTGCGCAGGAACGGCTCGAAGTTCGCACCGTGAACGTCGCGAACGGGATCGAACACCTCGACCGACGCGACCTTCTTGTAGAACCGCTCGTCGGCCGTGTTGCCAGCGCCCGGGCGGACGAGGCAGAACACCTTGCCCACGTCGGGATAGCGGTGCAGCAGCATCGACAGCGCCACCTTGCCGACGAAGCCGGTGGTGCCGATCAGGAGGATGTTCTTGCCGGCCAGCGTGGCCGCCACATCGATCCGCGGCTTGCCGGTGACCGGCGCACGCAGCGGTGGCAGCGGCTCGTTGCGCTTGGCATCGGGCCACGGCGGCGACGTCGAGTGCTCGCCCCACGCGAGGTCGGTCTCGAGGAAGTAGCCGCCCTTGACGTTGCTACCGTTGCCGTTGCTATGCCCGTTGCCGCTGGTCATGGTTCAGCTCACATCACGTCGCTGATCATGTTCGGCGGGTGGTGAAGCATCGTGATCTGCGCGCTGCGACCCA
>JBBRED010000591.1:0-2989 GCA_038203335.1 Haliangiales bacterium | reverse complement strand
CGAGGTATCCGTACGGCGACCAGGCGATGTTCGTCCGGACCTCGGCGTTCCACACCGCTGGTGGGTTCCCCGACCTGCCCCTGATGGAGGATCTCGAGCTGTCGCACCGGCTTTCGAAGCAGGGGCGGATCCACACCTGCGCCGCGTCGGTTCGCGTGTCGGCCCGGCGCTTCGTGGCGCGGCCGATCGTCTACACCGCGCTCGTGAACGTGTTCCCGCTCCTCTATCGTGCCGGTGTGTCGCCGCACGCGCTCGCACGCTTCTACCGGCAGGTTCGCTGATGGCCGCGTTCGCGGACCTTCCGTTCTGGCTGCGGGCGACCCTCCGTGTCTACCCGTGGCGCCGCATCGATCCCGTGCCCTGCGCCGTCCTGCGCAAGCCGCTCTCCCAGTGTCGCGTGGCGCTCGTGACCTCGGCCGGCGTCGTGCCAGCGGGACAGCCGCCCTTCGACGAGTCCGTGCGTGGCGGTGACTCCTCGTATCGCGTGGTTGCCGGAGATGTCGACGTGCAAGCCCTCGGCGAGTTCCACCGCAGCAAGTCGTTCGACCATGCAGGCATCGCCGCGGATCGAAACCTCGCGCTGCCGCTCGATCGTCTGCGCGAGCTGGTCGTCGACGGCGAGATCGGTGAGGTCGCGCCGCGCCATCTCTCGTTCATGGGATCGTTCACGGCCCCGGGCCGCCTCGTCCGCGACAGCGCGCCCGAGGCGGCGCAGCTCCTGCTCGACGATCATGTCGACGTCGCGTTGCTGGTGCCCGTTTGACCGTTCTGTCACCAGACGGTCGGTCTGGTCCAGGCAGAGCTCGAACGACGCGGCATCGTCACGGCATCGGTGACCATGCTTCCGGAGATCACCGAACGCGTCCGGCCTCCGCGCGCGCTGTCGGTGCCGTATCCGCTCGGCTATCCGCTCGGTCAGGCGAACGAGCCCGCCCTCCAGCGCCGCGTGCTGCGGGCGTTGCTCGCACGATGTGATGAGGCCGCTGTTCCGACGATCACCATCTTCGATCCATCCTAGGTTCAGAAGGTCGGCTCACAACGATGGGCGTTGCTGCCGACGACGGCTACTGCGGTTCCACGGGGCTTCTAGCGCGTCCGCTTGCCTCGGTGCCGACGGGCGCATGCGCTGCGATCAGCCACGAGAAGAAGAGCGCTCCGACGGTCGCGCCGATCGCTTGTGCAGCGACGAACCCGCCGATATCGGCCGGGCGGATACCGGCGTACGTGTCGCTGAACGCGCGGCCGATCGTGACCGCCGGGTTCGCGAACGATGTCGAGGCGGTGAACCAGTACGCCGCGACGATGTACGCGGCGACCGCAAGCGGCGTGATCGCCGGGCGCGTGCGGCCGACACAGATCACCACGCCGAGGAGGCCGAACGTCGCCACTGCCTCGCTGATCAGCTTGGCCGAGCCGGAGCGAACCGTCTCCGACCAGCTCATGAGCGACAGGTCGAACATCACGTTCGCCAGCATCGCGCCCGCGATGGCCCCGATCACCTGCGCGACGACATAGCCTGCGGCGAGACGCGGGGTGATGTGCCTCGCGACGGCGAGGCTGATCGTCACCGCCGGGTTGAGATGCGCCCCCGAGATCGGGCCGAAGATGAGCAGGATCGCTACGAGCGCGGCACCGGTCGCGAGGGTGTTGGCGAGAAGTGCCACCGCGTGATCCGTCGCGAGTCGTTGCGCCATGATCCCAGAGCCGACGACGGCGGCAACGAGCAGGGCAGTCCCGACCGCCTCGGCGACGACGCGCCGAGACGAGCTTGCTACGTGCACGACTTCGGCCCGCAGGACTTGCGAAGCTTGGCGTGGTCGGTGCGGAGCGCACGCTCGGCACCGAACGCCTTGGTCAGAACTTCGAGCGCCCTGGCCACGGTCTCGTGCTCTTGCGCGGTGAGCCGGTAGTAGACCCAGGTTCCGTCCCGTCGGCTGTCGACAACACCCGACGCCTTGAGAATGCCGAGCTGCCGAGATGCCGTCGACTGGTTGAGGGCCAGCGCCGACTCGATGTGGCAGACACACAGCTCGCCGTGCGAGAGCAACGCGACGATGCGTAGGCGCGTCTCGTCTCCGAGCGCGCGGAACAGTCGCGTCAGCGGTCGGACTTCGAGATTGGAGGTGCTGGACAACACGGGACCCTTATATCACGATGTCCGCATGTCATTGCGGCTGCTGTTGCTCTGCGTTGCGAACTCCGCGCGCTCGCAGATGGGGGAAGGTCTCGCGCGGTCGTTGTTCGGACGTGCAGCGACGGTCCAGAGCGCGGGCAGCCAGCCAAGCCGGGTCAACCCGAACGCGGTCACGGCGATGCGCGAGGTCGGCATCGACATCACGAGCCAGCGCAGCAAGTCGACCGACGAGATCGACCCCGCCTCGGTCGATACGGTGATCACGTTGTGTGCCGAAGAGGTCTGCCCGCTCTGGCCCGGCAAGCTCGAGCGGCTACATTGGGGACTCCAGGATCCGGCGACGACCGATCCCAGCGCCTCGAGTGAGGAGGTGCTCGCGCGCTTTTGCGCGACGCGAGACGACCTGCGGCGTCGCCTCCTCGCGTTCGCCGCCGTGCGACCACCGGCGGGCATCGAGCTTGTCCCCGCCACGGCGGACGACCTAGCTGCGATCGAGACGCTCGTCGGCGGTGCCGAACTCCCGACGGCGGTCGTGCGCGATGGCTTTCCCGCTGCGTACGTCGTCGCGCGTCGCGGCGCCGCGCTCGTGGGTGTCGCGGCGCTGGAGCCGCATGGCGACGTCGGATTGCTGCGGTCGGTGGCCGTCGCGGCTTCAGAGCGGCTGCAAGGCACGGGAATCGCATTGGTTGCCGATCGGCTCGCTGCCGCGCGCGTGGCGAAGCTCTCGCGCGTCTACCTGTTGACGACCACGGCCGCGCCGTTCTTTCGCCGGTTCGGCTTCGCCGATGCCGCGCGCGATGCGGCGCCAGCGGCGCTCCAGACCTCACCCGAATTCGCGGCACTGTGCCCGGTGTC
>JBBRED010000590.1:0-3032 GCA_038203335.1 Haliangiales bacterium | reverse complement strand
TGCGATCAGATGTTCGGCATCCTGGTGGGCCTCGAGGAGGCGCTCGATGCGGGCTGCCCGCCCGAGGCGCGCGCGGTGGTGGTGCAGGGGCTCGACGCGCTCGCCGCCGGCGTGGAGGCGCTGGCGGCCGACGTCATGATCGAGCGGCCGCCGAAGACCGCGCGGCGCACGTGGACCGCGGAGCTGCCCGCCGGCGGTGACGCGGTGGCGCGCACGCTGGGCGCGCATGCGCTCGCGCTCCTGCTGCGCGCGCACGACGATCGCGTGATCGCCGAGTCCGTGGTCGCGACCATCGGCGATGATTCGGAGCCGTTGCGCGCGGTGGTGCCGGACCGCGAACCGGGGCGCTCGATCCGCGACGTGCTGCGCGACGCGCTCGATCCGCAGGGCGTGGTGCTGCGGCATGCCGTGCGCGTGGCGGTGGTGGTCTCGATCGCGATGACGCTCGCGCGCGTGCTCGATCTCTCCCACCGCTACTGGGTCACGCTCACCGCGTACTTGCTGTTGACCCCGCTCGGCGGCGCGACCCGCGTGCGCGCTCTGCAGCGCGTGGCCGGCACGATCCTCGGCGGCGTGGTGGCGGCCGCCGTGCCGTGGGCGGTCGATGATCCGCGGATCGTGCTGGTGTTGATCGTCCTCCTCGCCGGCCTCAGCGCGTCGGTGGTGCAGCTCAACTACGCGCTGTACGCGGCGCTGATGACGCCGACGTTCGTGCTGCTCGCCGAGGTCCACACCGCCGAGGTCCACCTCGTCGGCATCCGGATCCTGAACACGCTGATCGGCGCGTCGCTCGTGGTCGTCGGCACGCTGCTGTGGCCGGTGCGCCCGTCGGCGCGGTTCGATGATCAGATGGCGGCGGCGTACGAGAGCGGGGCCGCATATCTCGACGAGGTGATCGCGGCGATCGTGGGCAACGTGCCGCAGCCCTCGCAGGGTGTGATCAACGCGCGGCGCGCGTTCGGCATCGCGCTCAATCACGCGGAGCTCGCGCTCGATACGCTCGGTGTCGAGCGCGCGCCGTTTCGCGTGTTCGAGCCGCGGATGACGCAGACCGTGTTCCTGCGCCGGCTCGGCGCATCGATCAACGCGCTCGGCAGCACGCGCACGGTCGCCGGGTTCGCCGCGCATGGCGTGGAGGTCTCGGCGTTCGGCGCGTCGACCAGCGCGGGCCTTCGCGAGCTCGGCGCGCGCGCACGCGATGGGGCCCCGGTGCTCGCGCGCCCGCGGGTGGATCGCGCGCTCGGCAATCCGGTGCTCGCCGCGCGCGTCGCCCGGATCGATGTCGCGCTGACCACGCTCACGGATGCCGCGTTGCGCGCGGCACCCGATCGACCTGCGCACCGCTCCGCGGTCCAGCGCGCGTCACGTTCGTGACGCTTGCATCCCTTGCCGTGACCACCGGATCGCGTGCACGCTCGTCGCATGCCGGTGCATCTCCGCGACGTCCTCGCGTACCTCGACACCACGCTCGAGATCACGCGGTTCAAGGACTACGCGCCGAACGGGCTGCAGGTCGAGGGCGCTCCGGAGGTCGAGACCGTGATCACCGGCGTGTCGGCGAACGCCGAGCTGATCTCGCGCGCGATCGAGGCGCACGCGGATCTCATCGTCGTGCACCACGGCCTGGTGTGGGGCTCGGGCCTCACGCAGATCGCTGGCCCGCTCGCGCGCCGGTTGAAGCTGCTGCTCGGCAATGACGCCTCGCTCGCCGCGTATCACCTGCCGCTCGACAAGCACGCGCGGCTCGGCAACAACGTCGGCCTCGCCGATGCGCTCGGCCTGGGCGCGGAGCGCACGGCGTTCGGAGATGTTCGTGGGACCCTGCTCGGTGTCGCGGGTGCGTGGCCACAACCGTTGTCGCGCGACGAGGCGATCGCGCGGATCGCGGGCGGCGTGCTCGGCGGGGCCGCGCCGCGCTTCGTGTTCCCGTACGGCCCGGAGACGGTGCGCAGGGTCGGCCTGTGCTCCGGCGCCGCATCCGATCTGATCGAAGCGGCGGCGACGGCAGGCTGTGACATGTTCATCACCGGCGAGCTCGCCGAGCGGGCGGGCGACCTCGCGAAGGAGCTGCAGATCACGCTGGTCGCAGCGGGACACTACGCGACCGAGGTGTTCGGTCCGATGCGCATCGCCGACGAGCTGCGGCTGACGTTCCCCGGGCTGTCGGCACGGTTCGTGGCGACGCCGTCGCCGCTGTGACGAGGTGGCCCGACGAATGCCGAGCGATCACCGCGCGACCTGACGCACTCGCTCACGGCTTGGGAATCGGCCGGCCCTTCTCGGGCATCGGGGCCGGAATCCTCGCCTCGAAGTCGATCCACACGCGGTTGTCCTCGCGGCAGTCGTAGCTGCGGCACGACGCCGGGCGTTTGTCGTACACGGTGCACGCGCCCGCCTCGTCCATGCACACGCACTTCTTCGTGTAGGGATCGCGCGGGAGGGCGTAGGGCTCGTCGAGCTTGAACGGGATGCCGTCGTCGAGGTCCTGCTTCGACAGCGTGACGTCCATCCGGCAGCAGCGCGCCTCGCACAGGTGAATGAGCGACGCGCAGTCGATCGGCGGGCTCTCCTTGCCGTACTTGTCGGAGACCATCGAGAGCCGCACGGTGGATCGATCTCCACGGATCTTGGACGCGAGCTTCGTGTAGCTGCTCGGCAACTGACCGCGCATCACCAGCGCATCGAGCAGCCACTCGAACTTGCGCGCGAGATCTGCGTGATCCTCGCGGGCGAGCAGCGTGGTCGCGAGATCGTCGATCTCCTGGACCAGATCGGGTGGGACAGGGGGCGGCTTGTCCATGCCTCCACGGTACCTCGGCAGGGCCTCTGGGGTAGAGTAGCCGCCGCCGTGAGCTCGCCTCCGATCCGTCTCCCCGCCGGGGTCCGCGACTTCCTGCCCCGCGCTGCGGCGCGCCGCCGCTCGCTTGCGGCGCGCGTGGTCGAGGTGTTCGAAGCGTGGGGGTACGCGCGGATCATCACGCCCGTGTTCGAGTGCGCCGACGTGCTCGAGCGCGGTCTCGGGCACGATGCGC
>JBBRED010000589.1:0-3120 GCA_038203335.1 Haliangiales bacterium | reverse complement strand
GCCCGTCACGCCCGTCAGGTACGCGCGCATCACGAGCTCGACCGGCAGCGGCGTGCACTCGCGCGCGACCATCACGTTCGGATCGGGCACGCGCACCATGTGGTTCGGCGCGAGGTCGCGCGTGATCTCGAACCAGAACTGCGCGAGCTGGTTCAGCACCTGCCCCTTCGACGGGATGGTGCCGACCACGGCATCGAACGCGCTCAGGCGATCGGTGACGATGATGATGCGCTCGCCGCGCTCCTTGTCGATGTAACAGTCGCGGACCTTGCCATCGTAGCGCGGCAGCGCGCGGCCACCGATGGTGGTGAACCGCGTCCCGTCGAGCGTGTGCCGGAGCTGGGTGCGCAGCGCGTCGTCGAGGTTCGCGATCGTCATGACGGTCCTCCTTCGGCCAGGGCGCGCTCGAGGATCGCGGGCGCGTGGCGCAGGTGGTGCTGGAGATCGAACCCGGCGTCGATCGCCTTCGCATCGAGGCGCGACGCGACCTCGGCATCGGCGCCGAGCAGCGCGCGAAACCGGCCCGGCTTCGCGCCCGTCTGGCCCTCGGCGGCGTTCTCGGCGATCGCGGCGAGCGCGGCGCGCTGGACCATCACGTACGCCTCCTGGCGCGCGAGGCCGGTGCGCACGAGCGCGAGCAGGATGGCCTCGGAGAAGTACAGCCCGCCGGTGCGATCGAGGTTCGACTGCATGCGCGCCGCGTGAACCACGAGCCCGTCGACGAGCGTGGTCGCGCGCACCGTCATGAAGTCCGCGAGGATCGTCGCGTCGGGCATCGCCACGCGCTCGACGCTCGAGTGCGAGATATCGCGCTCGTGCCATAGCGCCACGTCCTCGAGCCCGGCGCCCGCGTACGAGCGCAGCAGGCGTGCGAGGCCGGTGATGTTCTCGCTGAGGATCGGGTTCTTCTTGTGCGGCATCGCCGAGGAGCCCTTCTGGCCCTTGCCGAAGCCCTCCTCCGCCTCGCCCACCTCGGTGCGCTGCCAGTGCCGCACGCCGAGCGCGATCTGCTCGATCGCCGTGCCCAGCAGCGCGAGCGCGTTGAACACCTCGGCGTGCCGATCGCGAGCGACGATCTGCGTCGCCACGGTCTCCGGCCGGAGCCCGAGCACGCCGAGCGCCTCGGTCTCGATCGCGGGATCGAGGTTGCCGTAGACGCCGACGGCGCCGGCGATCTTGCCGACCTCGATCGATTTCTTCGCGGCGCGCAGCCGGACCTCGGCGCGCGCGACCTCCGCATGCCAGCGCGCGAACGTCAGGCCCGCGGTCACCGGCTCGGCGTGGATGCCGTGCGACCGGCCGATCATCGGCGTCTTCGCATGCTCGCGTGCGCGCTTCGCGAGCGCGGCCTTCAGCGCGCTCGTGCGCAGGAGGATCTCGGCGAGCGCGCGCGAGGTCTGCAGCGCGAGGCAGCTATCGAGCACGTCACTCGAGGTCATGCCGAGGTGAAGCCACCGCGCGGGCTCGCCGGCGAGCTCCTCGACGTGCGTCAAGAACGCGATCACGTCGTGGCGGGTGGTCGCCTCGATGGTCAGGATGCGCTGCGGATCGAGCTTTCCGGCGGCGGCCGCGCGCACGTTCGCGGCGGTGCCCGCGGGGACCGAGCCGTGGCGCTCCATCGCGCTGCACGCGGCAAGCTCGATCTCGAGCCAGAGCTCGAAGCGATACTTGTCCTCCCACAGCGCAGCGAGCTCGGGGCGACTGTATCGGGGGATCATCGTCGGGGCCGGGCCTGTTTTACCAGGTCACCGGGCGATGAACCACACCGCGAGCATCACGACGGCAGCGACGATGACGGCGACCGATCCCCAGATGACGTTGTCGCGCCAGCGCCGGGAGCGAGCCTCGTTCGGATCGCGCGGAGGCGCGAGGAACCCCATCCCGCGCGGGGGCGTCTGATTCTGGTGAACCTCCGCCATCGCGCGCATCCGGACCTCGGGCACCGGCCGCACCTGCTTCTCGGCGACGGTGACCGGCGTCTTCATCGAGATCGCGCGAATTGGCTCGCTCTGCGGCAGCGGCGGGAGCGGCAACATCGGTGCGCGCGGCTCGGGAGCGGAGGGTGCCGGCGGCGGGCGAAGCGCCGGGCCGGTCGGCTCTGCATCGGCCATCAACTGCGGCGGATCCCATCGCTTCGTGCGCGCCGAGTCGTCGAGGCCGGCGGAGCCGCTGCGGATCGCGACGTCGGACTGCATCGGCGGCCGCTTGGGCTTCGCCGGTACCTCCAGGGCGTCGGGCCGCTGGCCGATCTTCTTCGAGGCCCCCGACACCGCGCTGCGCTTGCCGATCATCGTGGCGCCGGTCGGCTGGTCGTGGTCGTCGAGCTCCGGAAACGGATCCGGCTGCACGGGCTTCTGGGTCGTCCGTCGCTCGTCTTCGGTCTGCACGCGCGCTCCGGTCGGCACGTTCGGATCGAACATGGTCGGCGCGTCGTCGGGACGCTCGCCGAAGTCGTCGGCCTGCGGGCGGTTCTTGCTGCCGCGCCCGCTCAGCGGAATCGTGGGGCGTTGCGGCGGGTCGTCGTCGCGGCCCGTCATGTCATCGCCCCGTGGACCCGAAGCCACCCGCGCCGCGCGCCGTGGCGTCGAGCTCGTCGACCTCGGACAGCTCCGCCTGCACGACCGGCGCGATCACGAGCTGCGCGATCCGATCCTTTGGCTTGATCGTCACCGCGGATGTCCCGTGGTTGATCAGAAGGATCGTGACCGGGCCGCGGTAGTCCGCATCGATCGTCCCCGGCGAGTTGACCACCGTGATGCCGTGCTCCTTCGCGAGACCCGAGCGCGGGCGCACCTGCCCCTCGTAGCCGGGCGGCAACGCGAGCGCGAGCCCCGTGGAGATCGCGACGCGGCTCCCTGGCCCGATCTCCAGCGGCGCATCGATCGCTGCGCACAGATCGAGCCCGGCGGCCTGCGCCGTCATGTACGACGGGACGACGGCATCAGGACGAAGCTTCTTGATCTGCACCCGCGGAACCATCGCGGGACACTTTATCCGAAATCTGGTTAGATCCGCGCCGTGCAGTGCGTGGTCTGCGGCGGAGCGGTGACGGTGCCCGTGTATGCAAATGCATGGGAGAAGGCGCGCAAGGTCCTCGCGTGCTGTAGCGACGCGTGTGTG
>JBBRED010000588.1:0-3180 GCA_038203335.1 Haliangiales bacterium | reverse complement strand
TCTCCCCCACATGCGAGCCGCCCTCGTCCTCGTCGTAGCCCTCGGCGTCCCCACGATCGCGCACGCGGAGAACAAGCCGCCCGTGGTCTGGAAGGATCGCGTGATGCTCCCGCACGAGGGTGCGACCGCGCTCGCGAACATCTCGCACAAGCTGTTCGTCAATCGTTGTGTCGGCGGCTGCACCGTGACGCCGGGCCAGGACGACTCGCGCACGAACAAGTCGTCGATCGCCGACAGCACGGTGAGCCTGACCGCGTATCGCCAGGGCGATGCGAAGTGGACCGCCCTGATCGACTGCGTGAAGCAGACGTTCATCCCGTTCAACGTGGAGATCGTGACCACGGATCCGGGGCCGAGCGTGGCGCACTTCGAGGTCATGGTCACCGGCGGCTCCTCGCACGAGCTCAACCCGCAGCTCGATGCCGGCGGTGTCGCGCCGTTCATCAGCTGCAACGCGCAGTACAACAACGGCCTCAGCTTCGTGTTCGACTCGAGCGACCTCGAGTTCGCGTGCGGCGCCGTCGCGCAGGAAGCGGCGCACGTGTGGGGCCTCGACCACGAGCTGAACAAGGACGATCCGATGACGTATCTGCAGCTCGGATCGCTCAAGCGATTCCAGAACGCGGATGCGCAGTGCCACGACTCGAACATCCAGCCGATCCCGACCTGCCGCTGCGGCAACGCGAAGCAGAACAGCTACCAGTACATGCTGACCACGTTCGGCGCGTCGAACCTGCCGCCGGCGACGCTCGCGATCGCCACGCCGGTCGAGGGCCAGTGGGTCAAGCCCGGGTTCCCGGTGCGCGCGGAGCTGATGTCGCCGATCACGGGCACCGGTGGCGGCGCGCTGCAGATCGATGGGATGCAGACCTCGACCGCGAATGCCACGGCACCGCTCGCGTTCAACGCGCCGATGACGCTCGCCGGCGGTGACCACACGGTCGGCGTGACCGCGACCGACGGCGGTGGCCGCAGCGCGACCGCCAGCGTGCACGTCAAGGTGACCGCGGCGTGCTCGGCGACCGCACCCTGCGCGGCGAACACCTACTGCGTCGGTGGGTTCTGCGTGCCGGGCAACGACATCGACGGTGGCCTCGGTGCGACGTGCACCGCAAACGACAACTGCATCACCGGCCAGTGCGGCACGGCCGATGGCCAGTCGCTGTGCACCGGAAGCTGCGATTCGACCGGCACCTGCCCCTCGGGCTACGACTGCCTCGGCGATGGCGGAGCCGGCGTGTGCTGGCCGTCGTCGGGCGACGGTGGTTGCTCGACGAGCGGCAGTGGCAGCGGCGC
The DNA here is from genome assembly GCA_038203335.1 of Haliangiales bacterium. GTDB lineage: Bacteria > Myxococcota_A > Polyangia > Haliangiales > Haliangiaceae > JABFXX01. Next base: position 1,884 of record JBBRED010000588.1, on the reverse strand, counting down.
GCCGCTCGCGCTGCTCGCCGGCCTCGGCTTCGCGGCCATCGTGCTGCGCCGCCGCCGGTAGTACGCTGCGCGTGTGAAGGACAAGCTGTTCCGCGGTGCTGCACTCACCGCGCTGAGCGAGCCGATCGTTCGGCTGTTTGCGCGAGGCCGCACCGATGCAGGGCTCGATCGCCAGGTCGCCGCCGTGCTCGCGCTCGAGCGGCTGATGCGGCTGCCCACGCTCGATTCGATGGAGCCGGCAGCCGCGCGGCGGTTCGCGGAGGACGGGCTTTCGCCGCTCGACGTGACGCCGGCTCCGATGGCGGAGCTGATCGATACGACGGTCGCGGGACCGCGCGGCCCGATCCCGGTGCGGATCTACGTGCCGTTCCGCGCCGGGCCGCACTGGATCGTCTACCTGCACGGCGGCGGCGGCGTGATCGGCTCGGTTCGCAGCTCCGAGCCGGTGACGCGCTTGCTCGCGGCGCAGACCGGATGCACGGTCGCCTCGGTCGACTACCGGCTCGGACCGGAGCACCCGCATCCGGCCGCGATCGACGACGCGTGCGCGGCGTGGGCGTCGCTCGTCACGCGGATCCCGCGCAGCGGCAAGGCCGTGGTCGCGGGCGATAGCTTCGGCGGTTTCCTCGCGGCGCACGTCGATCGCCACGCGCGCGCGATCGGTACGCGGCCGCCGGACCTTCAAGTCCAGATCTATCCGGTCACGGACTGGACGATGTCGTCGCCGACCATCGAGCAGTTCGCAGAGGGCTATCTCCTCACCCGCCCGATGCTCCACTGGTTCCGCGACCACTACCTGGGCGCGAACGACCGGGAGGCGCTGTCGCCGGCGTTCTGGGAGGACCTCACGGGCTCCGCGCCGGCGCTGATCGCGACCGCCGGGTTCGACCCGCTCGTCGCCGAGGGTGACCATTATGCCGATCGGCTGCGCCACGCCGGGGTGGAGGTCCGTCACCGGCGCTATCCGTCGCTGATCCATGGCTTTATCAGCCTCGCGGGCGGGGTGGTCGCCGCGCGGGCTGCCGTCGACGAGATGTGCGGCGACATCATGGAGATGATCGCCTAGCGCAGCGATTTGGCGTCGGAGAGAAGGCCGGTGCTACGATCGTTCGATGACCGCGGTGCTGATCGCACTGGCCGACGTCGGGCCCGCCGTTCAGCTCGAAGAGCAGCTGTCCCAGGCGGGCGTGAAGGCGAAGTGGGACATCACGCAGGCCGATGGTCCGCGCGGCGGCAACTCGGCCGCGGTGGTGCTCGTGGATGCGGATCATCTCGGCGCGAAGCTCGCCGCGATCGCGGAGCAGTGGCGCGAGCAGCCGAACGTGCCCGGCGTGGTGGCGATCGGATCGTCGATCGCGGCGCGCGAACAGGCGCCGATCGCGCGCACCACGCTCGTCGCGCCCACCGCGAAGATCACCACGCTGGTCGCCGCGATCCAGGAGGCCGCGAAGCTCCGGCTTGCCTCCGACATGCGCTGGCCCGTGCTGCGCGCCGCGACCGGACTGCCGCCGGTCGATGACCTCCCCGCCGCGTGGCAGGCCACGATCGCCGCCGCGCGCCAGGTGGATCTCGAGATCCCGCGGACCGCGCTGCGCTGGCACGCGATGCACTACGCCACGCCGACCGCGCGCCTCGACGAGCTTCGCGAAGAGCGTCTGCTCACGGTGCCCGAGCTCGGCGCCGCCGAGAAGCTCGACGGTACGCTCACCGTGAAGAAGCTCGTCACCGCCGGGCCGCTCGATCCGCAGCAGAGCGCGCGGTTCCTGTGGACCATGGGCTCGATCGGCGCGCTCGAGTTCACCCCCGAGGTGCGCGACCTCGGCTCGGTCGACCGGCGCATGCTCCACGACATGCGCATGCACCTGCGGGCGCGCTCGCAACGCC
>JBBRED010000587.1:0-3190 GCA_038203335.1 Haliangiales bacterium | reverse complement strand
CTCCCTCGCCAAGTTCGAAGCCGGCCTCGAGGCCTCGAACGACGAGATCGCGCCGTCGCAGATCTACGCGTACGCGTGCCTCAAGATGGGCGTGCCCTACGCGAACGGCGCGCCGAACCTGTCGCTCGATACGCCCGCGCTCATGGAGCTCGCGCGCAAGCAGAACCTGCCGGTCACCGGCAAGGACTTCAAGACCGGGCAGACGCTGCTGAAGACCGTGCTCGCGCCGATGCTCAAGGCGCGCATGCTCGGCCTCGAGGGCTGGTACTCGACCAACATCCTCGGCAACCGCGACGGCGAGGTTCTCGACGATCCCGAGTCGTTCAAGAGCAAAGAAGTCTCGAAGCTCGGGGTGATCGACCACATCCTGCAGCCCGAGCTCTACCCCGACCTCTACGGCAACATCAGCCACGTCGTGCGCATCAACTACTACCCGCCGCGCGGCGACAACAAAGAGGGCTGGGACAACATCGACATCAAGGGGTGGCTCGGCTACCCGATGCAGATCAAGGTCAACTTCCTCTGCCGTGACTCGATCCTCGCGGCGCCGATCGTCCTCGATCTCGCGCTGTTCCTCGACTTCGCGCATCGCGCGGGCATGAGCGGCGTCCAGGAGTGGCTGAGCTTCTACTGGAAGAGCCCGATGACGCCCGAGGGCCTGTACCCGGAGCACGATCTGTTCATCCAGCTCATGAAGCTGAAGAACACGCTCCGTCACACCAAGGGTGACGAGCTGATCACGCACCTCGGCGCCGAGTACTATGACTGACGCGTTGACCCGATGATCCTCGGCATCGACCAGGGAACGACGAGCACGCGCTCCGTCCTGGTCGATGACGAGCTGCAGATCCGCCGGTCCGCGCACGCGGGCCACGCGCAGCACACGCCTCGTCCCGGATGGGTGGAGCACGATGCCCAGGAGCTGTGGGCGAACACCCAGCGGGTGATCGCCGAGGTCCTCGCCGGTGGCGAGCGGCCGACCTCGGTCGCGATCGCGAACCAGGGCGAGACCGTGTTGCTGTGGGACGCGCGCACCGGGGTGCCGTTGCACCGCGCGATCGTGTGGCGCGACACGCGGACCGAGCCCGCGCTCGCCGCGTACGCAGCGCACCGCCGCATGATCACCGAGGCCACCGGGCTCGTGCTCGACTCGTACTTCTCGGCGACCAAGCTGCGCTGGCTGCTCGACGAGACGCCGGGCGCACGCGCGCTCGCGAGCGAGGGGCACCTCCGCGCGGGCACCATCGATACCTGGCTTGTCGATCGCCTGACCGGCGGCACGGTGTTCGCGACCGATGCCTCGACGGCCGCGCGCACGATGCTCGCGGAGATCGATCGGAGCACGTGGCACCAGCCGCTGCTCGACGCGTTCGGGATCCCGCGCGACATCCTCGCCGAGATCCGCGACTGCGATGGCGGCTTCGGCACCTGCGTCGGCGGCGCGCTCGACGGCGTGCCGATCGGGGCGAGCATCGTGGATCAGCCGGCGGCGCTGCTCGGGCAGGGCGGCGTGGACAAGGGCGACGTCAAGGCGACGTTCGGCACGGGGTGCTTCGTGTACGCGAACTGCGGCGCCGATCGCGTGCGCGGGGAGGGCACGCTGACGACGGTCGCGTGGAAGCGCGGCGGTGAGACGACGTACGCGCTGGATGCCGGCGTGCTCTCGGTCGGCTCGGCGCTCGACTGGGCGCGGGGCCTCGGCCTTCCCTCCGATGACGCCGCGCTCGCCACCACCGGCGGTCCGATGTTCGTGCCCGCGCTCGCCGGTCTCGGAGCGCCGCACTGGGATCGTGGTGCGCGAGGGGCGTGGCTCGAGCTGACCACGAGGACCACGGCCGCGCAGCTGGTGGGCGCGATCGCCGAGGCCATCGCCTGTCGCGTGGTCGAGGTGGTGCGGGTGATCGAGCGTGCCGCGGGCGTGACCGTGACCACGCTCCGCGCGGATGGCGGTCTCGCGCGATCGCCGGCGCTGATGCAGCGCGTGGCGGACCTGCTCGGCGCGCCGCTCGCGATCGCGGCCGACGAAGAAGCCACCGCGATCGGCGCCTGTGCCCTCGCGGCGCTGCGGCTCGGAACCGTGAGCCTCGATGACCTTCGCCAGCGGCGTGCGCGTAGTCAGGCGCACTACGAGCCGCGGATCACCGCCGACGAGCGCGGCGCGCGGATCGCACGGTCCGATCGGGCCCTCGTGCTCGCTCGGCAGTGGCGCTGACCCGCGCGGAAAGGTATATCCGCTCGCCGTGCCACGCCCGACCGCCGAGCGCTTCGCATCGTGGCTCGACAAGAACCGGGTCGGCATCATCGTGCTCTCGGTGCTGGTCGCGCTGCTCGGCGGGTATCTCGCGAGCAAGATGTCGATCAAGAGTGATCTGACGAACCTGCTCCCGCAGTCGAAGCGCTCGGTCAAAGATCTGGTCGCGATCCAGAAGCGCGCGCAGTCGTTCGGCACCGTGCAGGTGGTGATCGAGTCGGACGCGTCGCCCGAGGGCGTGGCGAAGCGCGCGCGGGCCGGTGTGCTCCTGGTGGAGAAGCTGACCCGGCTCGATCCCACGCTGGTCGCGCAGGTCTCCGCCGACGATGGCCCGCTCCGCCGCTACGCCTGGGCGCACCGGTTCCTGTTCGCGGACCTCGCCGACGTCCGGGCCGCGAAGCAGGCGCTCGTCGATCGGATCGACCAGGCCCGTCGCGATGCGAATCCGCTGTTCGTCCCACTCGATGATGACGACGACGAGACGGCCGCGGCCAAGCCCGACAAGCTGGCCGAGCTGCAGGCCAAGCTGAAGGATGCCGAGGAGGCAGCTGCGCACCCGCCGCTGCGCGTGTCGAAGGACGGCTCGCTGCAGATGGTCTCGGTGCAGACCACGTTCTCCGGCTCGGATCCCCATCGCGCGCGGAAGCTGATCGGCCTCATCGACGACGCGATCGACCTGGTACGCGCCGAGGTCGGCCCGGGCGTGGAGTTCGGTCTGACCGGCAACATCACGTTCTCGATGTACGAGCACGACTCCGTGCTCGAGGGCATGACGCTCTCGGTGATCATCACGGTGCTGCTGTGCGCGATCGGCCTCTTGCTCTACTACCGCTCCGGCAAGGTCGTGCTCGCGATGCTGTGGGCGCTCTCGGTGGGCGTGGCCGCGACGTTCGCGATGGCGTGGGCGATGGTCGGTCACCTCAACGTGATGACCGCGTT
>JBBRED010000586.1:0-3218 GCA_038203335.1 Haliangiales bacterium | reverse complement strand
TGGACGGTCGCGGGCGGCCGCACCAAGGGCCTCGACTGGGCCGCGGACTCGAGCCACCTTGCCGCGCTCGTCGAGGAGGCCGCGTACGACGTACAGATGGCTCCCGTGCCCACGATCGTCCGCCGGCTCACCGTCGGTGAGCGGTTCTTCGTCGCGTACGGCAACGAGCAGCTGTTCACGATCGGCCCGACCGGCGTCGCGATCGTCTCGCGCGAGGTCGCGAAGCCGCGCCGCCAGCTCGTAGGGTCGCCGGTCGGCATCGGCGAGGCGCGCGAGCACACGATCGTCGCGGCCAGCGAGGAGGGGATCGCCGTGCTGTCGCCGCGCGGCGATCACTACATCGGGATCCCTACCGGCCGGCTGCAACGCCTCGCCGTGTCCTCTCGATCGCCGTACGTGCTCGGCGCGATCGACGAGCGCATCCTGGTGTGGAACCTCGACGAGATCCAGCCCCGCGCGATCGCCGAGCACCCCGCGACCGCCACGTTCGTCGGCAGCGACGCGGTGATCGCGACGTACGTCGATGCGCCCGCGCAGTGGATCGATCTCGCGACGGGCCAGGCGAAGCCCCTCGGGCAGTGGCCGGCGATCACCAGCTCGTCGAGTGCACCCGGGGGCCAGCTCGCCGCGATCGTCGACCTCGCGCACCATGCGAAGCTCGTGTCCCCGACCGCCGAGCCCAAGGATCTCGAGGGCACCGCCGACATGATCGGCTTCGCGACCGCGCACGAGCTGCTCCTCGGCTCGTACACCGGCACGCTGGTGCTGCACGACACCACCACCGGTCAGAGCTCCACGCTGGTCGACCGCAAGGACGAGCTGATCGGCATCGCGTGGAGCCGCACCGAGCCCGCGTGGGTCGCCGCGATCTACAAGGACCTCACGCTGTGGCGCACCCGGCTCGGCGGCGAGTCGCAGACCACGCGCCTCCCGCACAAGCCGAACAGCGCGCTGTACATCGGCCCCGATGGCACCGTGATGTTCGCGGTCGGCGCCGAGCTGATGGCGTGGACCACCGACGACACCATCGTCCAGCATGCGGTGTTGCCGAAGCCGATCATCGAGCTCGGCCCCACGGGGACGTCAAAGCTCGTGGCCTTCACCGAGGCCGGGGCCGCGTACCTCGTCGATCTCGAGCATCAGAGCACGGTCATCGATATCGACCGCGCGCTCGGCCGCACGAAGGCCGCGATGGCCGCGGAGACCGGGACGATCGTTGTCGAGGCGCGCGGCGAGCTGTCGATCGTCGAGCCGCTGATCGATCACAAGCGCTGGACCCTCGCGAACCCGCCCGGCGTGTCGCTGACCAACCCTCAGATCTCGAACGACGGCCGCCGCATCCTCGCGCAGACCGCCCAGAATCTCCTGGTGTGGACGCTCGACCTGCCCCCCGGCCCCGAGGAGACCGCCGCATGGCTCGACCGACTGTCCAACGCCACCACCGGCACAGGCTCGAAGAGCCTCGGTTGGCGCTGAGGATGCTACAACCAGTCTGGTGACGTCCCTGCGCTTGCACGACTCGATGCGCCGCCAGAAAGTGGCATTCGAACCGCTCCAGCCCGGCAAGGTCGGGATGTACGTCTGTGGTCCCACGCCGTACGCCCCGGCGCATATCGGGCACGCCTACTCGGCGATCTCGTTCGACACGATTCGCCGCAGCCTGCGGTTCCTCGGCTTCGAGGTCCGCTACGTCCGCAACATCACCGACGTCGAGGACAAGATCATCAACGCCGCCAACGCGACCGGTGAAGATCCGATGGCACTCGCCGCGCGGTTCACCGACGCCTACAACACCGACATGGCGCGCTTCAACGTGATGGCGCCCGATGTCGAGCCGAAGGTGTCCACGCACATCGCGGAGATCATCGCGCTGATCGAGAAGCTCGTCGGCAACGGCTCGGCGTACGCGGTCGACGGCGACGTCTACTTCGCGTGCGACACGTTCAAGCCGTACGGCAGCCTCAGCGGCCAGTCGCTCGAGGACCTGCGCGCCGGCGCGAGCGATCGCGAGCTCGTCGAGAAGCAGAAGAAGTCGTCCGCGGACTTCGCGCTGTGGAAGGCGGCGAAGCCGGGCGAGCCGTCCTGGGAGTCGCCGTGGGGCAAGGGCCGCCCGGGCTGGCACATCGAGTGCTCGGCGATGACGCACTCGCACCTCGGCGTCACGTTCGACATCCACGGCGGCGGCAAGGATCTGATCTTTCCGCACCACGAGAACGAGATCGCGCAGTCGCAGGGCGCGTACGGCACCGACACGTTCGCGCGCCACTGGATGCACAACGGCTTCCTGAACTTCGGCGGCGTGAAGATGTCGAAGTCCCTCGGCAACGTGTTCGGCTGCGATCAGATCGCGGCCGCCGTCGGCGGCGAGGCGCTACGGTTCTTCTGCGTCAAGCACCACTACCGCTCGCCCATCGACTTCGAGGTCGAGGAGATCAAGGACGCCGACGGCACGCCGACCGGCGTTCGATTCCGCAGCCTCGAGTCCGCCGATCGCGACCTCGAGTACTTCTACATCACGCTGTCGAAGATCGACGCGTTCCTCGCCCAGGGCGGGTCTACGGATTCCGGCGGCGAGGGCGCGGTGCTCCCCGATGCGGAGAAGCTGCTGCCCGGCACGCGCGAGGCGCTCGCCGACGACTTCAACTCGCCGAAGGTGATGGCCGTCATGCACGAGGCGGCCACGCTCGCGAACAAGCTGCTCGCCGAGGGCAAGGGCATCGACAAGCAGGTCCGCCGCCGCACGCTCGCGCGGATCGGCACGGAGCTGCGAGCCGTCGGTGACGCGCTCGGTATCCTGTCGGCGAGTCCGACGACGTACCTGGCCGAGCGCCGCGCCCGCCTGGTCGCGCGCAAGGGCGTGGACGTCGCGAAGGTGGTGGCGCTCCTCGACGAGCGCAAGGCCGCTCGCGCCGCGAAGGACTTCACGCGCAGCGATGCGATCCGCGCCGAGCTGACGGAGATCGGGGTCGAGCTCCTCGATACACCGCAGGGCACCGACTGGCGCGTCCAGGACGCTGGCTGATGGCAGACGACCCGACCGAACCACGAGGGCCGGGAAGCGCACTTGCGCGCAAGCTCTCCGAGCAGGTGGAGGAGCGCAAAGCTCCGTCGACGGCGATCGCGCGGCCGATGATCGCGCGCGATCTCGACAAGGCCGGCAAGGGCCAGCTCGTCTACGTGGGCCGCGACGGCGAGGTCAAGGATCCGTCGGGCGTGCG
>JBBRED010000585.1:0-3223 GCA_038203335.1 Haliangiales bacterium | reverse complement strand
GGGCGCCGGGGCGACGCGCGTCGGGGTGTCCGTGAACATCGGCGGCTTGGTCGTCTCCGTCGGCGGGCGCTGCGGCGCCTGCTTCGCCTTCTCGGCGAGGATCCGCTCGAGCACGCCCTGGCTACCTTCGGCGAGGCGGTCAAACCGCACGCCCATGCCAGGAGCGATCGCGGGCCGGCTCGGATCGTTCTCTCGCGTCCATACCACCGTGCCTTCACCGGCGATCAGCGGCGACGCATCGCGCAGCTGGAACTCGAACCGCATCTGCGTCCCGACCGCCAGCGGCTCCTTCGTCCGGATGAAGATGCCGCCCTGGCTCACGTCCACGGCATAGCGCTCGATGAACTGCTCGAGCGTCTCGCTCTTGAACTTGATCTTGAGCGTGACCGGCGTGCGCTTTCCCTGTCGCGTATTTGGATCGGCCAAGCGGTTCTCCCGATCGACGCAAAGCGTCGATTTACCTAGATTCTATGGTGGGTGCGTGCGCAATGCAACGCAGCCCTCGGTTTGTGTACAGTGCGCGCCTAGATGGCCCCCATTCGCCGTGTCCTGGTCGCGAACCGCGGAGAGATCGCCGTGCGTGTCATGCGCACTTGCAAGGAGCGCGGCATCTCGACCGTGGCGGTCTATTCGGACGTGGATCGCCTGGCACCCCACGTCCTGATGGCCGACGCCGCGGTGGCGATCGGCCCGGCCCCGGCGGCGCAGAGCTACCTCGTGATCGACAAGATCCTCGATGCTTGCAAGCAGTCCGGGGCCGACGCGGTCCACCCCGGATATGGCTTTCTGTCCGAGAACGAGGACTTCGCGGACGCCTGCACCGCCGCCGGCATCACCTTCATCGGCCCCTCGGCCGAGGCGATGCGGAAGATGGGCAGCAAGACCGAGGCGCGCAAGACGGTGACCGCCGCGGGGACCCCGGTCGTTCCGGGCGATAACGGGCCCAGCGGGGACGGCTTTCCGAACGCCGAGCTCGCGCTCGAGGCGGCGAAGAAGATCGGGTTCCCGGTGCTGATCAAGGCGGCGGCGGGCGGCGGCGGCAAGGGCATGCGCCTGGTCGCGAGCGCCGCGGATCTCCCGGCCGCGTTCGACGGCGCCGTGCGCGAGGCCACCGCGTCGTTCGGCGACGGCACGGTCTACCTCGAGAAGGCGATCATCCAGCCGCGCCACATCGAGATCCAGGTGTTCGGCGACAAGCACGGCAACCTCGTCCACCTCGGCGAGCGCGACTGTTCGATCCAGCGCCGTCACCAGAAAGTCATCGAGGAGGCGCCGTCGCCGGTGGTGTCCGCCGAGCTGCGCGCGAAGATGGGCGCGGCCGCCGTCGCCGCGGCGAAGGCGGTCGATTATCTCGGCGCCGGCACCTGCGAATTTCTGCTGTCGGCCGACGGCAGCTTCTACTTCCTCGAGATGAACACGCGCCTCCAGGTCGAGCACCCCGTGACCGAGATGATCTACGGCGTCGATCTCGTCGCGTGGCAGCTCGAGGTCGCGGAGGGCGGAAAGCTGCCGATGACGCAGACCGAGCTCGATGCGCGCCGCCGTGGCCACGCGATCGAGTGCCGGATCTACGCCGAGGATCCGGTGAAGTTCCTGCCCTCGCCGGGCCGCATCACGCATCTCCGGGTGCCCGATGGCCCGTACATCCGCAACGACAGCGGCTGCTACGAGGGCGCCGAGATCCCGGTGCACTACGATCCGATGATCTCGAAGCTCGTCGTGTGGGGCGAGGATCGCAAGACCGCGGTCGCGCGGATGCGCCGCGCGCTCGACGAATACGCGGTGCGCGGCATCGAGACCAACCTCGCGTTTCACCGCCGGTGCCTCCGCCACGATCAGTTCATCGCGGGCGAGTACGACACGGGCTTCATCGGCCGCAACGCGAAGGAGCTCGCGCCCCGCGCCGAGGGCGCCGAGCTGACCGCCGCGATCATCGCCGCGGCCCTCGACAGTGGGCAGAACCTGCACGCGGCCGGGAAGTCGAACGGCGCCAGCAGCAGCGCTCCGATCGCCCCGGCATCGACCGAGATCTCGGGCTGGCGCCGGCAGCTGTCGTGATTCGCGGCTCGGTGCTCTGGCTGATCGCGCTCGCCGCGTGCGGTGGTGATCCGGTCGGCAAGAACACCGCCTCGACGTGCCCCACGGTCGATCCGCCGACGTACGCGAGCTTTGGCCAGACGTTCTTCACGACGTACTGCACCGAGTGTCACTCGCAGGCCAAGCTCGGCGCCGATCGCCAGGGCGCGCCGGTGACCATCGACTTCGACACCCGCAGCCTCGTGCGCGAGAACACGAGCCGGATCGATCAGCAGGCGGCGTTCGGACCGGCGGCAAAGAACCGCCTGATGCCCTACGACGGCTACGATCCGCTGCCGACCGATGCGGAGCGCCTGCGGCTCGGCGAGTACATCGCGTGCGAGATCGGGCGCTGATTCCGACCGCGGGGATCTACGAACATACGCCGCGGCGAGAATTGATCAACAGCCTAAAAACACGGCAGATCGTCAAGGGTTATCGACGCTGATCGCGCATTGCGCTTCCCGCTCGAGGTCGGTAGAACGCACCCTTCATGGCGCAGCAGACCAAGTTCGTCTTCGTCACCGGCGGTGTGGTCTCCTCGCTCGGGAAGGGCATGGTCTCGGCGTCGATCGGTGCCCTGATGGAGAACCGCGGCCTCAAGGTCGCGAACATGAAGCTGGATCCGTACATCAACGTGGATCCGGGCACGATGAACCCCACGCAGCACGGCGAGGTGTTCGTCACTGACGACGGCGCAGAGACGGATCTCGATCTCGGACACTACGAGCGGTTCGTGTCGAGCAAGATGTCGCGGCTCAACAACATCACCACGGGCGTGGTGTACTCGGCGGTGATCGGCAAGGAGCGCCGCGGCGAGTACCTCGGCTCCACGGTCCAGGTGATTCCGCACATCACCGACGAGATCAAGCAGCGGATCCTGCGCTGCGCCGAGGGCCTCGATGTCCTCGTCGTCGAGGTCGGCGGCACGGTCGGTGATATCGAGTCGCTGCCGTTCCTCGAGGCGGTGCGCCAGCTGCGCGTCGAGCTCGGCACGCAGAACTCCGTCAGCGTGCACCTCACGCTCGTCCCGTTTATCCGGGCCGCCGGCGAGTTCAAGACCAAGCCGACGCAGCACTCGGTGCAGAAGCTCCGCGAGATCGGCGTCCAGTGCGACGTGCTCGTCGTGCGCTGCGAGCAGAAGCTC
>JBBRED010000584.1:0-3252 GCA_038203335.1 Haliangiales bacterium | reverse complement strand
CGCATCTTCCCGACCACCACCCCGCACCAGCGCGCGCTCCTCGCCGACAAGCACGTGCTCCTCGAGCACATGAAGACCCAAGGGCTCGACGTCCCACGCCAGGTCCGGCTGAACGCCGCGCTCGATCTGGACGCGCTCGGGCTGCCCCTCGTGCTCAAGGGCGCCACCGGCTCGGGTGGTCGTCGCGTACGGATCTGCGGAACGCGCGCCGAGCTCGCGGACGCCGTCTCCGTCGCGCGCGCGGACGGCGGATCGTGGAGCGTGCAGGAGTACATCCCCGGCGCCACGTTCCTCGTCGGAGGTCTGTTCGTCGATGGGCGACCGCTTCGCCTCTATGCCGCCGAGAAGATCGCGCAGCATCCGCCGCGGACCGGTCCGGCGATCCGCGTACGGTCGGTCGATGACGCCTCGCTCCTCGCGAGCGCCGAGCGCGTGTTCCGGGAGCTGCGGTGGACCGGCATCGCGAGCGCCGACTTCATCCGCCGTCCCGACGGAGCGTTCGTGCTCCTCGAGGTCAACCCGCGTCCATGGGGCTCGATCGCGAGCGCCGCCTCCGCGGGCGTGGATCTGTTCACGCCGTTCGCCGAGCTGCTCGCCGGCGGCACACCCGCCGCGTCACTCGCGTTCAGCGTCGACGACGACTGCATGATCTTCCCGCGCTACCTGCTCGCACCCGCCTATCGCAGCAGCCGAGGCCTCGTGCAGCTGGTGCGCGACCTCCGTGGTGAGCAGGGCGCCGAGTGGCGCGCGCCCGGCTTCGCGCTGCATCTCGTGCAACAGCTACTTCGTCGCGCCTAGATCGTGTTACGAGCGGGCGTGACCAGCGGCAGGGTGTTTGCGGGTCGGTACGAGGTGGTCGCTGTCCTCGGCCGCGGAGGGATGGGCACGGTCTACGAGGTGATGGACCAGCAGCTCCAGCGGAAGCGCGCGCTCAAGGTGTTGCACGGCCACGTCGCGGAGCAGTCGCACCTTCGCGATCGGTTCGCGCTCGAGGCGCGGCTCGGCGGCCGCATCGAGAGCCCGTATCTCGTCGACGTGGTCGATGCCGGCCTCGACCCGGAGACCGATCAGTTGTTCCTGGTGATGGAGCGGCTGGTCGGCGAGAACCTGGCCCAGCGCCTGACGAGGCTCGGGCCGCGACCCGCGAGCGAGGTCGTCGATCACCTCGGTCAGCTCGCGCTCGCGCTCGATCGCATGCATCAGCGCGGCGTGGTCCATCGCGATCTCAAGCCCGCCAATCTGTTCCTGCACGCGCACGACGGTGAAGCGCCGCGGATCAAGGTCCTCGATCTGGGCATCGCCAAGATCGTCTCCGGAACCGACAGCACGACAGGTACCGCCGGAACGCCCACGTACATGGCGCCGGAGCAGCTGCGCGGTCGTGGCGTCGGCCCGGCGACCGACGTTCATGCGCTGGGGCTCATCGCGTTCACGCTGCTCGTCGGCCGGAGCTACTGGAGCGAGGCGGACGAGCTCGATCCGATCGCGTTCGGGTTGATCGCGGTTCGCGGGCCCGTGGACGCGGCCTCGGTGCGTGCGCGCGCGGACGGTACCGAGCTGCCGGCTTCGTTCGATCGGTGGTTCGCGCGGACCACGGCCGTGGTGCCCGAGCGTCGGTTCGGATCTGCGACCGCCGCGGTGCACGAGCTCGCCGCCGTCCTCGACGTCGCCCTGCCAGCGGGCTTCCCGCCCGCGCTCGTGGACGAGGACGCGTGGTCCGCGGATTCCGATCCGCCCGTCGAGGCTCCTCGACCCTCGACCGCGGAGGCCACCGTCGAGGCGACGTCACTCGGCGACGTTCCCGGGCGGCGCACCCGATGGGTGCTCGGACTCGGCCTCGTGGTCGCGGCAGGCGCCGGTGGCGTCGCGCTACTCGTCCGCGACACGACCAGCGGCGATCCGGTGCGCGGGGCACTGCTCTCGGGCGAGGACACGACCGTGGCTTGCCCCATCCTCGAGGTCGACAATCCCGACCGTGACGGGTGGCTCGGTGCTGCCGCCGGCTCGCTCGTCTGCGAGCGCGCGCGCGTGGTGCTCGGCGGGCGTCCGGATCGAACGCGGCTTCCCGCCGAGCTGCTCGCGTTGCCGGCTGCTCCGAGCGAGAGCTTCCCCGTCGAACCGTTCGCCGGCGCGGCGGCGCGCACGCGGAGCCTCGTCGCGGCGCGGCTCGCCGACGCCTACGTCGATGGACGCGTGACCGCCACCGCCGCCGGGTTTCAGGTCGACCTCGCGTTGCGCTCCCCCAGCGGCGACCTGATCGCGCGCCATCGCGGCGAGGGCGTCGCACTCGTCGACGCAGTACGCGCTGCGATGCGCCCGATGATCGGTACGAGCGCGCTGCCGTGGGCGGCGATCGCCGATCCGATCGTCTCGGCGTTTGCCGGCGCCGCCAACCTCCAGACCCAGCTCGATCTGCTCGATCTGAGCCTGGCGTTCGCGCTCAATGCAGGGCAGGTCGGCCAGGCATGCGAGGCCTTCAGGTCGCCGGCACTCGGCATGTCCCCGCGGATCCAGTTCGCACGCTACGAGTGCGCGTTCACGTCGGGCACGCGCCCACAGCCCGTCGAGCTGTCGGCGGCCGCGACCACCGTGGGTGAGCAGGCGGTGCGTGCGCGGATCCGTCACATGGTCGAGCGACGAGATGTTCCCGAGGAACGCGACGCGCTGATCCAGGCCTACCAGCGATCGTCGAACGGTTGGGAGCGCTCGATGATCGCCACCACGGTGTCATGCCTCTGGGAGAATCAGGCCCCAGCGGAGGCGCGTGCCTGGTCGCTCCGCGCCGTCGAGGCGGAGCCGAAGAACCCGATCGGCGAGTGGTGCGCGCCGTGGGAACAGTTGATGGCGATGTCGTTCCAGACCCCATCCCTTCCCGCCGTCGCCACCGCGGTCCAGGCCTGGAGGCCGTGGCATCCGTACGGCTGGTGGACCGCGGCGGATCCCGCCGGCGCGCTGACGGAGCGCGCGTACCAGCTCGCGCCGTTCAACACGCAGGTCGCCGCGGCGCGCGTCGCGAGCCTGCTCGCCAGCGGGCGGCGGGGTGACGCTCGTCGCGTTGCGGAGCGACTCGCGACCAGCTCCACGCCTGTTCATCAGCTCGAGGCCGAACGACTCACGGCCATGCTCGATGCCCAGGAGACCCGGTTCGATACCGCACTGACCCGCGCACGTCGTGCGATGCGGCCACAGCCGGAGGATGTCGGTTGGGTACTGGTGCAGCGGCTCACGGCCGCCGAACTGGCGGTGACGGTG
>JBBRED010000583.1:0-3273 GCA_038203335.1 Haliangiales bacterium | reverse complement strand
ACCCTCGGCACCGGCGACGGCAACGCGCAGGCGGTCGCCGGCACCAGCAAGTCCACGCTCGCCGAGACGCTCAAGACGCTCGACGAGTGGATCGCGAAGAACCCGAACGACAAGTGGGCCCAGTGGCTGAAGGCCCGCGCCGAGCTCGCCGGTGGTGAGCGCAAGGCGGCGAAGGCGCTGATGAAGGCGGCGGCCGATGGTGATGATGGCCTCGTCGTCGCGATGATCGACACCGCCGACCTGATGGTGGACGATGGTCAGCTCGACGACGCGCTGAAGCTCTACGACAAGGCCACCGCGAAGCTGAAGGACCACCCGCTCGCGATCGCCGGTCGCTCGCTCGGGCGCGCCGAGGCATCGGTGCAGGTCAACGAGGCGATCGACGAGCTGTCGGTGAAGCTGTCGACGAACATCGGACCGCGCGTCGGCGCGTATCGCAATCTCGCGATGGCGCTCGCGAACATCGGCATCGAGGACTATCCGAAGGCGGCCGAGGCCCTGCGCAAGGCGACGGCGCTCAAGCCGCCGAACGAGCCGCGGTTCTGGGCGCGCGTCGCGTGGGCGTACTACAGCGGCGGCAACCTCGCGGAGACCGCGAAGGCCCGTGCGCGCATCGCGTGGTTCGGCAAGAGCAAGGCCGAAGACGATCCGACCGTGTCGCTGGTCGATGCAGCGCTCCTCCTCGCCTCGGGCCTGCCCGAGAAGGCGCTCGACCAAGCCTCGAAGATCGAGGGAATTCGGCCCCGCCTCCTGCGCGTTTACGCCCTCATCGATCTGGGCAAGGCAAAGGAAGCGATGGGCGAGGCCGACGAGGTGCTGAAGATGGCACCGGAGAACGTCGAGGCCGCGATCCTGCGCGAGCAGGCGCGCATGATGGCGTCCGAGGGCAAGGAGCGCACCGCCGCCGCCGATGCGCTCGAGAAGCTCGCGCGCCGCGCGAAGAGCAAGCTCGGACGCCACGCGTACGGCATGGCGCTGCTCGCCACCGGCGACGCGAAGGGCGCGCAGGGCCAGCTGGAGCAGGCGCTCGCCGACGTCAACGAGACCTCGCCGAACCCGCTCGCGTACCGCACGCACACCGCGCTCGCCGAGCTGCTGCTCGATGCGAATGACATCGCCGGCGCCGGCAAGCAGCTCGACGAGGCGCTCAAGCTGAACTCCGGCTACTTCCCGACGCTTGGTCTGCAGGCGCGCATCGTGCTCCGCAACAACGAGCCCGACCGCGCGCTCGACCTGTTGAACCCGATCTTCAACGAGACGGCCGCCATCACGCCGATGCTGCAGCTCACGAAGATCGAGGCGACCATCCTCTCGAAGAAGACCACCGCGAAGGACAAGGAAGCAGCGAAGGCCGCGCTGCCCACGCTCAAGGGCAAGATCGAGCCGGAGTCCGAGCTGGCGCGTGTCGCCGCGCTGATCGATCCGAAGCTGCCCAAGGAGCTCGGTCTCGGCGAGCCGCCGCCGCAGGGCGCTCCGGGCACGCCGCCCGCCGAAGCTCCGATCAAGGCGCCGCCGCCGAAGAAGCGCGGTCGCGGCCGATGACCCGCGCGGCGCTCATCGCGCTGCTCGCGTTGTCACTCGGCGGCGCGTGCACGAAGGACGAGCCCGCCGCTCCGGCGAAGCCCGCGATCGCACGCACGCCTGACGCGCGCCCGCGTCCCGCCGCGCTCGCCCAGGTCACGATCAAGGCGCTCGGGATGTACTGCGAGGAGACCTGCCCGATGAAGGTCCGCATGGCGCTCGCCGAGATTCCCGCTGTCTACGAGCTCGGCTTCGATGTCTCGACCGAGAGCATCTTCGTCTCGTACGACAAGACGCTCGGGGACCCGAAGGCCGTGACAAAGCCGATGCTCGTCGCGATCAAGGAAGCCGGCTTCGATCCGTGGCTCGCCAAGGAGGCCTGGCCGGCCGACGCGGCGAAGGTCGTCCAGGTCGTTCGTTAGCCGGAGCTAGATCAACCCGTCGAGCGGGCCTTGGCCCTCGCGGATCACCGTGATCACGTCCTGCTCGACCTCGAGCACGGTGGACGGAGACGCCGGCGTCTGTTCGCTGTCGATCACCACATCGATGAACCGCCCGAACGCCTCGAGGACCTCCTCGGCATCGCGGCATGCTTCGCCGTCCTCGGCACCGGGCGCGATCGCGCTCGTGGTCAGCAGCGGTCGGCCGAGACCCGCGGCGAGCGCCTGCGCGATCGGATGGCTCGTGATCCGGATGCCCACGGTGCGGCGCTTGTGGTGCGTCAGCGTCCGAGGGACATCGTGCGTGGCGGGCACGACGAGCGTGTACGGCCCGGGGAAGATCTTCTGCGCGAGCTTGAACGCGGTGTTCGAGAACTGTCCGAACTGCGATGCCGTCGAGAGGTCCGGGCAGATCAGCGCGAGCCGCTGGTTCTTGTGCATCTGCTTCGCGCGGAAGATCTTCTCGATGCCTTCGCGCGACTCGATCGCGCAGCCGAGTGCGTAGATCGAATCGGTGGGATACGCGGCGACGCCGCCGCGGTGGAGGATGTCGATCGCCTGCTGGATCTTGCGCGGGTTCAGATCCTCGAGGCGATCGAGGACGATGCGGACCGGCGAAGCGACCGCGCGGGCAGGGGCGCTCATGGCGCGATCGCCGCCTGGCCGCGGAAGCCCTTGCCGATCACGTACTGCTCGATCGAGATCTGGCGGCTCGATGCGGGCTTCGCGGTCTTGCCGCTCGCGAACCGGGCGCGCACCGCGTCGCCGAGCTTCTTGAAGTCCGGGCCCTGGAACAGCTTGCCGACGAAGTTGCCGCCGGGCGCGAGCACGAGGGTCGCGATCTCGAGCGCGCGCTCGAACAGGGCCTCGCTGCGCGCCTGGTCCATGCTGCGCACGCCGCTGGTATCAGGCGCCATGTCGGAGAGGACGATGTCGAACGCGGGCAGGTCGCCGAGCAGCTGCTTGACGTCGATCGTCAGCACATCGCCGACGAGGATCCGCGCGCCGGTCGGCGGGCGATCGAGTGGGGCGCGATCGAGACCGACCAGCACCGCGCGCTCGCCGATGGTCTGATTCGCGTACTGCAGCCACGAGCCCGGCGCGCAGCCGAGGTCGAGCACGCGGTGACCGCCGTCGAAGATGTGATGCTTCTCGTCGATCTCCTGGAGCTTGTAGACGGCGCGCGCGAGGAAGCCCTCCTTCTTCGCTTTCTGGTGAAAGCGATCGTGGCGCGTGCTGCGATCGTCGAGGCGTTTGGTGCTCATGAAAACACGAAGGCCCGACGCTCGCGCGCCGGGCCGATAGACAGCCG
>JBBRED010000582.1:0-3288 GCA_038203335.1 Haliangiales bacterium | reverse complement strand
GCCGATGCCGCCGCCCGCGGCTCCGCCGACGATCCAGCCGGGCACGGTGCCGAGGCCATCGGTCGCGACGCCAGCGGCGCCGGCACCGAGGAGCGAGCCAACGGTGGTGCCGGCCGCGGTCCCCACCGCGGCGCCGTGCTCGGCGCCGGTCTTGGCGGTGTCCCACACGTCCTTCCAGCTCGCCCGACTCTTGGCGCCGGGCGCGGCGGTCGCGCCCGGCAGTGCCGCACCACCGGTAACGTCGTCGAGAATGTCGATGTCGATGGTCATGAACGGAAGAGCGATCGTGGACATGAGTGCCTCCTGTTGCGGGTTGTGAATGAATGCGAGCAACACCCATTGCAGCTGACATGCCGCCGCATGTGCTCTGCAAAGCTCACGACTTGCGACGCGGCTCGCGCAGCGACGTGCCGCGTGCAGGAGATGATCTGTCTACCGTCGTTACCGCTGACCCCGCGAACCTGAAGTTACCCCGGTTTCGTGGACACCCGGATACGCTCCGAAGGAGTCACGATGCGGTCACAGAAACTTCGTTGAACTGAGTGGCTGCTCGTGCCCGAGGTGGTGCGCTGGTGGGATGATCCTGTCGAGCAGCTCGCGCTACTCGATGAAGACCTCGGCGACGAGCTCATGGCCATGCCGATTCTCATTCGAAGGACGCTCGTTCGCCTACGCACCGAATTACGCCGTCGACAGCTGGCGCACGGCAGTGACGGGCCGGCGGTGTTGATGGTCTTCGACGGTGGCTAGCCCAATGCGCTGCACCTCATCTCAAGGTGAGCGCACCGGAAGATGTCCGTATGATGTGGCGATGACACCACGCGTGGATGGGCTCTTCCGCTGTCCTTCATCGGTTGTCCCCGAGCACGTCGTCGAGCTGCCCCGACTGCGCCTACCGGCGGGCTTCGCGCTCGGCCGCAACACACCGAGCTGCGTGCACGCACGACGACACGGCGTCGCAAGGTCACCTGTTGTGCCGGCTGCGCGACACCGGCGAGTGCGATGCCGAAGATCCGAACTGGTTCCTGCTCGTGCTCGAGTCCGGCGATCGAACGCCGGCAACCATCACAGGTGACGCCGCGCGCGCTGATCCGCACGCGCCAGATTCTCGCGATCGATCTGGGCCCGGACTGCGGCGAGGGATGACGTGACCGTGACCGCGGCGGATTAGCCTCGCTGATCGGGGGCAGGTCGATGATCCCCGGTCACGCCGGTCGGTACCGCCGGGTGCAATGTCGTGTTCGGATTCGAGCGCGATGACAGCAAACCGTGGCTGGACGACTACGCGTTCCGCAAGCGGATCACGATCACGCCGAACGTCGCGACCGACCTCGTCGACGTGCCGATCAGCGTCGCCACGGTGGCCGACCCCGAGCTGAGGTCCAGGGCGCAGGTCGATGGTACGGACCTCGTGTTCACCGCGGACGACGACACGCTCCTCGACTACGAGATCGTCAACTACGACCCAACGTCGGGGGCCCTCGACGCCTGGGTCCGGATCCCCGCTCTCTCCGGGCAAGCATCCACCGAGCTGTCGCTCTACTACGGTGGGCCATCCCGAGCATCGCTCCCGATCGCGACCTGGCCGTCGACGTGCGCCGTCGTCTGGCATCTATCTGGCACCACGGCGACCGAACACGACAGCACGACCAACGCCCACCACCCCTTCCGGTGCGACCGCTCCGGCGCGCGCGACCGGCATCGCGGGGTACGCGCGCGACCTCTTGCCGATCGACAGGCTTGCGGTCGCTTCGACGGACCTCGACTTCGGGACCGTCTCGTTCGGCTACTCGATCTGGGTCCGGATCGCCCAGACGGTTGGTAGCTACGACAGCCCGTTTTATCGGGGCGGCTCGTCCACGACCAACGAGGGCTACTCCTTGCTTCTCGGTACCGCGGAATGGCAGGCGGAGCTGAGCAACGGCTCCGGGACAAACCTCGTGGTCTCGGTCGCGCCACAACCTGTCATCGGTCGACCGGGAGGCGCTTGCGTTCCGGACCTATCGCGACGGCGTCGAGGCCCCTCGCCCCGACCTTCGGTTCGATCGCAGGTCCCGGCCGCGAGCTCGAGCTCGGATCGCTCAGCTATCCGTTCCAGGGGACGATCGACGAGGTGCGTATCTACAACGGCGCCCCGCCGCCAGCCTGGTTCACGGTCGAGTTCGCGAACCTTGCCGATCGCACACGCTTCATGCAGATCGGCGCCGAGGAGGCGCGCTGAATGCACTGCGCAAACGACGCGCCGACAGCGCGGTCGGCGCAATCGACAACGCGAGAAGGCTGCGCGCCTCGGTGCTGGTTGTCGAAGGGGCGAACGATGGGCTCGTCGACCGCGAAGGCACGGCGGAGCTGTTCGCCGCCATCGTTGACGCTCGCGACAAGCAGTGGATCATCGCGTCACAAGGTGGCCACGGTTCGAGCGCGGTCGAGACCGAGTGCGAGGCCTTGGTCGGGTGGGTCCAACACCGAGCAAGGTAGTTTCCTACCGACGAGGTTCCGGAGGGTCGCTCGCGGCGCGGCATACCTCGATCGCCCGTTCGAGCTCGTGGCGGAGGGTGTCCATCTGTCCGCGCGCTAGTCGCTGACCCAGGCGCGCGGCCCACCACATCGCGCCGAGCACGAGCAGCGCTCCGGCGGAGAGCACGAGCGGCCACAGCTCACGCCCGACCATGGCATGCGCGCCCGCGAAGATGAGCGAGAACATGAGCACGATGCCGAAGGTCAGGTAGCCGAAAGCGAAGCCGGTCCACACGGACGGGTGCGGGCTGAACCGCGCGAACAAGTGCGTCCCACCTTCGCCCGGGGTGATGTCGATCGTGAGCCACGGAGACCAAACGCGCTGCTGGGACGCGGGGACGGTCAGCACGAGGTGATCGCGGTCGCGACCGGAGACCTCGCGGCCACCACCCGGCACACGCGCGCGCCGCACTTGCTGCGCGCCGGCGGCCAGCTGCGCGTGAAGGCGTTCGATCGCCTGCCGACTCGGAATCGGGAGGTCGACCGCGAAGCTGGGGCGAAGCGCCAGGGTCACGCCCATAGTGTTTCGCTGGTCGCCGTCGGATGTCACGCGCGAACGTCGTCCGCGCGTCGGCAAATCTTGCGCGTCAGACAGCGCTCGCGCTGCACGGACTCTCCGACGTGCTCCCCGCCAAGGCCCACCTCTCTCTTCCATCGTCGTGGCAGAAGCGACGGCTGCGCGTCCCGCCTGGTGTGGTCATCCATCACGGCGACATCCCAAAGCGAGAGCGGGCCTGGTTCGGCGCCGTACCGGCGACGTCGGCGCGACAG
>JBBRED010000581.1:0-3316 GCA_038203335.1 Haliangiales bacterium | reverse complement strand
GCCTCCTCGCAGGTGCGGCATGAAGCACGTCAGGCAATTCGGCGGCGGCTCGGCCGAGGGTCGAGCCAAGGACAAGGCGCTGCTCGGCGGCAAGGGCGCGAACCTCGCGGAGATGGCATCGCTCGGCCTCCCGGTTCCTCCCGGCTTCACGATCACGACCGAGGTCTGCCGCTTCGTGATGGCGAACGGCGTCGGCGTGTATCCCGCGGAGCTAGCTGGCGAGGTCGACGAGGCGCTCGCGAAGATCGAGCAGCTCACGAAGGCCACGTTCGGCGATCCCGCGCAGCCGCTGCTGGTCAGCGTGCGCTCGGGTGCGCCGGCATCGATGCCCGGGATGATGGACACGATCCTGAACCTGGGCCTCAACGACGCCACGGTCACCGCGCTCGCGACGCTCTCGGGCAACGCGAGGTTCGCGTGGGACTGCTATCGCCGGTTCGTCGCGATGTACGGCGAGGTCGTGATGGGCGTGACCGCCGGCTCGGACTCCGAGTCCGAGTCGTTCGACGAGATCCTCGACGACGTCAAGCGCACGCACAAGGCGAACCGGGATCAGGACCTGACCGAGGCGGCGCTCAAGGATGCGGTCGCGCGGTTCAAGGCGAAGATCCTCGAGGTCACCAAGACCCCGTTCCCCGATGACGTGAAGACGCAGCTATGGGGCGCGATCGGAGCCGTGTTCCAGTCGTGGAACAACCCGCGCGCGGACTACTACCGCAAGCTCAACGGCATCTCCGCCGCGATGGGCACCGCGGTCAACGTGCAGGCGATGGTGTTCGGCAACCTCGGCGATGACTGCGCGACCGGCGTTGCCTTCACGCGAAATCCCGCGACCGGCACCGCCGAGCTGTACGGCGAGTTCTTGACCAACGCCCAGGGCGAGGACGTGGTCGCCGGCATTCGCACGCCCGAGCCGATCTCGCAGCTCGCACGCACACTGCCCGAGGCGCATGCCGAGCTGGTGCGCGTCGCGCAGTTGCTCGAGGATCACTTCCGCGACATGCAGGATCTCGAGTTCACCATCCAGAAGGGGCAGCTGTTCATGCTCCAGACCCGCAGCGGCAAGCGCACGGGCAAGGCGATGGTCAAGGTCGCGGTCGACCTGGTCGCCGAGGGCAAGCTGACCCAGAAGGAAGCGGTCCTCCGCATCGATCCCGCGAAGCTCGACGAGGTCCTGCATCCCACGATCGATCCCAAGGCGCGTCCGCCGTCGGTCGGCAAGGGCCTGCCCGCATCGCCTGGCGCGGCGATCGGCAAGGTCGTGTTCACCGCGAGCGCTGCCGAGGAGTGGGCGAACCGGGGCGAGCGCGTGATCCTGGTCCGCACGGATACCAGCCCCGAGGACATCCACGGCATGAAGGCCGCGGTCGGCATCCTCACCGCGCGCGGCGGTATGACCAGCCACTCGGCCGTGGTCGCACGCGGCATGGGCAAGTGCTGCGTCACCGCCTGCACCTCGCTCCGCGTCGATGCGCCGAAGAAGACGGCGATGTTCGTCGGTGGTGGCAAGGAGCTCCGGCTCAAGGAAGGCGACCTGATCACGCTCGACGGCTCGACCGGCGAGGTGTTCCTCGGCAGCGCACCGCTGGTGCCGGCGCAGCTCGGGAGCGAGCTCGGCACCCTGATGCAGTGGGTCGATACGTTTCGCACGATGAAGGTCCGCACCAACGCCGACACGCCGACCGACGCTCGCACGGCGCGGAGCTTCGGCGCCGAGGGCATCGGGCTGTGCCGCACCGAGCACATGTTCTTCCAGCCCGAGCGGATCCTCGCCGTGCGCGAGATGATCCTCGCCGCCGACGAGGCTGGCCGCCGCACCGCGCTCGCGAAGATCCTCCCGATGCAGCGCGGGGACTTCGCCGAGCTGTTCCGGGTGATGGACGGGCTGCCAGTTACGATCCGCCTGCTCGATCCGCCGCTCCACGAGTTCCTCCCGCACGTGCAGAAGGACATCGACGAGGTCGCGGCCGACATGGGCGTCGCGTCCACCGTGATCACGGCGAAGGTCGCCGAGCTGACCGAGGCGAACCCGATGCTCGGGCATCGCGGCTGCCGGCTCGCGATCACGTATCCCGAGATCTACGAGATCCAGGTCCAAGCGATTGGCGAGGCGGCGGCCGAGGTCGCGGCGGCGGGGATCGCGGTCCATCCCGAGATCATGATCCCGCTCGTCATGGTGCCCGAGGAGCTGCGCCGGCTCCGCGCGCTCGTGACCAAGGCGTTCGACCAGGCGATCGGTGCCGCGAAGATTCCCTACACGATCGGCACGATGATCGAGCTGCCGCGCGCCTGCGTGGTCGCGGACCGGATCGCAGAGCACGCGGACTTCTTCTCGTTCGGTACCAACGACCTGACCCAGACCACGTTTGGCCTGTCGCGCGACGATGCCGGCCGGTTCCTGCCCGCGTACATCGAGTCCGGCGTGCTCCAGGTCGACCCGTTCGCGGTCCTCGATGTCGACGGCGTCGGGGCGCTGATCGAGCTCGGCGTCCGCGGCGGGCGGGCGACCCGGCCCGGCCTCAAGGTCGGCATCTGCGGCGAGCACGGCGGTGAGCCCAGCTCGGTCGAGTTCTGCCACCGCGCCGGCTTCGACTACGTCTCGTGCTCCCCGTTCCGGGTGCCGATCGCGCGGGTCGCCGCGGCCCGGGCCGCCCTCGCGGACAAGGCAGAAAAGTGACGGAAATCATGCAGTCATCCCAGGCAACCCAACTCCCCCGGGACCGGTCGAAGCGGTCACTCATGAGGACGTCCGGTCTGCTGTGCTGTGGCCTGATCGCGGCCTGCACGGCGTCCGCCGAGGATGTTCGCCCGCCGTCGGACGAGATCTTCTTCCCGACCGGGCTCGCGATGGCGCCGAACGAGACCGTCGCGTTCATCGCGAACGGCAACTCCGAGCTTCGCTACGACTCGGGCACGATCAACGTGCTCGAGCTCGACACCGTCGACACGATCGTCGGCGACTGGATCAGCAACCCGAATTCCCTGCCCGCGAACTGCACGAAGGATCTCGATCACGCCGAGACCTTGAACTGCCCGGTCTCGCCGTTCCTGCGCGCCGACGCCGGCGTGCGGATCGGCAACTTCGCGACCGATGTCGCGGTCCAGGATCTCCGCAACGGCGACCTTCGCCTCGTCATCCCGACCCGCGGCGATCCCTCGATCACCTGGGTCGACTTCACCGGCGGCAAGCTGACGTGCAACTCGAGCGGCGAGAGCAACGCGCTGTGCGATGACGACCATCGCCTGACGTACGTGCACAACGACGCCGACCTGTCGAGCATCCCCGAGGAGCCGTTCGGCGTGTTCGCCGATAGCG
>JBBRED010000580.1:0-3369 GCA_038203335.1 Haliangiales bacterium | reverse complement strand
GGGCGACGCGCTTGCCACCGCCGCCCGGCGCGTCGACGACGAACGTGGGGGTGTGGAAGCCGGCGGTCACACCGCGCACGGCCTTCTCGATGTCGAGCGCCGTCTGCAGCGTGGTGCGCAGATCCTCGACGCCCTTCACGAGGTCGTGGACGTAGACGTAGTACGGCTGGACCTGGCAGTGCCCGAGGCGCTTGACCAGGAGCTGCATGGTCGCGATGCCATCGTTGACGCCGCGCTGCAGGACGCTCTGGTTGCGCGTGATGATGCCGCGCTCGAACACGCCATCGAGAGCCCGCTTCGTGATCGCGGTGATCTCGTTCGGGTGGTTGAAGTGCGTGTGGAGCACGACTTCCTTGTGAAGCTTGCGGCCGCGCTCGACCACGGCGGTCAGCGCATCGAGCCACTCGTGATCCGTGATCAGCTTCATCGGCATCACGGCCGGACCCTTGGTCGCGAACCGGATGCGGCGGATGTTCGGTAGCTCGAGGAGCTTGTTGCCGATCAGCGTGATCTGGCGCGCCTTGAGCTGATAGCTGTCACCGCCGGAGACGACGATGTCCTCGAGCTCGGGGCGCTCGGAGATGTAGCGGAACGCGCGCTCCCACCGCTCCTCGGTGGCCTTGAGCGAGACCTTCTCCACCTCGTCGGTATCGACGCCGACCGCGTAGCTACGCGTGCAGAACCGGCAGTAGACCGGGCAGGTGTCGAGCGCGAGGAACAGCGCCTTGTCGGGATAGCGGTGCGTCAGGCCGGGGACCGGCGCATCGGCCTGCTCGTGCAGCGAGTCGAACGTGAGCTTCGGATGATCGGGCAGGAGGCGCGAGGCGACCGGCACGAACTGGCGGCGCAGTGGATCGGTGTACGCGTTCGACCAGTCGATCAACGACAGGAGGTACGGCGACACGCGGATCGACATCGGCGCGTGCGAGAAACCCTGCGAGACATCCTCGTAGAAGCTCTGCGGAACCAGATCCTGGACCGCCTGTAGCAGCTTCGCGGGGTTCGTGATCGAGTTCTTCGCCTGCCAGGTGTGGTCGAGGAACGTGGCCTCGTCGACGAGCCGGTAGGCGGGAATCTTCTGCCAGAACGGGCCGTCGAGCAGGTGACGGTGGAACAGGGTCGACGGATCGACCGGCGGCTTGATGTGCTTGATCGGTTGGAGCTCGGGCGGCTGATTGCCGAGCAGTTTGAGCTGGGTGTCCATGGGAGCCTCGCGAAGACTGAAGGTCACAGAAGGAAAACGGCGAACACGGCGTCTTCAGTCCGCGACGTCAGGCTGGTGCGGGACAGTGCCCAGGTACCACATGGTGGAGGATCGATAACATGCCGTGGCCGCTTGGCCAATCACGAACGACGATGGTCGGTGAACCACTGCATCAGCGTGGGAAGGAACGTCGCGCCGAACACCGGGATATGCCCGGCGCCTTCGATCGCCCAGAGCTCGACGGCGCCGTCGGCGGGGCAGCCAACCTCGGTCGAGCGATGAGTCTCGGCGCCGGCGAGCGCAGGGACGATGTCGAGATCCCCGGCTGGCGTACGCGTGGCGCCGCATCCATTCTTGTCGGCCCACTGCGCCACGCTGCCGAGCGCTCCAACGGTGCCGATCGCGGAGGTCGGGCCGAACGGCACGGTGTCGTCCGCGGTGCCGTGCATGTGCAGCACGCTGACCGCGCGCGACGGCTTGCACATCGCAGGATCGGAGGAGGCGAGGCCGGCGAGCGGCGCGATCGCGGCGATCACGTCGGCGCGCTCGCACGCCATGCGGTACGCCATGAAGCCGCCGTTCGAGTGGCCCACGATGAAGACCTGATCGGGATCCACGGGCCAGGTGTCCATCACGTCATCGATCAGCTTGCCGATGTAGCCGACGTCGTCGGGATGCTGGCCGTCGAAGTCGCAGCACGCCGCATCGGCATTCCAGAACTGCTTGCCGCCCGAATCGATGGTGCCGTCGGGTGCGAGCACGAGCGCGGCGTCCATTCCCGGCAGCATGGTGGTGTTGAAGAATGCCGACTGCACGAAGCCGCTCGCGCCGTACCCGTGGAGCACCACGACGAGCGGGTACTGCTTGCCCGGAGTCAGCGTCGCGGGCGCCTTGAGATCCACCGGGCGATCACCGCCGAACGTGGTCGGGCGCGGGCCATCGGAGCCGCCATCGCCGCACGCGGTTACGAGGAGCAAGGCAAGCAGGGCACTACGCATGCCGTACCGTAGCATCGACCGACGCGAGCGTCCGTCGTCGTCGGTGTTGCTCTCCGGGGGCCGCTACCGCGCGAGCTCCGGACGTCGTGCGAGCAACGATCGCAATAGCTCCCGCGACTCGCTCACGAGCTTCTCGAGTCGTTGCAGCGTGGGTTGCACGAAGCCCGCGTCCTTGATCGCGTCGAGAGCGGCCTCGGTCTCGACCACGCTGTCGAGCGCGGAGTGGAGCTGGGCAAGGACGACCATATCGGCGGAGCGCATCGTCTCCTTCCCGAGCAAATCTCGATCCCACGGCGCGGCCTCTCGATTCCGCGAGGTTGCGCCTGGCTTGTCGGACGGCTTGACAAACCGGCTGTCGGGCTTCCGCGTGTCTATCCAGGTAGACGACGGGCGTGGTTCCCGGATCCCCGGCCCTGAGGTCTCGCGGACTTGCGCGTGGCACACCCGCTGCTAGTTCCCCTCCCCATGCGCCTCGCCCTCGCAATCGTCGCCGCCCTCGCCACCACCGCCGCCGCGGACCCCAGGCCGCGCGCCCTCACCCCCGCTGACATCACGTCGCAGCTCGCGCCGTTCTCGGTGCAGATCGAGCACTGCTACCTCGATCGCACCGCAGAGATCCGCGGCGCGGGTCAGCTCGAGATCGTGCTCTCCGTGACGCGCCACGGCTCCGTCGAGTCGCTCGACGTCAAGACTCCGGGCCTCGCCGCGAAGCTCGCGAAGCAGATCGATGGCTGCATCCGCGAGACCATCGAGACCGTCGCGTTCCCCGCGCGCAAGACGTTCACGACCGCGACCATCCCGTACTTCTTCCAGCGCACGGCGGCGCCGAACGCCGGCCCGCAGCTCAGCTGCTGGGATCCGAAGGGCTGCCACGCCCGCTAGCGCGCTACGCTCGGCGCATGTCGCGCTGGATCGCGGTGCTCGCCGTGCTGGTGGGGTGTGCCCACAAACCGCCGGTGACGCGGCCGTACGTGGCGACGTTCCCCACCGAGGTCGTGCGCTGGGATCGTGGTCGCGAGACCGTGCTGGCGCGGACGCGCGATCTCGATCCGAGCACGTGGCCGGTCGGGGATCCCGGCGTGTGGTTCGTGCGCCCGGCGCAGAATAATCTCGGTGACTCGATGCTGCGCGCGTTCGTCGCGCGAGCGGTGACGTTGCGAGTCGGTG
>JBBRED010000579.1:0-3375 GCA_038203335.1 Haliangiales bacterium | reverse complement strand
CTGATGGGCACGCCGCCGAAGCACGTGGTCTGCATCGTGCCCGCCGATCAGGTCACGATCATCGACAACTGGGACACGCTCGGGCTTCCCGGCACCGGCAGTCACGATGCGGTGATCGAAGGCGTGTTCGTGCCCGCCGCGCGGATCGGCAGCGTGTTCGGCGCCACCCCGTGGACCGCGGGGACGCTGTCGCGGGTGCCGCTGTTCGGCCTGCTCGCTCTTGGCATCTCCGCGGTCGGCCTCGGCATCGCGCGCGGCGCGCTCGAGCATCTCGCCACGCGCCTCACGCCGAAGCCCGGTGCCGAGCCACCGCCCGGTGCGGCGCTCGCGAGCTATGCGCGGCTCGTCGGCCGGTTGACCGCGGCGCGGGCCCATCTCGACACCGCCGCCCGCGGGGCGCAGGAACGCGCGAGCGCCGGCCCGGTCGACGCGCAGGGCCGCGCGGAGCTGCGGATCGCGGCGTGCCTGGTCGCGGAGGAGTGCGCCGCGATCGGCCGCGCCGCGTTCCACCTCGGCGGCGGCGCCGGCATTCGCACCGGCAGCCCGCTCAACCGCGCGCTGCGCGACCTCGAGACCGTGCTCAGCCACCGCATGGTGTCCGATCGTGTGCTCCCGGCCGCAGGCCGCGCGCTCCTCGGCCTCGGCGCGGCGCCGGATCTCTGATCGCCATGGTATCGATGAGCATGCGGTTCGCCGGGGTCGTCGCCGTGAGTCTCGCGCTCGGCGCCTGCGGCGACGACGGCTACGACGCGAACAGCTGCAAGCCCGAGGGCTTCGCGGACGCCGAGGGCATGGTGAAGAACGAGTCCATCGGACCGTTCGTGCGCGCGCAGCAGGTGATGACGAACCAGCCCACCGGCCCCGGCTACGCGGTGGTGCTCGACGAGGTCGCCGGCGCGTGCGGCGAGCTCTCCCCGACCGGCAAGCACCTGGTGTTCCTGTTCTGCGCGCCGCCGGTCGCCGCGATCTACGCGATCGGCAGCGAGCAGACGTTCCACTGCCCCACGAATGACGTGCTCGCGCTGATCGAGAAGAACGGCGCCACGGACTTCGCCACGGCGACCGCGGGCACGCTGTCGATCCTGCACGCAGAGGGCAGCTGCCTCGATGCGACGTACACCGCGACGTTCGGCATCGACGATGTCACCGGCGAGTTCGACG
Source organism: Haliangiales bacterium (assembly GCA_038203335.1). Lineage (GTDB taxonomy): Bacteria > Myxococcota_A > Polyangia > Haliangiales > Haliangiaceae > JABFXX01. Next base: position 2,214 of record JBBRED010000579.1, on the reverse strand, counting down.
CGGTGGTCTGCAACTAGGTGGTTTTGACCAGATCGGTGTCCGGCCGGGACCGTCCCCATTACACGGCCAAAGTGGTGGTTTCCACCAGGGGCCCTAGCTCGTGCGCCAGCGCAGGAACGTCTTCTTGCCGAGCCGGAGCTCGGTGGCCGCATCGATCACGACGACGCGCACGCGCTCGCCGCGCTCGAACGTTCCGTTGCTGCTCGCCGTGTCGACGAGGAGCAGCCGATCCTCGAGCTGCATCAGCAGCGCGTGTACGCGCGAGAGCGAGGTGTCCTCACCCGCGGCCTCGGTGAGATCGCAGCGGCCGTAGCGGCCGAGCAGCACCCCGTCCTTGAGCGCCTCGGCGCCGACAGCGATCGAGAGCTGGCGGTGCGGCGTGAAGATCTCGAGCGTGCCCACGCCATCGCCCTTCGCGAGGCGCATCGCCGTATCGCGCGGGCCGTTGGTGCGCGTGATGAACGTCTCGCGTGCATCGAACCGCGGGCGGCGGATCTTGGGCAGCGAGCCGGCGGCGCAGTTATCGAGCTCGTCGAGGTAGATCCGCTCCGGCAGCATCGACCACGCATCGGCGGCATCCGCCGGCCAGTCGCTCGGATCTCCGAGCACGAGCATGAACAACACGTAGCCGGCGCAGCGGAGGATCGCGGGTCCCTCGGCGGCGATGCCTCGCAGCGGGCGACCTTCCTCGTCGACCATCGGCTCCGTGGTCCGGAGGTCGAGCACGCGATACTTGATCGACGTCGCACCGCGCTCCCAGCTCTTCACCGGATCCACGACGACGGCGATCTGGCGCAGCGACAGCGAGTCCCGGCCCGAGAGGTACAGGTCGCAGCGATCGTGGCGGCCGATGATCGCGGCCACGGGGCGCTGCACGCGCGCGCACAGCTTGATGATCCCCGCGGGCTGACCGGTCGCTTCGTCGACCGCGATCACCGCGAGGCCGGGCTCGTCGAATGCGCGGCACACGGGGGCGAACTTCGCGTAGGCGCCGAGGAACAGATCCCGCGCCGAGCCGATCCGGGCGGGCAGCAGCGGCCGCGCCGCCTTCATCATCAGGGTCGGCGCGTTCGGAACGATGCCGCGGGCTTGACCGCCCCACAGGCTCACATCCAGCGTCGGCCGACCTACGGTCACCAACCCAACCTAGCAGAGACCGGATCGGGCTTCCCAGAGGAAATCATCGGGTGAGATCAGAGATGAGGCTCCCTCGGTCCCGGCGCAAGTTGAAACGCCCGGTCGCTACCCCAGATGCTTCACCATGGAGCAGGCTTGTAGTCCTTCAGGAACAGGCCCCACAGGTGGGTGCCGGTGTTCACCCCGTCGAACACGGGATCGACGATCCGCGCCGCGCCATCGACGATATCGAGCGGCGGGTGGAAGCCGTGAATCTTGGTCTTCCGCTGGGCGTGGTGCTGCGGGTCCTCGTCGGTGACCCAGCCGGTGTCCACGCTGTTCATGTGGATGCCGTCGCGCACGTACTCGATCGCGCTGGTCCGCGTCATCATGTTGAGCGCGGCCTTTGCCATGTTCGTGTGCGGGTGCTTGTCGGTCTTCCACCGGCGGTAGAACTGCCCCTCCATCGCGGAGACGTTGACCACGTGCGCGTCCCGGGTCGGCACCTTCGCGAGCAGCGGCCGCAGTCGCGCGTTCAGCACGAACGGCGCCACCGCGTTGACCAGGTGCACCTCGAGCAGCTCCGCGGTTGGCACCTCGGCGAGCGTCAGCCGCCACGAGTTCGTATCTCGCAGGTCGACCTGCTGGAGATCCTGATCGAGCTTGCCCGCGGGGAACAGATGATCGCCGCGCTCGTGATCCTCGGCGAGCAACGGCACCTGCGAGAGCACCGCGCTCTTCCACAGACCGGTCGCATGGATCTCGGAGCCAGCGCTCCGCACCAGGCCCTCGCCGAGCGAGCGGTTGCGCTCGAGCATCGTCTTCTCGCCCGCGGGCAGCTCCGCGAACGGCGCCAGCTCGGGACCGATGACATGGTCGTACCAGCCCGACGGACGGCGGACGGTCTGACACGCGTTGTTGATCAGCGCGTCGAGCCGCGGCAGCGTCTCGTTCAGGTGCGCGCACAGCGCCTCCACGCTCGGCGTGTGGCGAAGATCGATGCCGTAGACGTGCAGCCGATGCGTCCACTCGCTCGCATCGACCTCGCGCGCGAACCGCCGCGCCGCATCGCGCGGGAACCGCGTTGCCACGACCACC
>JBBRED010000578.1:0-3431 GCA_038203335.1 Haliangiales bacterium | reverse complement strand
GGAGAGCTGGACCGGCGGGAGCTCCTTGGTCTCGCAATACGTCGCCCACTGCTCTGCAGACAGATTGTGGGCGATCTTGTGGAGCACCGGCAAGAAGCTCTTGACCATGTTCGCGTCGATGCCGGCAGCCCCCGGTACGGTTCGGGTTGCTTCGCCAAGCTTGTTCAGATCTAGCTGGCCGAGCGGAACACTCCGGAACGTATCGTACGCCTTGGCGAAATCGATGGTCTGAACGGTGCTCATGCTGGTGGTCTCCCTTTGGTTGTGAGCTGCGATCTTGACCAACTGACAAGCAAAAGCTGGTCCAGCTGCTCCAGTTCAAACCATGTGAATGAAATTCCTGATCATTCAACGAATCATTGGACCAGCAGATTAGGGGAATATGTTCTCTGCGCCATGGGTCGATGGGACAATCTGCCCGCGTGCGAGCCGTCGTCGCATCACGCGTTGAATGGGGCGACCGAGGAGCGATCCCGCTACGACGAAATGATTCGGTGAGCCAGCGACAATCCTTTATCCTCGATCCGGTGCACACCCATCGGCAATCGGATAAGAGATGACAGCGACGGGGACTTGAAGCGGGGCCAACCGAGGAGGCAGGGTGCAGGTGCGAAGCCGCCCCACCGCCAACCCGGAGGCCCCACCCTTGGATACCACGCTGAGATCACTGTTCACACGCCTCTTCGATCGCGAACGAGTGCTCGCCCGAGCCAGGCAGCTCGGAGCCGTCGAGCGCGTGCGCGCACTGCACCCGTTCGATGTCGTCCTCGCAGTCGTCGCGTGTGCCTCTGGCGACGAGCACCGGAGCGTGGCGACCGCGCGGCGGATGTACCACCGGCTCACGGGCTTCATGCCCGAGGAGAGCAGCTTCTACGAGCGCCTCCGACCGGGCCTCGACGAGGTCACCTGGGAGATGTTCCTCGACACCCTGTCGCGCGCGAATCGTGTGCAGAGACGGCAGATCGCCCGGACGCTGGGCCTCCGTGTTCGCGACGTGCGCGCCGTCGATGGCAGTCGGGTCACGCTGCCCGCCCGCGCAGCTGCCGCGTTCCCGTCTACGGACGCGAACCTCGGCGGCTTCAAGGTCACTGCCACGCTCAGCGTACTGCACGACCTCTTGCTCGTCGCGCACGTCACCGATGCCAGGCAGCACGACCGCAAGGCTTTCTCTCTGCCCGATGACCTCCGTCGCGTCCTGTGGCTCGCCGATCGCGGTTACAGCGACCACAGCCTCTTCGCGCAGATCGCCGACGGCGCTGGTTTCTTCGTGATCCGCCTGAAGAGCTCGTCGGAGCCGATGGTGAAAACGATCCGCAGCGGGCTCGCGAAGCATCATTTGCATGAGCCGCTCGTCCGCACGCTGCCGGTGTACGGCGTGGTTGACGTCGACGCCGACTTCAATGTCGCTCGGGCGCAGCGCACATTCCGTGTCGTCGGCATCCCCGTCGCAAAAAACAAGCAGGGCAACCCGGACTGGATCTGGCTCGCGACGAACCTGCCGGAGCAGGTGGCCGCCGAGGTCGTCGGGGCGATGTATCGCCTGCGATGGACCGTGGAGAACCTCTTCCGGTCGCTCAAGTCCGTCGGTCGCCTCGACGAGTTGTCCTCCGGCAAGCCGGTGATCGTGCGCCTCTTCATCGCAGCAACGCTCGTCGGCCTCGTGCTCAGCCAGGCTATCTGCGCTGCGATGCGAGCGGAGCGTCCCCGCTGCGAGCCGTCGCTGCATCGCGTCTTCGCGCTGCTGCTCGCCAACCTCGCGCTCATCGGCGCTGCCATCGCGCTCCGTCAGCTCGGTCGCTTTCTCCCAGGCTTCATAACTGCGCTCTGGCGCGAGGGCCTCAACCCGAACCCTGGTCGTCCCTACGCGGCTCAACGCCACCTTGCCACCGTCGCTGCGTAGGTCTTATCCGATCACCGATGCGTGCGGCAGTTAGGGACCCGGTCGTTGTCCACGCTGGATCGAGGAGTGCTGGGTAGCTTAGGCCCCGCGAATGGGGAAGTCATCCGATCAGTGTGAGGCCGCGCGCGGCTTGATCATGTAGTTCCAGTCGCCGTGAAAGTCGGCGCGTTCGATCTTCAGCTCGCGCAGCTCCTTGGCGGAGACCCGCTTGCCGATCGGATAGCGGCGTCGATCGAGCCGCGCGCGCACGACCAGGCCGCCGCGGTTGGTCGTGTTGCCGATGAGGTTGACGATCGTCTCGTACGTCCGCAGAGGTCGACCGCGCCAGTTGATCGAGATGAACGAGAACAGGCGATGCTCGACCTTGTTCCACTTGCTCGTCCCCGGTGGGAAGTGGCTGACATGGATCGCGATGCCGAGCTTGTCGGCGACGCGCTGAAGCTGTTGCTTCCAAACGTGCGAGCGGTAGCTGTTGCTGCCACCGGCGTCGGCCGTGATGAAGATCTCGCGCGCGTTGGGGTACCGCTTCGACCCGACCTGCTTCCACCAGGCCTCGATCGAGGTGACCGCGAACACGGGCGTGTCGTGGTCGACTCCGACGCTCACGAAGCCGTCGTTGGCAGCGAGGTCGTACACGCCGTACGGGATCGCCTTGCCGAGCGCGTCGCTGGGAAAATCGTGGACGTCGACCAATTCAGGCTCGCCCGTCGGCTGCCACTCGCGACCCGCGTTCTTGAAGTTGCCGACCAACTCCTTCTTCTTGGTGTCGACGGAGATGACCGGCACGCCGCGGGCGACACAGGCCTTTGCCTTGGCGTTGATGTGCTCGAACTGCGCGTTTCGATCTGGATGCTGCGTGCCCTCGACCGCCTTGTTCGGCGCCTGAAGACTGTAGCCGTGGTCACGGAGCAACTTGGCCACCGTCTTGTCGCTGATCGAGATGCCGTGTTGCGCAGACAACTCTTCCGCCAGCACGTGCGTGCTCTTGCACGTCCATCGCAGCGGCGACTCGGGATCACCACGCGTGAGCGGGTCGACGAGCCGTTCGAGCGCCGGCCACACTTCGGGATGCGCGGTCTCGTAGGGGCGTTTGCCGGTAGTGCGGCGAACCTTGACGACATCCTCGGGCTTCGCACCGGCGCGTGCCTCGTCACGGCCCTTCCGCACCGTGCTGATCGCCATGCCCGTCGCACGGGCGACCGCCGCAACGCCACCGTAGCCGAGCTCACCGGCTTCGGTGCCAGCCCACAGGCGCCGCGCGCGCTCGTCCATCGTCGCCTTCAGCAGGCGCCACTTCTGGCGAACTGACCGCTCAGCGTCCACCTCGAACGTAGATCATGTCGACGCGATCCTGTCGATCCCCGAATCACGCGACTCGATCGACTTCCCCATTCGCGGGGCCTAAGGCCCCGCGAATGGGGAAGTCATCCGATCAGTGTGAGGCCGCGCGCGGCTTGATCATGTAGTTCCAGTCGCCGTGAAAGTCGGCGCGTTCGATCTTCAGCTCGCGCAGCTCCTTGGCGGAGACCCG
>JBBRED010000577.1:0-3438 GCA_038203335.1 Haliangiales bacterium | reverse complement strand
CACCGAGCGCGCCGAGCGCTTCATCATGGACGGAAAGGGGTATCGACCGAACAAGGCCACGACCTGACCAGCGCAGGTCGCCGCACGAGGCGGCGGCTCGCGTCCTTCTTCGACATCTCGACGATCGCGACTGGCGATCGCGGTCGGCTGCGGCGACGCGCACCACGGCCAAGGCGAAGAACCGTCCGCGCGCCACCGGGTGGGTCCCTGGTCACCGGTGACGTCGGTGGTTCTGGTACCCGCGCTGACCGGTGGCGACACAGGCCGCGCGGATGTGCCGCATCACGCGGTTCGCCAGGTACGGCCCGTGCTGCTTCGACATCTGCTCGTGGAGCTCGCGGCACTGCGACCGTTCGATCGTCTCTAGCGGCCGGTCCATCCACTTCGCCAGGTACTTGTCGCGCTCGCGCGTGATCGTCGCGATGCTCGAAGCCGACGCGCGGTCCGCACGCATCCGCGAGACATGCAGATCGAACGCATCGGAGAGGGTAGGGCCGCCCTCGCGCTTCCGCAGCTCGAGGCTCGGGTCTCCACCACCAGCAACCTTGCCGAGGATCTCGCGCGCACGCAGCCGCGCCGCGGTGACCGTCCATGTCGTGCCGTCCTCGCGGATCCCTCCACGCCGCCCGATGACCTGCCGCCGCTTCGCACCGTTCGCGCGGTAGTTCGCGATGAACGTCATCAGCCGCCGCCCGACCACGACGCCGAAGCCGGGCACCTCTTCATCCCAGACGATGACCTGCGCCTTCGCCGCTGGAAGTGCAACGCGGTCGAGGGATTTCTCGGTAAGCCGAAGGTTCATGGCGGGGTGGTGACTAGACCCGAGGCCGTGCCAAATTAGTCACCAACTAGTCACCAAGAGGAACATGGACAGGCCAGACGGTCAACCGCGAAGCCTAAGGTCCTCCGACGACGAATCGGGATCTAGTCACCACCACATGGGACGGCTAAGTACTAGAAGCGATAAGACCCGAGTTCTTTGCACGCCGAGGGTCAGTGGTTCGACACCCCTATCCTCCACGATAGTTAGACGGTTTCGGCGGCGGCTCGTCACCGCTCAACCGTGCTGCGACGCTGGTCGTGGATTGCCGCTCCGGCGTGGAGCTAACCGACAGCCGGAGCAGGCAGCGTCCCGCGTTCCCTTCTCACGAGGCACACGCGGCCGGGGTGGGTTCGTGAGCCTCGTGCAGTGGCCGCCAACCGAACGCCCCGAGCCAGGAGCACTGGCGGTCGAAGATCTACTGCCTGCCGGGCAGGCCATACTCGAACAGTGACGCGCCTGCTTGATCCAGCGAACGACCAGCTCGTCCGATCGATCTACCTGGTGCGCGATCAGGTCCCCGGGTTCTCGGAATATCCGTTTTCGATTCCTGCGATCGAGCGGCTCCATGAGCTGAAGCTGGACGCCCGGGTCACATTCTTCGTGGGCGACAACGGATCCGGCAAGTCCACATTGGTCGAGGCGATCGCGATCGCAGCCGGATTCAATGCCGAGGGCGGCTCGCGGAACTTTAACTTTCACACGCGCCGGTCAGAGTCGGAGCTGCACAAGTTCATTCGGCTCGTCCGTGGCGTACGTCGTCCGCGCGATGGCTACTTCCTTCGTGCGGAGAGCTTCTTCAACGTCGCCACCGAGGTCGACCGGCTCGGCGTGGTTGATACACATGGCGGCAAGTCTCTTCACGAGCAGTCACATGGCGAGTCCTTCCTGGCGCTCGCCTCGAACCGCTTCGGCGACAACGGCCTCTACATTCTCGACGAGCCCGAGGCCGCGCTATCTCCGCAGCGGCAACTGTCGCTGCTCGCGATCATTCATCGGCTCGCGGCGCAGGGGACGCAGTTCATCATCGCAACGCATTCGCCGATCCTCATGGCGTACCCAGATGCGGTGATCTATCAACTCGGCCCGGAGGGGATAGCTCCGGTCGCGTACGAGGAAACCGAGCACTTTCAGATCACGAGAGACTTTCTGAACGGGCGCGACCGTTACTTCCGGCACTTGTTCGCCGACACCTCGACCGATGTTCAGGAGTCAGCCAAGTCCGCGACCGAGACCTCCCAGCGCAAACCCGGCGGATCGAAGCGGTAGGCAAGAGGAAGTGAGGCACTACCTCGCGTCGCTAGTCGTTGTCGGAGGACTCGGTTAGCCGCAGTACTCGCTCCGCTTCCTCGCGTTCCTTCGTTAGCTCGGCCTGCAGCTCTTCCTCGCTTGGTAGGTAGAGCTGATAGGTCGCGGCACGGATCTGATCGTTGTCCTCGGGCAGCGTGATCTTCACCATCGCCTGGTTCGCCTCGGAGCAGAGCACAATGCCGACCGTCTTCGCCTCGTGCTCTGCGCGCTGCGTGCGGTCGAAGTAGTTCACGTACATCATCATCTGGCCGAGGTCTTGGTGCGTGAGCTTCCCGAGCTTGAGATCAACGAGGACGAAGCACCGCAGCAGGCGGTTGTAGAAGACGAGGTCGACGTAGAAGTGGTCGCCGTCCACGGTGAGCCGCTTCTGCCGTCCCACGAAGGTGAATCCCTTGCCCATCTCGAGCAGGAAAGCCTCGATGCGATCGATGATCGCCTGCTCGATGTCGCGTTCCTGGAGGTGAGAGCGTTCTTGAAGGTCGAGGAACTCCAGGACGAACGGATCCTTGATCACGTCGCCGGGCTTGGCGACCTGCTGACCGGCGCGAGCCAGCGCGAGTACCTCCTCCGGGCTCTTGTTCTTCGCCAGGCGCTCGAAGAGGAACGCGCCGATCTGGCGTTCGAGCTCGCGGACCGACCATGCCTCGCGTGCGGCTTCGATCTCGTAGAAGGCTCGCGCTTGGTCGTTGGTCACCCGCATCAGGACGAGGTAGTGCGACCAGCCGATGCTCGCGGAGAAGCGCGGCTGGTCGGTCCCGGATTCGGTCAACGCCGATGACCGGATCGCGCCCAATTCGGTCAACAGTGTCGACCTAATTGCCGAACCACCTGGAAACAGGCGGTAAAACCGCCGCATGCGCTGGAGTCCGCTGATGCTGAAGCCCTTGCCGAAGAGGCGGGCCAGATGCGCCGAGAGCCGCCGGATCACTTCGTCGCCGTAGCCGGCGCGGTCACTGCCGGCCTGCTCGACCTCCACGATCTCGCGGCCGATGTGCCAGTACGCCTGGACCATCGCGACGTTGATCGTTCGCTCGATCGTGGTGCGTGCCTGGTCGAGGATCGATGCGACGCGGCTGAACAGGGCGTCGAACTCGTGCCCGTCACCCATCGCGAAGTCCTTCCACGAGCACTTCCCAGCGGATGCCCGATGGTTCGAGGCCGAACGCGCTCACGCGGTAGGAGCCAGGACCGAAGCGGCGGAGGATCTCGGTTGTCGCACACGGGCCCGACACGTGGAATCCGCCGAGCTCCGCGACCGAGATGAACTCGTGATCGCCGTCCATGTAGGTGGGACGCAGTCGCGCGAC
>JBBRED010000576.1:0-3474 GCA_038203335.1 Haliangiales bacterium | reverse complement strand
GCCTTCAACCGCTCGAGCAGCTTGATGCGCTCGTCGAGCTCGATGTGGCGGTGCGCATCGGCGAGCACGAGCACGAGCAGCTCGGCGGCGGGATCGTGATAGACGACGGGAACGGTGACGCGAACGGGCTCGTTGCCCTCGGCGCGCACCACGTTCAGCGCGCGCGCCGGATCCTCGGCGTGCAGCCGCTCGACCAGCTCGGGATCACTGACCGCATCGATCGTGGTGTGGACCTGCGCCGAGATCAGATCGCCGCGCGGACCGGTGACGTGCACCATCGTGGTCTGCGTGCGCCCGATCGAGCCGCGATAGGCATTGTGCGATGGTGCGCGAGTGGTCCCCCTGGCCATCCGGAAGGCATAACGTGAGGCAACCCCCGCGAACAAGGATGGAACACCACGTAGGCGCTAGTTAACGCTGCCGCTCGGCTCGTCGGTGACGCTCTCGGGAACGTCGTCCTCGACGTTGCCCATCATCTGCGCGGCGACGGCGACGAGGACCTCGTGGATGTGCTCGAGGGTGTCGAGCCGGCCGCACAGCGAGTAGTAGTCGTCGACCGAGACCTCGCCCATCCGCGACAGCGCCTGTTGCACGTGCGGGCGCATCCGCGGCGGGGCCTCCAGCTCGGAGTCGATGTCGTCGAGGTCGGCCTGCGCGATCGCGGAGGCGACGAATCCCGCCGGCGCGAAGTTGAGGCCGGTCGGCAAGACCATGCGCCACTCGATGTCCTTCTCCGAGAGCTCCCAGCGGCCGCCGAGCTGACGCCGCACCACCTCGCCGAAGTAGGCGCCGGCGGTGACGATCACGAGCTGGAGCGTGGCGGGCTGGGCCGTCCCGGCGGTCTCCTCGACGGTGCGGAGGTAATGATCGAGCACCGGTAGCGTGTTGCTGTCGTACTCGAGGGTGACCCCGAGGGCGCGCTTGACGTACGTGACGACCTGCTCGGCGTACTCGCGTACACGCGGTGGCACGGGGTCATCCATCTCACTCAGCCTACCTCGCTTCGGAAGATCCGGCGAGCCGATCGCGCGATCCGATCACTCGATGACGGCGAACTGGACCATGCCGTAGCGCGACCGCAGCTCGACGATCGAGGCCTGCGCTGACGGTTGGAACCCGCCGAGCTGACCCTCGACCCAGCCGTCCTTCGCCGCCTTGGCCGACGCCATCGACGAGCCGAGGTTCAGCTTCGCGCCACGCGCGCGGACCACGACCACGCCATGGCGACGCAGCTTCACGTCGACATCGCCGCGCAGGCTGGCGATCACCATCCGGCCGCGCAGCGACGCCTCGGCCTCGAGGACGATCTTGCCGTCGACGGTGGTCAGCTCGACATCGCGCGACCGCACGCGGCGGCCGGCGATCTTGCCGTGGCTCGCAGAGGCGATCAGCCGCTCACCGCCGATCGTATCGAGATCGAGATCCGAGGTCAGCGTCTGCGCGTCCACCGAGCCGAACACCTGGGTCAGCGAGGTCGCGCCTGACATGCTGTGCGTCGACACGCTGCCGGAGACGTTGCGCACCGAGATCGGGCCCGACGCGGTGTCGAGGTCCCCGCCCGCGTCCATGTTGATGACCTCGAGCGAGCCGGCGCTCACCGCCGCATCGATCCGCGCATCGCGTGGCGCGCGAATCACGAGATCGATCCGCACGGCGCCGCGCGACAGCGGGCGCACTTCCTTGCCGCCATCGGCGGTGGTCATGATCCGCACCGTGCCGTCGGGGTTCGGGATCAGCGAGACCCGCAGGCGATCGAGCGCGTCCTCGTCGGGCGCCTGCTTGCGCGTCTCGATCTGGATCGACTGGCCGTCGTAGCCCTCGATCTTGACGTCGCCGAGCGGGTTCTCGATCGTCAGCTGCTTGATCGGTTGGCCGCCGGGGGCGACCTCGAGCCGCGAGTGCTCGACGAGGCCGCTCTTGGGCGACGCCTTCGGTGCGGGATCCGCCGAGGCGACACCGGCGAGCGCGAGCCCGACGACGAGCGATGCGAGCGCGGACCTCACTGGCCACCGCCCGCGAGCGCGACGTCGTCGCGGATGACCGCGCCCTGGAGATACCTGATGAGGTCACGCCACGCGCGCTGCTGCTCGCGGCCGGCGGGTGCGCGATCGATCAGCCCGCGCAGCTCGGCGACCCTGGCATCGAACGCGCCCTTCTGATCGGCCGTCCACGCGCCGCGCGCCTCACCGGCGAGCGCGAGCAGCTCCTCGGCGGCATCGCCGTAACCGGCGGTGACCCGCGCCTTGTCGCCCGCGAGATCCGCGGTGACATCACCGGCAGGAGACGTCGGGATCGGGGCGATGTGCTTCGGCTCGACCGGCGCCGGAGCGACCGCGATCTCGTTGCCGGTCGGCACGGTCGGCTCGTCGGCGGGTCCGCGATGCGTGCGCCACCAGACGAGGACGAGCGCGGCGGCGGCGAGCAGGCCACCCGCGGCGAACGTGGGCATGCTCGGCATCCAGCGCGCGAGCGCGCGTCGCCACGCCGGGCGCCTCGCATCCGCGACCTCCGCGGCGGCGAGCTGCGCTTGCACACCGGCCCACAGGCTGGCGGGCGGATCCACGTGCGGGAGCAACCGCAGGCCATCGCGGAGCGCGCCTTCGTCGCTCGCGACCTGGCGGCACGCCGCGCACTCGCGCAGGTGACCGCGTACGGCGCTGCCATCGGAATCGGGCAGATCACCGTCGAGATACGCCGTGAGATGGCGCTGGGTGGACTCGCAACTCACGCGCGCCCCTTGACGGAGGGGTCGCGAATCCCGGGTCCGAGGAGGTCGCGCATGCGGGCGCGCGCCTTGTGCAGCTGCGACTTGCAGGTGCCCACGCGGCACTCGAGGATCGCGGCGCACTCCTCGTGCGAGAGGCCCTCGACATCGTGGAGCACGAGGATCGCGCGATAGCCGGCGGGCAGCTGACCGAGAGCGGATTCGATCCGCGCAGCGAGCCCGGAGTCGCGCTCCACGGCGGGCGGCGCGGGCAGCTCGGCGAGGCCGTCGTCGGAGACCTCGTGACGGCGCCCGCGCTTCGCGAGATGCGAGAGCGCCGCGTTCACGGTGAGCCGGTAGATCCAGGTCGACAGCGCGGAGTCACCGCGGAAGTTCACGAGCGCACGGAACACGCGGACGAACACTTCCTGCGCGACCTCTTCCGCGTCGGAGGCGCCGACGATGCGGTGGGCCATGCCGAACACCCGGCGCTTGTACTGGTGGTACAGGCGCTCCATCGCGCGCGCTTCGCCACGGCGGCAAGCTGCGATCAATTGGACATCGTCGGCGATGTTCGCGGCGACCCGCGGGCGCGGTTCGGCGAGGGGCGCCGTCATGGGCGCTGCGATCGGTTCGGCGAGCTCGTTCACGGATTCCCCAGGGTCTGATGTCGGCCGGTTCTCATTCGGACCACGGTCCGGGGAAAGCCGTTGCCTGGGGTTCTCCGTCGACACTGCGCCTGGCACCGTAACACTCACAACGCGCGTCTC
>JBBRED010000575.1:0-3514 GCA_038203335.1 Haliangiales bacterium | reverse complement strand
GGATCGTGGCGGTCGCTAACCAGAAGGGTGGCGTGGGCAAGACCACGACCGCGATCAACCTCGCGGCCAGCGTGGCGTCGCGCGGGCACCGCGTGCTGCTCGTGGATTTCGATCCGCAGGGCAACGCATCGTCGGGCGTCGGGTGGACGCGCGATCGCGTCGAGCGCTCGATCTACGACGCGCTCACCGGCGAGGCGACGATCGCCGAGATCATCCGGCCGACGGACATCGCGACGTTGTTCCTCGCGCCGGCCACCACCGATCTCGTCGGTGCGGAGATCGAGCTCATCACCGCCGAGCACCGCGAGCGGTTCCTCGCCGATGCGCTCGCCGAGGTCTCGGCGCAGTACGACTACATCGTGATCGATTGCCCGCCGTCGCTCGGGCTGCTCACGCTGAACGCGCTCGTCGCCGCGCACGGCGTGCTCGTGCCGATGCAGGCGGAGTACTTCGCGCTCGAGGGGTTGTCGGCGCTGACGTCGACGATCGAGAAGATCCGCGTCGCGTTCAACCCGTCGCTCAAGATCGACGGCGTGCTGTTCACCATGTTCGACGCGCGGCTCTCGGTCGCGAACCAGGTGCGGGCCGAGGTCGAGAAGTTCTTCGGCGACAAGGTGTTCGGCGAGAACATCCCGCGCAACGTGCGCCTCTCCGAGGCGCCGAGCCACGGCAAGCCGGTGCTGCTCTACGATCTGCGCTGCGCGGGCACGAACAGCTATCTCGCCGTCGCCGACGAGTTCCTCGACCGCGAGCGCATCTCGCTCGCCGCCGCCGCCGCCGCCGCCGGGGCCCCGTGATGAGTGACATCAAGAAGCGCGGGCTCGGCCGCGGTCTCGGGGCGCTGCTGCCCGGTGGCTCGCTGTCGTCGCCGAGCTACATCCCCGTGCCGTCGGCCCCAGTTGCGGGCCAGCCCGAGGCGCCGCGCTCGCGCGTGTACTTCGCCGCGGGCATCGAGGACTTGTATCCGAGCCCGGAGCAGCCGCGCCGCAAGTTCGACGACGGGAAGCTCGGCGAGCTCGCGGACTCGATCAAGGTCCACGGCATCATCGTCCCGCTCGTCGTGCGGCCGCGTCCGCAGGGCGCCGGTGGCTACTACCTCATCGCCGGCGAGCGCCGGTGGCGAGCGGCGCAGCGCGCCGGGCTCCACGAGGTCCCGGTGGTCGTGCAGGACGTCGAGGAAGGCGAGGCGCTCGAGCGCGCGCTCGTCGAGAACCTCCAGCGCGCGGACCTCGGTCCGCTCGAAGAGGCCGCCGCGTTCCAGCGCCTGGTCGACGAGTTCGGCCTGACCCAGGACGAGATCGGCGCGCGCATCGGCAAGGACCGGAGCACGGTCGCGAACACGATGCGCCTGCTCAAGCTTCCCGGCGGTGTGCGCCAGCTCGTCGAGGACGACGCGCTGAGCATGGGCCACGCGCGCGCCCTGCTCGGCCTCGACTCCGCCGAGGCGATCGAGATCGCGGCGCGCAAGGTTGTCGCGAAGGGCCTGTCCGTTCGCGCGACCGAGGAGCTCGTCAAGAAGACACGCGATCCGCAGGGCGATCGCCCCCGCCCCGCCGCTCCCGCTCCCGAGCGCAAGTCAGCCAGTGTGCGCGACCTCGAGGAGCGACTGACCCGCTCGCTCGGCGGCCCGGTGACGATCACCGAGGACGAGCCCGGGAAAGCCGGCCACATCGAGATCCGCTACATGGACCTCGACCATCTCGACAAGCTCCTCGACCGCCTGCTCTGAGCGCTGTGCGAACCCCGAACAGGTACGGCGCGGGTACTGCGGCCGCAGGCGGCCACCTTGCCGACGCGAAATCCGTGATACTGCAGACGCGCTGAATGACGGAGCGGGAACACGACCGGATGCCGTATGCTGTCCAGGTCGAGTTCCGGACGGCGTCGTCCTTCCTCGTCGCGTACTCCGTGAACCTGTCGCGCGGCGGCCTGTTCCTCGAGACCGACCAGGACATCCCGACCGGTGTGCAGACCGAGGTCACGATGCACGTGCCGGGCGTCGATCCGATCGCGCTCCTCGGCGTGGTGTCGTGGCGGCGCGGCGTGGAGACCTCCGAGGGCCCGCCCGGCGTCGGCATCGAGCTGATGGACACCGCGCCGCTCAACGTGATCATCGACAGCCTGGTCTCGAAGTTCCACGGCGTGCACATCCTCGTGCTCTCGGGTGACCGGCAGGACCGCACCACCCTCGCACGCTCGATCAAGTCGATCATCTCGACCGCCGAGATCATGCAGGCCGCCGATGCCTCGGTCGCCGCCGCGCTGATGACCACCGAGGTCGACCTCGCCGTGATCGATGTCGACTACGACGCCGACGGTGGCCTCAAGACCCTCCAGGCCGCCAAGCAGCTCAACCCGCCGGTCCCCACGGTCGCGATCACGTCGAACGCGAGCCTGCGCGAGCACGCGCGCGTCGCCGGGGCCGATGAGCTGGCAACGAACCCGCCGCCGTTTGCGGAGCTGCAGGTAGTGCTGATGCGCGCGCTGAGCAAGCCGATCCTGGTGCGGGGGTCGGGCCCCGTGATCCTACCGCCGAGCGGAACGTAGCCGCAGGCTCCGCCGCGGAGCTCGCCGGCACTTGCCCCGAGGGGCTACCCTCGGCGGCGAGTCGCGGCTTCGACGGTATTCTCGAGCAAGCACGCGATCGTCATCGGCCCCACGCCACGCGGCACCGGCGTGATCGCACGCGCGCGCTGCGCCGCCTCGGTGAAGGCGACGTCGCCGACGATCTTTCCCTCGGCGGTCCGGTTGATGCCCACGTCGAGCACGATCGCACCCTCGGCGATCCAGTCGCCGCGCACCATCTCGGGACGGCCCACGGCGGCGACGACGATGTCGGCACGCCGGGTCTCCGCGGCGAGGTCGCGGGTCTTCGAGTGGCACATCGTGACGGTCGCGTTCGCGTTCGCGAGGAGCAGCGCGATCGGCTTGCCGACGAGCACGCTGCGGCCGATCACGATCGCGCGCGCGCCGGCGAGCTCGGCGCCGACCTCGCGCAGCAAGCGCATGCAGCCCTTCGGCGTGCACGGCGAGAATACGGGACGGCCCTGCGCCAGGTAGCCGAGGTTCGTCGGGTGAAGACCATCGACGTCCTTCGCGGGATCGAGCGCGCGGATCACGGCGTCGGAGTCGAGGCCCGCGGGGAGCGGAAGCTGGACGAGGATGCCGTCGACGGCCGGATCGTCGTTGAGCTGCGCGACGAGCGCCATCAGCTCGGCCTGCGATGCGGTCGCGGGGAGCTTGTGGTCGCGCACGTCGACGTTCGCCTCGCGCGCGGCCTTGGTCTTGGCCTTGACGTAGACGGCGCTCGCCGGATCGTCACCGACGAGGACGACCGCGAGGCACGGCGCGATGCCCCGCGCACGCAGGGCGGTCGCGGACACCGCGACCTCCGCGCGCAGCTTCGCCGCGATCGCGGTGCCGTCGATGAGCTGTCCGATCATTCCTTGCTCGTCGAGCTGGGCGTGCTCGAGGCCGGAGGCGTCGAGCCACCGCTGCCGCTCGAGCTGCCACC
>JBBRED010000574.1:0-3547 GCA_038203335.1 Haliangiales bacterium | reverse complement strand
TGCACCCTCTGGCGGCTGGCGACGGCAGCGGACACCGTTGCTGAACATTCGCTTCATATCCCTTGGCCAAGATCGCGTATGCTTCGCTCGCATCGCCGAGCAGTGCACTTAGAGCTACTCCACGCGGTGCGACCGCTGGTCCGCTCGACCCGTCGCCCGTTGACGCGCGCTGCCGGGTTCGAGACGTGCGCGGGCTGCTCGTGAGGTGTGCACCGGCGGTTCCTTGGGGCGTCACTCCACGTCGCGCGTGACACCGCTCGCCAAGCAGAGTACCCGCCGTCGGTTCCCCATGCCGACGCTCGTCGCCTGCGCGTCTGCCGCCGTACTCCTCGTAGTAACCGTCGGGTTGCAAGAGCCGGCCGCGTCGGTGGGGCTGCGCTGGGTGCCGACGCGGCGACCCCTGCGGCCCATCGAACTTGAGCCGCTCGACTTGTTCTTTGGGCCCATCACCACGGTACAAGACGACGACCGCTGGCCCTTCGTGGTCGCCTGGGCGCTGGCCGCACTCGTCACCCTCGCGATCGTGGTCGCGGTAGCGCGGTGGCTCAGGCGCGTCATGCGGCGCGCCCCCATGCTCACGGTCACGGGGACGGGAGCCGCCTCCGGCGTAACGCGCGAAGCAAATGCAGCGATCGTCCAGTCGGGCCTCGCGGCCGCCCTCGATATCCTGAACTCCAATAGGACCTCGAGCGACGCCGTCGTACTGGCGTGGCAAGGCCTTGAGGACGCGGCCGCGGCTGCGGGTCTCGATCGTCGCCCTGCCGAAACCGCTTCGGAGTTCACGGCGCGCATCCTGTACCGGTCGCGCGGCTCGTCGGCGCCCATTGCCGTGCTGCTCTCGCTGTACCAGCGCGTGCGCTTCGGACACCACGTCCCGGAGCCGGCGGAGATCGCCGCCGCTCGTGACTCGCTCGCCACGCTGGTGGAGCTGTGGCAGGCGGACTTTCGCGAGCGACGCCCGACCCGCGGCGCCCGCTAATGGCGCGTCTGGCCGGGACAGGCCGCCTGCTCTCCTCCCTTGGGCGGATCGTAATCCTTGGCGCGTGCGCCGCTGCGGCTGGGGCGGCCGTCTGGTTCGTGGGTTTTGACGCGTATTGGGCGCTCGCCGCGGTGCTCTCGGTGGGCTCAGTGGGCCCAGTCCTTGCCCGCCTTGGCTTTGAGGACGATGCCAAGTGGGACCAGCCCGGAGGCGAGACGCCGCGCGGCATCAAACTCGTCATGGTCACCTTGGAGCAGTCGCTCGCCGCCTGTGATCGCCTCGCCCGTTTGCCGGCGATGCGATGGATGAGCGCCGTGCTGATCACCGAGCGCGACGACCGCATGGCCCGCGCGACGGTGGTACGGAGGATGCGCGCGCTCCTCAGCGCCGAACGTCACGACCATACGCTCGACAACACGATCGGCCACGTATTCGACCGTGCGCTCGACCCCGTCGATCGATCCGCCGCCGTTTTCGCGCGCTTCGGCCCCGACGCGCTCACCATCCTCCAGCCGAACGACGGCCCTCCCGTCACCACCGCTGCCATCGCGAGGTGCCTCGACGTTATCGAGCGCCTCGACACCGAGACCCGGAGATCATCATGACTGCTACGGAACGGCCGCCCGCCGCCCCGCTCACCGTTCCCGAGATCACCGGTCTCGTGACGCGTATCCGCGCCGAGGTCGCGACGGCGGTGGTGGGCATGGAGAACGCAATCGAGTTTGCGCTCGCCGCGATCCTCGCCGGCGGTCACACGCTCTTCGAGGACGTCCCGGGGCTCGGCAAGACGCTTGCCGCCCGCAGCATCGCCTCGGCCATCGGCCTCGACTTCTGCAGGCTGCAGTGCACGCCCGACTTGCTCCCCGCTGACATCACCGGCTCGTTCATTTACGTGCCGGCGACCGCTTCATTTGACTTCCGACCTGGCCCGGTTTTCACCGGACTTTTCCTTGCCGACGAGATCAACCGGACAGCACCCAAGACGCAATCGGCCCTGCTCGAGGCGATGGCCGAGGGGCAGGTAACGGTCGAGGGGCGAAGCTTTCCCTTGCCCCGCCCGTTCCATGTCATCGCGACCGCAAACCCGATCGAGTTCGAGGGCACGTACGCGCTTCCCGAAGCACAGCTCGATCGATTCATGGTGCGGCTCGCCGTCGGGTATCCGGGTCGCGACGGCGAGCAGCAGGTGTTGCTCAACCGGGTGGCGCGCCGACGAGAGCGGAGCGATGTCGCCGCAGTCATAAACGCCGAGACGCTCGCCCGAATGCAAGCGGGCGTCGAGACCGTCACGGTGGATGTTGACGTGGTGCGGTATTGCGTAGATCTCGCCGCCGCAACGCGTGCACATCCCGCGATCGCCGTCGGTGCCTCGCCACGAGGATCACAGGCGCTGCTGCTCATGGCCCGATCGATCGCCGTGATTGCCGGTCGCGACTTCATTTTGCCAGAGGACGTGAAGCGGGTCGCCGTCGCCGTGCTTGCCCATCGTTTGTCACTCACGACGCAGTCGTGGGCGGCAGGCACCGACGCGGCTCACGTGGTTGCCGAGATTGTGGAGCGCGTGCCAGGTCCACGTGTCGTGGGCGCGGGCCGCGCGTGACCGAGGACGTCGCCGCGTTCGGTACTGAGGACTGCGGTCCTCCAGACTCCGCACGCGTCGCCACCGTGTGTCCCACGTGGCGGATTACGGCGGCGATCGAGGCGGCAATCGTGGTGGGATTGGTGATCGCCGCGGTTGGAACACTCACCAGCCGAGTGGACATCGTGCTGATCGCGCTGCCCCTTCTGGCCTCAGCCGCGATCGGCTTCGACCGAAGACCACGCGCGGACGCGCAGAGCGTCGTCCACATCAACGTCGTACACAGCCCCGGCAATGTGGCGGAGGGCACGACAGAGGGCACGAGCGAGTTCGGGTATCGCGTGGCGATCGACGCGCCGGCGGGCACCGAGCTGGTACAACTGCGCCTCACCCTGCTCGGCGCGAGCACCCGCGAGATGATTCTCTCGCCCGTCTCCACGGTGAGTGGTCAGATCCCGGTGCTGCACTCCGGTCGGCAGCGGGTCATCTCCGTGGCCTACCGGTTGGTTGGTGTGGACGGTGGATGGCTCTCCCTTCCAGTGCCGGCCGAAGTCGTGGAGCGGGTAGTCGAGCCGACGATCGCGCCCATCGCGTCGATTCCGCTGCCGCACCGGCTCACCGGTCTGACCGGGACGCACCGGTCGGCAAGGCCGGGCGACGGCGGCGAGTTCTGCGACCTGCATGCGTATGCGCCGGGCGACCGTTTGCGACGCATCGATTGGAAGGCCACCGCACGTCGGTCGCAAGGATTCGGCGACCTGTACGTGCGCCGGACCGATGCGACCTCGGATGCCACGCTTATCCTCGTCATCGATAGTCGCGAAGACGTCGGCGAACTTGTGGCCCACTGGGCGACCGACTCCAGCCACGGCGGCGGCCTCACGGCGATGGATCTTGCGCGTGAAGCGGCGGCCTCGGTCGCCGTCGCCGCGATCGCCACCGGCGACCGAGTCGGCCTGCTCGACATCGGTGCTCCGGGCGGAGTGATC
>JBBRED010000573.1:0-3561 GCA_038203335.1 Haliangiales bacterium | reverse complement strand
GGTTCGCGATCGACTCCTACAACATCAACCTCAGCATCGAACCCGGCGAGCACAACGATGTCACCTTCGTCGCCGACCGAGCCGGTGTGTTCCCGATGTACTGCACCGAGTTCTGCTCGGCGCTGCACCTCGAGATGGCGGGATACCTCCTCGTCGAGCCCAAGTAGGTACGCCGCGATGTCCGCCGGCCTCCCGATCCTCGTTCTCGCGCTCGCATCGTGTGGTGAAGCGCAGGGCATGGTGGACGCCGGGCGACAGACCTCGTCGAGCTCGCATCCGGCGCGGCCCGATCACTGCGTCGAGCTCGCGCCCGGGGCTTCGCTCCAGGCCGCGCTCGACGACCCGGCGAACGCGGCCGTGTGCCTCGCGCCGGGCGACTACCACGGCACCCTGAAGATCGCGCGCGCGGTCACGCTGTGGGGAGAACGCAGCGCGGTGCTTCATGGTGGTGCCGGGACGATCATCGATGTCACCGCTCCCGGGGCCGCGGTGCTGGGCCTGACGATCGATGGCACCGGCGGACGCTTCGACCTGCTCGACGCCGCCGTCCGGCTCGTCGCCGACGACACGCGCGTCGAGGGGATCGCGGTGACGAACGCGGTGTTCGGCATCCTCGTGGAGCGCGCCTCCCGCGTCCGGCTGATCGGCAACGACATCACCGGCAGCCGCGACGTCGCGGTCGGCATGCGGGGCGACACGATGCGACTGTGGGAGACCCGGGATTCGGTGATGTCGGGCAACCGGGTCGAAGACGGTCGCGATGTCGTGATCTGGTACTCGAGCGGAAACACGATCACGAACAACCGCGTGAACGGAGGGCGCTACGGCCTCCACTTCATGTACAGCCACAACAACCTGGTGCGGGGGAACGAGCTGACGAACGGCACCGTCGGCGTGTTCATCATGTACAGCCACAACCTCCACCTCACCGACAACGTGATCGCGAACGCCGCCGGTGCCGCCGGGATGGCGATCGGGGTCAAGGACGCCGGCAACATCTACATCACCGGCAATCGCCTGATCCACGACACCATCGGGATCTATCTCGATGCGTCCCCGATGCAGCAAGGCGATCGCGTCGAGATCGCGGACAACGTGTTCCGGCTCGACGACACGGGGATCGTCTTCCATTCGAGCGCCCACGGCGTGGCGATCAACGGCAACGACCTCGCCGACAACGGCACGCAAGTCCGTGTCGATGGCGGCGGGGATGCCGAGGCCGTCGAGTGGCGCGGGAATTACTTCGACGACTACACGGGCTACGACCTCGACGAGGACGGTTTCGGGGATGTGCCGTACGAGCTGCGTTCGCTGTCGAACCAGCTCACCTCGCAGAACCCCAACCTCGCCCTGTTCCATGGCACGCCGGCGCTCGCGCTCGTCGACGCCGCCGCTCACCTCGACCCTCTCTACCAGCCCGCCGCCGTCCTCACCGACGCGACGCCTCGGATGGAAGCGCGCTGGGCGGTCGAGCGCGCGGAGAGGACCACGCCATGAAGCTCGCGCTGTCCAAGGTCGACAAGCGGTTCGGCAAGGTCCACGCCCTCCGCGCGATCGATCTCGACCTCCCCGCGGGCGCCAAGGTGGCGTTGATCGGGCCGAATGGCTCGGGGAAGACCACGCTGATCCGCGTACTGCTCGGGCTGGTCCAGTACCAGGGAGAGATGCGCGTCGACGACGCACCGATCAGCCGCGCGGAGCTGGCGCCGCGGATCGCGTACGTGCCTCAGCTCGCGCCCCAGGTGGCGGCGAGCTGCGGTGATCTCGTGCGCGCCATCTGCGATCTCCGTGGCCTCGAGGTCCGCGCGGTTCGCGAGATCGCGGCCCGCCTCGAGCTCCGGCTCGACGAAGTCGCGAGCCGACCGTTCCGCAGTCTGTCGGGAGGCTCGAAGCAGAAGCTGTTGATCGCGCTCGCGCTCGCGGTGCGCCCCGAGCTGCTGATCCTCGACGAGCCCACGGCCAGCCTCGACGCCGAGGCCCGCGGCCGGTTCTTCGAGCTCCAGCGCGAGCTCGCCGGCGACGCGACCTTGATCCTGTGTTCGCACCGCCTCGAGGAGATCCGGTCGCTCGTCGATCACGTGGTCGCTCTCGAAGACGGCCGGCTGATCTACGACGGCGACGCCGCGAGCTACCTCGCGCAGCGGGTGGGCTCGCTGCTCGAGGTCCGGATCGCGGCCGAGGACGCCGGTCGCGCCTGGCTCACCGAACAGGGCTTCGCGTCCGGTGCGAATGGCTGGTGGAGCCGGAGCGTGGACCGCGCGTCGAAGCTGACGCTGGTGCCGGCGGCCTACGAGGCGCTCGGCGCGGGGTTGCTGGACCTCGTGGTCCGGGACGTCGACCTCGTGGAGCTCCGCGGGGAGGTGCACCATGGCGCGTGAGCTACCGTGGTTCCGGATCGGGCTCGGAGGGCTCCTCGTCGCCGCCGTCGTCGGGGTGATCCTCGTGGTGCGCGGCGGCCACACCATCCCCGACGAGGTCTCTCCGATCGAGTGGGGGCGACAGGCGTGCGCGCATTGCCAGATGCTGATCGACGATCCGCACCACGCAGCGCAGCTCGTCACCACCGACGGCGACGTGCTGTCGTTCGACGACCCCGGGTGCGCGTTGCGTTACGTCGAGGATCATCACCCCACGGTGCACCGGTCGTGGTTTCACGCGGGCACGGGCGAGCGATGGCTGTTGGCCGACGACGTCAGCTTCCTCACAGGGCGCCGTACGCCGATGGGCTCCGGTCTGGTCGCCGTCGAACCCGGCACCCCAGGGGCCGTCGATCTCGCCGCCGCTCGTCAAATCGCCACCCAGCCCCGCACACCCCAGGACATGCGATGAGCTTTGGACGCCAGCTCCGCGCCTCGGCGCGGCTCGACTTCGCCGAGGTGTTGCGATCGCGCTGGATCTGGTTCTGCGTCGCGACCTATGCGGTCCTCGGCGGAGTGCTGCTCACCGTCGGCGTCCGCGAATCGACGATCCTCGGCTTCACCGGCACGTCACGCGTGCTGCTCTCGTTCTCTCACGCGCTGATCTTGGTGCTGCCGTTGATCGCGCTCATGGCCCTTGCGCCCGCGGTGCAGCGCGCGCGAGAGGATGGCTCGCTCGAGCTGCTGTTCAGCCAGCCGCTGTCCCCTGGAGCGTGGTTCCTCGCGGTCTGCGGCGTCCGCTATCTCGCGCTCGTGATCCCGCTTGCCGCGGTCATGCTCGGCATCGGCGTGTGGGGCCAGCTCGTGCACGACACCCCGATCCCGTGGCCGTACATCGGGCGCAGCCTCGCGATCTCCTCCTCGCTACTCCTCGCGTTCGCGGGCATCGGCGCGGCGATCTCGGTGTTCGTGCGGAATCCGGCGCGCGTGATCACCTATCTCGTGCTCGCCTGGGCGCTCGGCGTGGCGCTCCTCGATTTCGGGTTGATCGGCCTGATGCTGCGATGGCGCCTGGACCCCCATGCGGTGTTCACGCTCGCCATCCTCAATCCTGTCGAGGCCGCGCGGCTCGCGCTGCTCTCCCACCTGCAACCCGAGCTCTCGACGTTCGGCCCCGTCGGCTTCTACCTCGCCAACCGCGTCG
>JBBRED010000572.1:0-3571 GCA_038203335.1 Haliangiales bacterium | reverse complement strand
CCGCCCGGGGGCGGACCGCCAGCGCCATTGCACTGGTAGTGGACGCGCCACGCGGTGGCGGTACGGGTGCTCTGCTGTCCCGTGGTGGTCGAGTCCGTGCTGGACCGGCGACCGCTGCGCGACGTGGCGGAGTCCTGCGAGGTGTCCTCGCGAGTGAAGGTGTCGGTGCCAACGGCCTCTTCGCCTTCCTGGACGATCTGATAGTTGTTCGGGCCGCAGTGCGACGACATCTCGGAGTTGGCCTGCTCCATGGCCTTACCGCGATCGCCGCTCAGCTCGATGACGCCACCGTTCTGGTTGCGCTGGATGACGCGCGCGCTTCCGCACGCGGCCAAGATGACGAACAGTCCCAATGAAAGCTTGCGAAGCATATCGATTCCTTCTCCGATGACGGGCGAGTGGAAGGACACTAGTACAACCTCTGCGGCTCCGGCAATGCCTTGACAGTTCTTAGCGCCGAGTCGACCCTCGGCCGAATGCCGGTGGTCACGGTCGAGGCTCGGGTCGATCACGTCACCGTGTACGCCAGCGGGGCGCGCGTGCGACGGGTCACGACGATCCCGGCGCCGTTGCCGACTCGTGTGCGGATCGTCGGGTTGCCGCTCTCCGTGATCGACGACACCGTGCGGATCGAGGTCGGTGGGCCCGCACTCGTGACCTCGGTGCGGGTCGGGGTGGATGCACCGGCCACCGACCAGGCCGCCACGGAGGAGGCACCCGAGCTCGCCACGGCGCGCCGGCGCGCGGCGCACGCGGATGCGGTGATCGAGCGCCTCGATGTGGCGCTCGCGACCCTCGATGCCGCCTCCGTGATCGAGGCCGACCCCAGCGAGGATCCGCCGGCCGCGTTCGGCGCGGTGCTCGCCGCGCGGCGCGCCTTGATCGCGCTACATGGCGAGCGAGAGCTCGCCTTGCGCGACGAGCTCGCTGCGGCGCGCCGCGAGTCCGACGCGGCGAAGCGCGCGCTCGAAGCGGCGATCGATCGCGATCGGCGCACCAGCACCGCCCGGCCGGCGAGGCTTCACGAGCTGCGCAAGCACGTCGATCTCGAGCTGACGGCCACGGCGGCGAGCGAGATCGTGGTGCACGTCGAGTATCACGTCGCCGCGGCGCGCTGGGCGCCGACCTATGTCGCGCGGATCGATGGTGACCGCGTTCGGTTCGAGATCCGCGCCGTGGTCGCGCAGGCCGTCGGCGAGGACTGGGCGGCGGTCCCGCTCGTGCTCTCGACGGCGGAGCCGACGAGGTTCTCGTTGCTCCCCGAGCTCGCACCGCAGAAGATCGGGCGCCGCCAGCAGGAGCGTATCAAGGCGGGCTTTCGCGCGCCGCCGACCGGCGCCGATGCGCTGTACGCGGACTACGAGCGCGCGCTTCGCCCGAAGCGAGCGCCGGTCGGGGGGCCGGGCGGTTCACCGCCGATGAAGGCGCCACCCGATGCGTTCGCCGCGGAGGTGTGGGACGAGGAGTCGTCGCGCGCCAAGGAGGCGTTCTCCACGCCGCCGGCCGGCTCCGCGATGCCCGAGCTCGCCGCATCGATCCCCGCGCCACAATCGGTCGCCGCGCCGAAGGGCAGGGGCGGCGGTGGCGCGGTCGCCTTCGGTCATGACCAGTTACGCCGCCAGCGCGCCGGCACCGCGCGCGCGGAGAGCATTCTCGAGCCGCAGGCGCCGGGCCCCTCGGTCCCGCGTCTCGACTACGACAACCTCGTGATGGCGCCGCCGTCGTCGCCGATGCGCGGCACGCTCGGACCGGCACCTCACGATCGCCACGCCAGCGCGATCGCGAGCGAGCTCAGCACGGTGCTCGCGCGCCTCACCACGCTTCCCCTGCCGGCGGGCTGTATCGCGGAGTGGACGCATACCTACGACTACGCGTTCGTCACCGACGGCGCGGTCGACATCGCCGCCGACGGCGCGTGGCATTCGATCGCGGTCACCGCGAAGCCGGGGATCGCGAAGCTGACGCACGTCGCGGTGCCCCGCGAGCAGGCGGACGTGTTCCGTGTCGCCGAGCTGGTCAATCCGTTTCCGGGGCCGCTGCTGCCCGGGCCGATCGACATCTACGATCGCGGCCGGTTTCTGCTCACGAGCGAGCTCGACTACACGCCGCCCGGGGCGCAGGTCGAGGTCGGTCTTGGCGTGGATCCCACCGTCAAGATCGCGCGCAACACCGAGTACCGCGAGGAGGCCGCCGGTATGTTGCGCGGCGCCCTGCGGCTGCATCACGCGATCACGATCGAGATCGAGAACCTGTCGGCGCGTCCGATCGAGCTCGAGGTTCGCGAGCGGCTCCCCGTCGCGCGCGAGGGCGATGATGACGTCGAGGTGTTCGTCGGCAAGATCGATCCCGCGTGGGAGCGGTGGACGCCGGACCCGGGCGCACCGCGCGATCTTCGCCTGCGCGGCGGCTATCGCTGGAAGGTCGCCGTTCCCCCGAGCACGAAGCGCACGCTGCGCGCCGCGTACGAGGTCAAGATCGCCGGCAAGCTCGAGTTGATCGGCGGAAACCGGAGGGAGTCGTGACGACGCCGGCACCGATCGTCGCCGTCAGCGTGCTCGAGGATCGCGCGTCGATCACCCGGCGCGCCACCGCGCACCTCGCCGCGGGGCAGCATCGCCTCGTCATCGAGGGCATCTCGCCGGTGCTCGCGGACAAGACGCTGACCGCGGTCGCGATCGGCGCGCGCGTGCTCGACGTGCGTTGCGAGCGCTTCCTCGCGCCGTGGCGGGAAGCCGGCGCGCAGGGAACCACGCCGCTCGCCGCGCTGCTGGCGGAGCGCGTGACCCTCGAGGAAACGCGAGACCGCTGGCAGGCAACGGCCGCTGCGGCCACGGCCGAGTGCGAGAGCCTGCGCCAGGTCGTCGAGGCCGCGCATCGCGATCTCGCGATCGCCGCGAGTCGCGGAACCCCGGTCCCCGGCGCCGCGGCGCAGCTCGCGGGGCTCGATGCCGCGGAGCACGACGCGCGCGGGCGCGAGGTCGATGCGGAGCTCGCGAGCGAGGCGAGCACGGGCGCGCTGACCCGGCTCGAGGCGCGGATCCGCACCGCCGAGGCGCAGGCCGGTGACGATGCCGCGCGGCTCGTCATCGACGTGGTCACTGACGCCGAGAGTGACGTGACCCTGACCATCGGCTACGTCGTGCCGGGCGCGGCATGGCGGCCGTATCATCGCGCGGTGCTCGCGCGCGCCGCGGGCCGCGTCGACTGGACCGTCACCGCGTGCGTCTGGCAGGCCACCGGCGAGGACTGGACGGATGTCGAGCTGACGTGCTCGCTCGAGCGGCCGTCGCTCGGCGTCGAGCCGCCGGAGCTGTTCGACGACGAGGTCCGCGCACGGCGCCGCCCCGAGAGCGTGGTCGTCGAGGCGCGCGAGCAGGAGCAACAGACCACCGGCCTCGGCGGCGTGATGCAGGTGCCGGGCATCGACGACGGTGGACTCGGGCTGACGCTGACGGCGGCGCGCACCTCGATCAAGTCCGACGGGCTTCCGCACCGCGTGCCGGTCGGCGGCTTCACCGCCCCGGCGCAGCTCTCGTTGATCGCGATCCCGCTGAGATCGCCGTGGGTTCAC
>JBBRED010000571.1:0-3635 GCA_038203335.1 Haliangiales bacterium | reverse complement strand
GCCGGAGCCGTCCCAACGATTCGCACTACACCACACCTGCACGGAATCTCCTTGTTTGGGGCGGTGTAGGATGCCGGCGATGGCGCTCCGGCTCGGCGGTCTGTCGGATCTCGATCCCGCCGGGGTTCCGCTCCCGGCCGGGACCGAAGTGACCACGCGCGTCGACCGGATCGTCGAGGGCGAGCTGCGCACGCAGGGCGCCAGCGGCCGGGTCACGGCGATCGATGGCGATCGCGTCGACGTGCTGTTCCTCGATGGCAAGAAGGCCACGTACCTGCGCGACGAGGTGATGCCGCGGAAGCTCGGCGTCGCGCGGTATGCACAGCGTCGCGCACTCGCCTGGGACCAGCTGCGGCCCTGCGTGGTGATCGATACCCTGGTCGGCTCGCGCGCGTGGGGCGTGGCGGAGGAGGGTAGCGACGAGGATCGGCGCGGCGTGTTCGTGTTGCCGATGCCGTGGACCACCGGGCTCGTGGATCCGCCGCTCGATCTGACGAGCGTGGATGGCTCGCAGAGCTACTGGGAGATCGGGAAGGCGATCCGCCAGGCGCTGCGCGCCGATCCCAACACGCTCGAGATGCTGTTCGCGGCGGCCGACATCCTCGATCCGATGGGCGAGCCGCTGATGGCGATCCGCGACGCGTTCGTGTCGCAAGAGATCTACGGCAGCTTCGGGCGGTACGCGCTCTCGCAGCTCGATCGGCTCGAGCACAACCAGCGCCTCGCCGAGCATCGCGTGACGATCATCGGCTGGCTTCGCGATGATCCGGGCCTCGCGATGAACGCGGCGGCGGAGCGGCTCGCCGACAGCGCACAGATCGCGGCGCCGACGCGCGAGGATGCGGTGACGCGCGCGCGCGACTACATCAAGCAGCTCTATCGCTCGATGTACGACCAGGGTGCGATCGCGGCGAACGACTGGGCCTCGCTGCGCGCGGTGGCGGCGACGCAGATGGAGCTGCCGCGCGATCTGCGCCCGAAGAACGCGTACAACCTGATCCGCTTGCTCGATACCGCGATCCGCTGGCTCGGCGGCGAGCCGCCCACGGTGCGGGTCTCCGAGGCCCTGCGGCCAACCTTGCTCTCGATCAAGCGCGGCGAGGTTCCGATGCCCGACGTGATGGCGCTTGCCCGCGAGATGACCCCTCGGCTCGAGACCACACGCGCGACCAGCCGGCTACCGCGATATCCCGATGCGGCCGCGGCCGATCGGGTTCTGCGCGCCGCGCGCGATGAAGCGGCGCGGCGCTGGATCCAGAAGGCACCGGGGCCGTGGGGCGAGGGGGCACCCATTCCACCGGAGGCGAAGTTCGATGCGTGATCCGTGGTCGGTCCTGACACCTCAACAGCAGACGGTGGCGAAGGCGTTCCTCGCCGCGCGCGAGGCGGAGCGCAAGCACCTCGTCGTGTACCTCTCCGGCGCGCACGCGTACGGGTTTCCGTCGCCGGATAGCGATCTGGATCTCAAGTGCGTGCACATCGCGCCGACGGCTTCGCTGGTCGGGCTCGACGTCGTCGACGACCCGGGCGACCGTATCGAGATCGTCGACGGCGTGGAGCTCGACTACGGCAGCAACGAGCTCGCCGCCGTGCTTCGGGGCGCGATCAAGGGCAACGGCAACTACCTCGAGCGGATCCTCGGCGAGCTCGCGCTGGGCGGCGATGCGACGCTGCTCGCGGAGGCGCGCGAGGTGGTGCGGCCGCTCCTCTCGCGCCGCTGCGCTCGACACTACGGCGGGGTCGCGATGAGCCAGCTCAAGCTGTTCGACGAGAAGCCCACCGCGAAGCGCGCGCTCTACGTGCTACGGACGGCGGGCACGGGCATCCATCTGTTATCGCGTGGCGAGCTCGTGATCGACCTCGAGCGACTGCGCGATCATCTCCCGAGCGAGGTCGACGAGTTGCTCCTCATCAAGCGCACTGGGGAGCGCTCCGAGCTCGAGAGCACGCACGCGGCCGTGTGGCGCGGCCGGCTCGCCGAGATCGTCGAGGCCGTGGATCGCAGCTGGCGGACCGCCGTGCTCCCTCCGGAGCCACCGCCGACCGCGATCGTGGCCGCAGACGTATGGCTGCGCAAGGTGCGCAAGGACCACTGGGCCTAATCCGAATTTGGGGTCGGGGCCCCATGACCGGACATGGTCAATTCGGCTTGTACGAGAACCGCGCGGTGATCGCGCCCTTCGCGCCGACGCCGATCTTGACCTGCATCGACTTCGCGCCGAGCGTGGGGTGCCACGCCTCGAGTGTGTACGTGCCCTGCGGGACGCCGCTGATCGCGAACACGCCATCGGCGCCTGTGACCGCGAAGAACGGATGGTCCTGCACGACTGCGTACGCGTGCATCCACGGATGAACCCCACACGCGAGCTCGATCACGTCGCCCGGGCTCGCGGCCGCTGCATCGATGGGCACGTCGCCGGCCTTCGCCGCCTGCATCTTGTTCAGCAGATCTTTGCCCTTCAGCGTGCCGTGCACGTTATGGGTCGTGCCGTCGCTGTTGCGGACCGCGATCTTCTGGCCGGCCTGGATCCCGATCACGTGCGGCGCGTACATGCAGCCGACCTGGTCGATCACCGCGGGAGTTGCGGGCGCGGTGAACGTCCCGGCGTCGCCGTTCTTGATCCGCACGAGCACGCCCGCGAGCTTGCCCTTGGTGACCACCACGTCGTCGGCGTTCGCGGTCGCCGGCTGCTTCGCGCAGAACGGGTCGCTCTTGCGATCGAGGGTGGCGCGCTCCGGCGGCTCGCCCTCGAACAGCACCGTGCCTTTGTTGCTGCCGGTGCTCGCGCCCTTCGGGGTGTCGGCGGCCGCCGTGGTCGAGGCGACGGCGGCGATGAGGAAAGCGGCGCGAGCGTGGATCATCCCCCGAACGGTACCAGGACCTGGCTCCGGTGCCCTATGCTGGAGAGGTGCCCGAGGTCACCGACGCGAACCCGCTACCGGTAGCGCTGGGACCGCTCGATGCGATTCCGCCGGCGCTCCGCTACCGGATCCGTCAGGCCCTGTCGCTGCTGCCCTCCGATGGCGGCGCGCTCGACGGCGTTCCGCTCGATCGCCTGGCGCGCGCGACCGAGGACGGCGAACCGTGGCTCGGCGCGGATCCGTCGCTTGCCGAGGTCGGCTACTGGATGATCCAGCCGAAGCACGCCGTCGAGCTGCGCCGTCGAGGGTGTATCTGGCTGACGCGGTTCCCATCGGTGGACACGGCGACGCGGCTGGCCGCGCTGGTCGCGGATCCCACCACGCCCGAGCCTGTGCGCGAGCAGGCGACGTGGACGCTCGGCTATCGCCAGCTCCGCGCGATGCACCCGAGCACGCTGTGGACCCCGGATGCCGTGGTGGTCGCCGACGAGGCGCTCGCGAAGCTCGCGGATGCGGCGACGGTGGCCGGCAAGATCACGAGCGAGCAACTGCCGCACGCGCTGCGCCACGTCAGCAGCGAGATGATCGCGGCGATCTTCGCGAAGGCGCCCGGGCTGTGGGGCGATGCGCTCGAGGCGTTTGCATCGGCGCCGCTCGCGCGCGTGCTGTTCGTGTCGATCGCGGATATCCCTGCGCAGCACCGGCTGCGTGCGCTCCGGCTGGTCTGCGCCACGCTCGGCGAGGAGGCCGTGCCGCTCCTGGTCTCGCGCGCG
>JBBRED010000570.1:0-3641 GCA_038203335.1 Haliangiales bacterium | reverse complement strand
CGATCAGCAGGCGCTGCTTGCCGGCGGTGATCAGCTCCACCGACGTGGTGTTGCCGCCATAGCGCAGGAACTCGCGACCCGACATCGCGAACGAGCCGCGGACGCCCCAGAACCGGATCTTCACGCGGGGCCGAC
Organism: Haliangiales bacterium; assembly: GCA_038203335.1. Classification (GTDB taxonomy): domain Bacteria; phylum Myxococcota_A; class Polyangia; order Haliangiales; family Haliangiaceae; genus JABFXX01. Next base: position 3,506 of record JBBRED010000570.1, on the reverse strand, counting down.
CCCGGGATTCGTGCGCTCGGGCGGAACGAAGTCGTCGCCGATCGGTAGGGTCATCCCCTCGAACGACGTCAGCACCTCCACACCCACCGCATCTCCCGCCGCGAGGTAGCGCGCGGCGATCTGATCCATCTGGTCGTCACCGTGCGACGGAGCGTGATGATAGAGCACGAGCCGGCGGACCTTCGCCTCGACGCAGATCTCGATCGCCTGATCGGGCGTGGAGTGACCGTAGTGCGGAAACTTCGCGTACTCCTCGGGGAGGAAGTGCGTGTCGTAGACGACCGTGTCCACGCCAACGAGGCGGCGCACCAGCGCGGCGCGCATCGCATCGAGCGAGACCTTGTCGTCCTCGGAGAGCGGCTCGGGCCCCTTGAGGAAGTGCTGCTTGTGGATCACCTGATCGAACGGCGCGGTATCGGCGACGTAGGCCCACGAGACGCCATCGCAATCGAGGCGATAGCCCACCGAGCCGAACGGATGGTTGAGCGCGATCGGCGTGACGTGAAAGCTGCCGAGATCGAACTCGACGCCCGGCTCGACCTGGTGGAAGTCGAACGTGGCGGGGACCGCCTCGAGCGGCATCGGGAAGAACTCGTGGCGGGTGATGCCGCCGATCACCGAGTTGAGCTCGTCCGCGGCGGTGAGCAGCGCGTGGACCGCGATCCGGGTACCGGGGACGTACGCGGGCGAGAAGAACGGCAGGCCCTGGATGTGGTCCCAGTGCACGTGCGAGAGCAGGACGTTGTAGCGCTGCGGGCCGGTCGCCTCGCGCATCAGCTTGTTGCCGAGCGCGCGCAGGCCCGTCCCGGCGTCGACGATGATGCATTCACCCTTGGCCGAGCGGGCCTCGACGCACGACGTCTGGCCGCCGTAGCGCACGGTGGCAGCGCCGGGTACCGGGTAGCTGCCCCGGACCCCCCAAAAGGTGATCTGCATGAGACGGCGGGAATTGTATCCCCTCCCGATGAATTACCCAAAGTCAGGCGGGGTAACGTTATTGAAGTAGTCATGAATCCGCAGCCAAGGATCCTGGTCATGGGCGCGGGCGGTATCGGCGGGATCGTCGCGTCGACGCTCATGGAAGTGGGCTCGGCCGTCACCGCCGTGTCGACCAACGAGCAGATCCGGGCCGCGGTCGACAAGGCCGGGTTCCGCGTCACCGACGACGGTGAGGAGCGCGCCGTGCGCGGCTGGGTCTCGCCGGCCCCCGAGGGCAAGTACGACCTCGCGATCCTCGCGACGCAGCCGCCCAACGTCGAGGACGCCGCGCGCACCGCGCTGCCGCACCGGGTCGAAGACGCGCGGGTCGTGGTGCTGCAGAACGGGCTGTGCGAGGACCGCGTCGGCGCGATCGTCGGCCCGGAGAGGGTCGTCGGCGGTATCGTCGCGTGGGGCGCATCGATGCCCGAGCCCGGTCGCTACGAGCGAACCGCCGCCGGCGGGTTCCAGCTCGGCCGGCTCGATGGCGTGATCGATACCGACCTGCGGCGGATCGGCGAGCTGCTCGAGGCGGTCGGCCCGGTGACCCTGACGAAGAACCTGCGCGGCGCGCGCTGGAGCAAGCTCGCGCTCAACTGTGCCGTCTCGGCGATGGGCACGATCGCGGGCGAGAAGCTCGGCACGCTGGTGCGCCAGCGCCGCTATCGCCGGCTTGCGCTCGAGGTGATGACCGAGGCCACGCAGGTCGCGAAGGCCGAGGGCGTGACGCTCGAGAAGGTGTCCGGAACGTTGGACCTCGACTGGGTCTCGCTCTCGGAGGCGGACCGCAACTCGGGCCTCTCGGTCAGCCTGACCGCGAAGCACGCGCTGATCCTCGCCGTGGGTCTGCGCTATCGCCGCATGCGCTCGTCGATGCTCGCGGCGATCGAGCGCGGACGAAAGCCCGCGATCGACTTCATCAACGGCGAGATCGTGACGCTCGGCGCGAAGCACGGCATCTCCACGCCGTGGAACGCGCGCATCGTCGAGACCGTGTGGGACATCGCGAACGGAAAGCAGAAGTCGTCGCGCGATCTGCTGGATCGCGTGTGCGGGCCCGACGATCGCGCGAGCACACCGATGCTCTCGGGATGACCTCCAACGTTAGTTGACGTTGTCGGGTGGCGGCAGCGTGCGGGAGCCGAACCACAGCGCGATCAGCCCGAGCAGCCCGACGAGCGCGAGCGCGAGACCCACGCGCATGCCGGGCGCGGCGTAGCGCCACTCGACGTGGTGCATGCCCGGGCCGATCTTGACCGCACGGCGCAGCACGTCGGCGGTCAGCCAGTCCGCATCGGCGCCGTCGACGCGCACGGTCCAGCCCGCGTTCGGCGACGACGCGACGACGGCGTAGCCATCGGTGTCGGGCGTGCACACGAGATCGATGTCGCCGGGATCCCACGTGGTCACGCTGCACGGCACCGGCGGGCCGTGATCGCCGTGCGATTCGCCACCGCCCTTCAGCACCACGGTCCCGCGCAGCACGTTCGTCCCGCCCCCGGCGGCGAACATCAGGTCCATCGCATCGCGCGGCGCCATCGCCCATTGCCACCCACGAAGCACGGACGCCACCGGTGCTACCGGCAGCGAGACCAGTGACCAGCGCCCACGCTTGCCGAGCTCGGTCATCTTGTTCGCGGCGACCACGGTGTTCGGGAGGATCGCGAGCTCGATCGAGAACCGATCGAGCAGCGCCCCGCCCTCTCGCGCGGCGGCGAGCCAGACCTCGTCGTGATCCGGCACGCGCGCCGGATCCTCGCTGCGCGCCGCGGCGATGCCCCACTTCCACGGCGAAGCACCGCGCAGCGTGGCCACATCGTCGGCGAGGGTCTCGGCGACCTCCGGCATGATCACCGGGCGGTACACGCGCGCGGGCCGCGGGGCCGTGTCCGCGGCGGTGACCCACGGGGGCGGCTCGTCGACGATGGCGCGCGACGCGACCGGCGCCACCGAGCTCATCGCGCCCACGCCGGGGAGTACGAGCAGCGCGAGCACGAACGACGTGGCCCTCTTCGGCACGCGCCACGCGAGGCCGATGACCACGGCGATGCACGCGACGCCGAGGCCCCCGTCGAGCAGCGCGCGGTCGATCGCCGGGGCCGCCTCGAGGTGGCGACCGCGCAGCGCACCGAGGGCGCCGAGCGCGATCACGGTGCAACCCGCGCCCACCGCGAGCGCGAGCACCGCGCGGCGCTTGCCCGCGAGCAGCGCATCGAGGCCGGTGCCGGCGTGCGCGCCGAGCACGAGCACGAGCACCGCGACATGCAGCTCGGGCGCGCCGAGCCACGCGGGCCATCCGCCGCGGCCGGCGACGAGGGCGAGCGCGATCACACCGATGATCACGCCGAGCAGCCGGCGCGCGGGCGTGACCACCGCCGCGAGCGCGAGTAGCGGCGCGCCGACGAACAGACTCGGCGCCCACGGCGCGGCACCCGCCAGCGCGGCGACGGCGCGATCCGGATCGAGCGAGCCGAAGCTGCCGGGGACGATCAGCTCGACGATCCGCGCGAGCGGCAGGCCGTGCTGGA
>JBBRED010000569.1:0-3645 GCA_038203335.1 Haliangiales bacterium | reverse complement strand
CGAGATCGACAACCAGCTCATGCTCGGTGAGGACGAAACACCGGCGGACGAGCGGATCCTGATTTGACGACCTATACTGATCGTCATGGACGAAGAGACCCAACCGAAGCGCGGTTCTAGCCTCGGCAAGATCCTCTGGCTTCTCGTGATCGTAGCGGTGGTGCTCCTCTACTGGCACTTCCGCGGCAAGACCGATCCGGGCAACACCGAGGCCGAGCAAGCGGCCGATCGAGTCTCCGCGGTCACCGATCCCGACGACATCCTCGTCGACCTCAAGGACGGCGTCACCGCCGATGACATCGCGGCGATCGAGCGCGAGGCGGGCATCCAGCTCGTGCTCGTCGACGACACCGCCGCCGAGACCAAGCTGTACCGCGCGCACGTCGAGCCCGGGCGCCGCGACGCGATCATCGCGATCCTCGAGCGCAACGCGCTCGTCGAGATCGCCGAGCCCGACAGCATGATGATGCTGTCGCCCAACGAGATGGAGATGCGTACCGTCGTCGTCGACGACGCGACCTCGCACGAGAACTTCCCGAACGACCCGATGTACGCGAAGCAGTGGCACCTCCGCCAGATCGGCATGCCGCAGGCGTGGAAGCTCGCCGACGGTAACGGCGTGATCGTCGCGGTGCTCGACACCGGCGTCGCGTACGAGGACTACAACAAGTTCGTCGAGATCCCCGACCTCAAGGGCCTCACCTACGTGAAGCCGTACAACTTCGTCGCGAACTCCAAGCACGCGAACGACGACCACGGCCACGGCTCGCACGTCACCGGCACGATCGCGCAGATGACCAACAACGGCATCGGCGTCGCCGGCGTCGCGCGCAATGTCCGCATCATGCCGCTCAAGGTCCTCTCGGCGCAGGGATCGGGCTCGATCGGCGGCATCGCGGACGCGATCCGCTACGCGGCCGACAACGGCGCGAAGGTGATCAACATGAGCCTCGGCGGCGCATTCCCGTCGGCGGTGCTCAAGAAGGCCGTCGCGTACGCGCACGACAAGGGCGTCGTCATCGTCTGCGCCGCGGGCAACGAGTCGCGCAACAAGGTCGGCTATCCGGCCGCGTACCCGGGCGCGATTGCCGTGTCGGCCACGCAGAACGACGAGGCGATCACGTTCTACTCGAACACCGGCAAGGACATCGACATCGCCGCGCCGGGCGGCAACACGCGTGACTCCGCGGGCGGCCGCAACAACCCCGACGGCGGCGTCCTCCAGAACACCATCAAGCTCGGTGACCCCACGGTCAGCGAGTACGCGGCGTACATGGGCACCTCGATGGCCGCGCCGCACGTGGCCGGCGTCGCCGCGCTGATCGTCGGCGAGGGCGTCACCGATCCCGACGCCGTCGAGAAGGTCCTCAAGGACTCGGCGCGCCGCCCGGCGAACCAGGCCTACTCCGCCGAGAAGTACGGCGCGGGCATCATGGACGCGCCGGCGGCGATCCTCCGCGCTCGCTCGTCCACCGGCGGCTGGCAGCTCGGCCTCGGTCTCCTGATGGCCGGCGCGATCGCCGCCTCCGCGCGCCGCAAGGGCCTGGGCGTCAAGCTCGGCCCGAGCTACCTCGCGGGCGTGGTGCTCGGCTCCTCGGGCCTGTTCTTCCTGCCGTACCTCGCGCCGTCGCTCTCGTCGGCGCCCGTGTTCCACGCGCTGACCCACGGCCTGCCGTCGTGGGACCTCGGCTTGTTCGGCCCCGGCGGCCACGGCAACGCGCTGTTCTTCAGCGCGCTGATCCCGCTCGGCCTGCTCGCCCTCGGCTACGGCGTCCCGCGCGCCCGCGCGCCCCTCGCGGGCCTCGCGGTCGGCGTCGCCGCGCACCTCGCGTTCTTCGCGGTGGTGCCGATGTTCGCGGTGACGTACATGCCGTCGGTGTTCGGGCTCGGCGCGATCTGGCTCGCGGTCAACGCGGTCGCGTGCCTCGGTCTCGCGCGCCTCGCTCTGCGCCGCTGACCGCCAGGTCACCAAGGGCTAACCGCCAAGGCGAACCGCGCCAGCGCCGTGGTTCGCTGTTGGCGCCATGGCGGTTCGCTGTTGGCGCCATGGCGGTTCGCTGCTGGCGCCATGGCGGTTCGCTGTTGGCGCCGTGGCGGTTAGCGCAGCAGCACCGTACAGCTCGACCCCTGGCCCGGCGACTCGGCCACGGTGGCCTCGAACGCCAGGATGTGGGGCGAGAGCACGGCGATCTTGTCGCGCAGCAGCTCTGCGACGTGGACCGCGAGGGCCTCGACGGAGATGTTGTCGATCGGGAGCAGTAGCGCGTCTCCGCGAGGGAGCACGTAGCGGTCGGCGCAGAGCGTGAACTCGAGCTCGTGGTCGTCACGGATCAGCGTGAAGTACGGGTTGTTGTTTGCGAGGAGCACGCGCTCCTTCCACGCCAGGCACAGGTCCGCGAGCGCGTGCTTGACGGCAGAGAACGGGATCATCGCCGTGAGGTCGACGCGGTCCACGTCGAGCGCGAGCGCGATCGAGTAGTTGTGGCCGTGCAGCCGCTCCTTTGAACCGTCCGGGAAGACGGTCATGTGCGCGCACGACACCTTGTACTGGTCTCGCGCGATGAAGACGCGGTGCTTCACGCCGTCTAGGCCTGCGCGTTGGGGCCACGGCCGCGGCCGCCACGACGACGCCGCTTGCGACCACCACGGTCGCCGCCAGCATTACCAGCGTCAGCGCCGCCCCCACCGCCACCACCGCCGCCGCCGCCGCCGCCGCGATCTCCGCCGCCGCCGCCGCCGCCGCCGCCACCGCCGCCGCCGCGACCGCGGTCACCGGCTCCGGCTTGCTGCGAGGGGGCGTGCACGTGCTTCGGCGCGAGCGCCTCGGCCTCGGCCGCGATCTCCGTCGACATCTTGCCGGCGACGCGGAACTGGTCCGGCTTCCAGCCCTTCTGCGGCACGACCTCGATCTTCTTCTGGAACCGCTTCTCCAGGTGATCGAGGTAGTCGCGCTCCTGGCGCTGCAGGATCTCGGCAACGCGCGGCGCGCACTCGAGATCGATCTTGTCGTTGTCGACGAGGGTGCCCGAGCGACGGACCTCGCGCAGGATCTCGTACGCCACGGTCGTGACGCTCTTGACCACGCCCGAGCCTTCGCAGGTCGGGCACGGCTCCGTGAGCAGCTGCACGAGCGACTCGCGCGTGCGCTTGCGCGTCATCTCGACGAGGCCGAGCTCGCTGATCTTCGTGACGTTGGTGCGCGACCGGTCGCGGGTCAGCGCCTTCTGGAAGGCGTCCCAGACCTTGCGGCGGTTGCCCTCTTTGTCCATGTCGACGAAGTCGATGACGATGATGCCGCCGATGTTCCGGAGGCGGAGCTGGCGCGCCACCTCCTCGCATGCCTCGAGGTTATTGGCCGTGACCGTATCCTCGAGATTGCCGGAGCCCGTGTTCGTGAAGCTGCCGGTGTTGATATCGATCGCGGTGAGCGCCTCACCCTGATCGATCACCAGCGAGCCACCCGACTTGAGCGGGACCTTGCGCGCGACGGCGAGTCGGAGCGCAGGCTCGATGTGATAGTGGTCGAAGATCGGCCGGCGCGAGTCGTACTTCTTGATGCGCTCGGTGAACCGCGGCAGGAACGCCTGCGTGAACTTCTTCACGCGGTCGAACTGCTCGTCGTCGTCGATGCACACCTCGGAGGTG
>JBBRED010000568.1:0-3679 GCA_038203335.1 Haliangiales bacterium | reverse complement strand
CGATCCTCGGCGAGGTCGCGGCCACGGTGGAGGACGCGTTCCACCGCGCGGATCCGGGCTCGAGTCCCCCAGGAGGCATCGACACGGGCATGCGGGATCGCCTGCTCGTGCAGCCGCCCCGGGCGGTACTCGATGCGATCTCGCGGGGTTCGAGATCGTTGGTTGTCTAAGTTGAAAGCGTCCCCATTCGCATCCCCGGGGTTACGTCTCCCGGCCACGCCACCCAGGGGTAGCGATGCGACGTGGGGGGTGGATCAGCCGCGTGGGGGGAACTCGGCGATGGCACATCGCCTGCTCTATGTCGGTTCACACCAAGGAGCCCCCAATGTCCACCCCGAAGACCGAGACCCCCGAGTTCGTGAGCGTCGAGACCGAGCAGCTGGCCACCGTGGCCGGCGGTGCGAGCCGCGTCAGTGGTCGTGCGAGCGGCGGAGATGCCGATCTCACGGCGATGCTGACGCAGATCGGTAGCTCGATCAAAGACCTCGCCGCGGCGAAGAACACCAACAGCGGCGGCGACACCATGCAGATGATGATGATGATGCTGATGATGGGCGGCGGCGGTGGTGGCGGTGGCGCGATCGGTGCGCCCGCGGCCGTTGCCCCCCCGGTCGTCAATGTCTCCACCGGCGTCGGCGGTGGCGGTGGCGGCGGCTGCCGGTCGCGCGGCAAGAAGGGCTGGTAGCTCTTCGCCGGCCGCGCCGGCTCGCCACCTGCCATGGACCTCGCTACGCTGCGTGGGTGACGGACATCTCGAGGCTCGCATACACGGATCACTTCGTGCGCGAGCTCCCGGGGGATCCGCGGAGCGATAACTCGCTCCGGCAAGTGCTGCGCGCGTGTTACTCGCGCGTCGCGCCGACGCACGTGGCGAAGCCCGAGCTGCTCGCGCTGATCCCGGAGGTCGCCGCGCTCGTCGGCCTCGATCCGACTCCCACCCCGGAGCTGGCGGAGGTGCTGGCGGGGAACAAGGTCGTCCCAGGGATGGCGCCGTATGCGGCGTGCTACGGCGGTCATCAGTTCGGCACCTGGGCCGGTCAGCTCGGCGACGGTCGGGCGATCACGCTCGGCGAGGTCGTCGGTGCCGGCGGCGAGACGTGGGAGCTCCAGCTCAAGGGCGCGGGTCCCACGCCGTACTCGCGCCGCGCGGATGGCCGCGCCGTGTTGCGGTCATCGCTGCGCGAGCTCGTGTGCAGCGAGGCGATGTTCCATCTCGGCGTTCCGACCACCCGCGCGCTGTCGCTGGCGCTCACGGGTGACCCGGTCCAGCGCGATCTGCTCTACGACGGTCACCCGCGGTTCGAACCGGGCGCCGTGGTGTGCCGGGTGGCACCGTCATTCCTGCGGTTCGGCAGCTACGAGATCCACACCTCGCGCGACGACAAGACCACGCTCGAGAAGCTCGTGCGGTTCACCCTCGAGCGGTTCTATCCGCAGCACCTGCACGGCGACCGCATGGACGTCGCCGGCTGGTTCGACGAGGTCATGCGGAAGACCGCGTGGATGGTGACCGAGTGGATGCGCGTCGGGTTCGTTCACGGGGTGATGAACACCGACAACATGTCGATCCTCGGGCTCACCATCGACTACGGCCCGTACGGGTGGGTCGAGTCGTTCGACGTCGTCTGGACTCCGAACATCACCGACGCTTCGGGGAAGCGGTACCGGTTCGGCGCCCAGCCGCAGGTCGCGCAGTGGAACCTCGCGCAGCTCGCGAAGGCGATCTCACCGCTGTGCGACGACATCGAGCCGCTGCGAAAGACGATCGACGCGTACATCCCCGAGCTGTCGGCGCAGTACCGCCACACGATGCTGCGCAAGCTCGGCCTCTCCGGGCTGCGCACGAGCGCGACCGAGGATGATGATCTCCTGACCGATCTCGGCGCGCTCATGGTCGCGGTCGAGACCGACATGCCGTTGTTCTTCCGCGCGCTCGCGGAGCCCCGGCCCACGTTCGCCACGATGCGCGACGCCTACTACGCGCCCGACGAGGTCACGCCCGTGCAGCGCGCGCAGCTCGATCGCTGGCTCGTGGCCTACGCGCTCCGCGTGCGCGGCGAGGGGATCTCCGAGGACACGCGCCGGGATCGGATGAACGGGGTGAACCCGCTCTACGTGCCGCGCAACTACGTGGTGCAGCGCGTGATCGAGGCTACCGAGGCCGGTGACCGGGCGCAGCTGTCCGAGCTGCTCGACGTGCTTCGGCGTCCCTACGACGTCCAGCCCGGCAAGGAGCGGTTCGCCGAGAAGCGACCGGAGTGGGCGCGCCACAAGCCGTGATGCTCGATGCTGTCCTGCAGCTCGTAGTAGAAGAGCGCATGGCTGTTCGCGCGATCGTCCAGGTCGGTCACCCGGTTCTTCGCCAGCACGCGAGGGCGCTCACCCCCGAGGAGCTGGCCAGCCCGCAGGTCCAGCAGCTGATCATCGACATGCGCGACACGATGCGCGCGGCACCGGGCGTGGGCCTCGCCGCGCCGCAGATCGGCGTGCCGGCGCAGGTCGTGGTGATCGAGGATCCCAAGGAGTTCCACGAGGGCTTCACCGCCGAGCAACTCGCCACCCGCGAGCGCACGCCGGTCGAGTACCACGTGCTCGTCAACCCGAAGCTCACCGTGATCGGCGACGAGAAGGTTCCGCACTTCGAGGGCTGCCTGAGCTTCGCGACGTTCAGCATGGTCGTCGCGCGTCACCGCAAGGTGCGCGTCGATGCGCTCGACGAGAACGGCCGCCCGGTCTCGCGCACCGCGGTCGGATGGTACGCGCGGATCCTTCAGCACGAGGTGGATCACCTCCACGGCACGGTGTGCTGCGATCGCATGGATCCGCGCACCCTGACGACGCCGGAGAACTACTCGTCGTACTACGCGGGCAAGACGATCGCCGAGGCGAAGGCGATCATCGGCAAGCCCGCGTCATGAGCGTGCCGCCTCCGGTGATCAGTGACGAGGTGAGGGCGGCGTTCGACGATCTGTTTGGCCTGGTCAAATGGCTGCCCGACATCCAGGCCACGCTCTCGATGACCGAATCCGAGGCGGAGCACGGCGCGACGCGTGAGCTCGAGATCCGGCGGACCGCGATGTGCACGGTGTGCGATGGCCGCCGCGGCGCGACGCCTTCGGATGTCGCCCAGCCGTGCAGCGGCTGCGAGGGCGCCGGCCTCCGCTCGATCACGCAGGCCGGCTTCCAGATCAAGTCGTTGTGCGGCACCTGCAGCGGCATCGGCTACCGGATCGCGAATCCGTGCGGCTCGTGCCGCGGGTTCGGTCTGGCGGGCATCGACCTGACGGTCGTGATCAACGTTCCGCCCGGGGCGGAGCATGGCACCACGCTCCGGATCGAAGGCGAGGGCAACGCGCTCCCGGATGGCACGCGCGGGGTAGTGCTCGTGTACCTCGTCGTCGGCGATCGTCCCGACACGCGCGATAGCGATCTTCGGGCCGCCATCGCGCGCATGATGATCGAACCGAACATGCCGCGCGCGGTCGTCCGGAGCCCTCGCGGCCCGGTGCTATCGCCGCCGCTGATCCTCGGGCTGGTCATCGGCGTCGTCATGCTTCTCCTGAGCCTGCTGCGCTAGTACCGGCGCCCTGAAGTCCGATCCGCATTCCGGAAATACCGCGTCGCGGTCGCTGGTTTAGGCGGGATGGCACGCGGCCCGGACCCAGAGCGTCTGCGAATT
>JBBRED010000567.1:0-3680 GCA_038203335.1 Haliangiales bacterium | reverse complement strand
GTTCGATCCCGAGCGCATGGCGCTCGATCTGCACCAGAAGGGCACGAAGGCCGCGTAAATCCCGGATGTCGATGTGATCGTGAAGCAGCTCGCGGAGAGCGCGGCACCCGGTGACGTGGTGGTCGCGCTGTCGTCGGGCAGCTTCGATGGCCTGCACGACAAGCTGCTCGACGCGATCGGCGATGCGATGCGCCCCGCGCAGCGCGGCGACATGGCAGCGGTGCGCGAGACCCTCGAGGGCGTTGGCCTCGAGAAGGAGCTCGCGCGCGACGAGCACGCGCCCAGCTTCTTCGTGCTGCGCAACGAGCAGGGCGTGGTCGGCGCGGTCGCGCTCGAGGTCCACGGGGACGACGCGATCCTCCGGTCGCTCGCGGTCAACGAAGAGTTCCGCGGCGCCGGATACGGCTGGATGCTCGCCGACATGGCGATCAGCCAGGCGCGCTGGCGCGGCGTGCGGCGCATCTACCTCCTGACCGAGAGCGCCAGCGACTTCTTTGCGGCGAAGTTCGGCTTCCGCGTGGTCGACCGGTCGACGCTGTCCAAGCAGGTCGCCGCGAGCGAGACGTTCAGCCGCCTGGTCGGCGCGCAGCTCGTCGCGATGCGCCTCGATCTGTGACGCGCAGCCTCGAGGATCTCGCCGAGACGGCGCGCGTCGCCGCGCGTGCGGCGCAGGATCTGCTCCGCACCGCGCGGCCCTCGGAGATCCGCAGCAAGGCAACCCACGCGATCTCGTCACCGAGTGGGACGTGCGCAGCGAGGAGCGGATCCGCGCGGTGCTCGACGAGCGCGCCCCCGGGATCCCGGTGCTCGGCGAGGAAGGGGGGCAGGGCGCGGGAGCGGCGGGAGGACTGCGGTGGCTGGTCGATCCGATCGACGGCACGGTGAACTTCGCGCACGGCGTTCCGATCTGGTGCGTGTCGATCGCGCTCGAAGATGCGGGGCGCGTGCTCGCCGGCGTGGTCGTCGCGCCGGCGCTCGACTGGTGGTTCGAGGCCACCGCGGGCGGCGGCGCGCGCGATGGTAGCGGCGCCCCGCTGCGGGTCAGCGCGATCGATCAGATCGGCCACGCGTTGCTCGCGACCGGGTTTCCGTACGATCGCGCGACCAATCCGCTGAACAACTTCGCCGAGTGGGAGCACTTCAAGCGGATCTCCAGCGTGCGGCGCCTCGGCGCGGCGGCGCTCGATCTTTGCCTGGTCGCGCGCGGTGCGTTCGATGGCTACTGGGAGCGGCACCTGAAGCCGTGGGACGTCGCTGCCGGGGCGCTGATCGTCACCGAGGCGGGCGGGACCGTGACGGGCATGACAGGCGGTCCGTTCGACCCCCACACGGGGGAAGCGGTCGCGACGAACGGTGCTATTCATGAGGCCCTGATCTCCGAGCTGGGAGAGGTACGACGATGAAGCGAAGCCTCGCGATCGCCCTCACGCTGTTGTTCACGCGGCCCCTCGCCGCGCAGCCCGCCGGAGAAGGCGAGAAGCCCAAGAAACGCCTGCCCACCGAGCAGGCGCCGGCGAACCCGTACGGCGGCGCGCCCGACGATCCGTACGCGGAGCCCCCGCCCGTCGCGCCCACACCGCCGGCGGCGAAGGCGCCGAAGACACCGGTGAAGACGCCGAAGACGCCGCCGAAGGGCAAGGCCGGCGCGAAGACGCCGCCGGCGCCCGATGATCCGTACGCGGAGCCCGCGCGGCCGCCCGTCGAGGCGCCACCCGCCGAGCTTCCGCCCGTGGTCGCTCCACCGGTGGGCAAGGCGCCGGCAGGCAAGGCACCGGCGCCGGTCAAGGGTGCCAAGCGCGCACCGGATGATCCGTATGCGGTCGGCCCCAGCGCGCCGCCGATGGTACCAAACCCAAAGGAGAAGGCGCCGCCCAAGCCGGAGATCATCCCGACCGCGATCCCCGCGCGCATCGGTCTCAACGACGTGCCCGCCGTGCAGGGCCTGCTCGCGGTGCAGCGACTCGATGGCTGGCTGATGTTCGATCGCGATGGCGAGAACCCGATCTCGTCGCGGCTGGTCGCGCCCGAGGGTCATCCGTCGCGGCCGTGGTTCTACTTGATCCCGGCGAAGGGAGAGGCGATCGCGCTCGTGCACTCCGCCGAGGTCCGCAACTTCGATCACCTCCCCGGCAAGAAGCTGACCTACCAGGGCTATCGCGATCTTGCGCCCCAGCTCAAGGTTCTGCTCAAGGGCATGAAGTCGGTCGCCCTCGAGTACTCGCCGAAGGCGGCGGTGCCGAGCGTGTCGCGCGTCGATGCCGGAACGCTCGAGCTGATCCGCGCCGCCGGCGTGGGCGTGCGCTCGTCGGATACGCTCGTGCAGTACACGAAGGCGATCTGGGGCGATCCGGGTCGCACCGCGCACTACGTGGCGGTTCACCACCTCGTCGAGCTGCGCAAGGACGCGCTCGCGTTCATCGCGAAGCAGATCGCCGCGAACGTGCCGATCACCGAGTACGATGTCCAGCAGCGCCTCGTGCGCGGCATGACGATGCGCGGTCTGGTCGCGACGCCACCAGTGGTCGCGGCCGGGATGAACACGGCCGATCCGTTCTACGTCCCCACCGCGGCGCGGACGCAGCCGATCCACCGAGGCGACCTGATCGTGATCTCGCTCGCGCTCAAGATCGACAAGCCCGATGGCGTGTGGGCCGCGCAGACCTGGATGGCCGTGGCAGACGCCGTGGTCCCCGAGTACGCGGCCAAGGCCTTCGAGACCGTCGGCCTCGCGCGCGACCAGGCGATCGCGCTGATCGCCGATCGCAGCCGCAAGCACCGCCCGGTCACCGGCGCCGAGGTCGACGACACCACGCGCGCGTTCTTCAAGAAGGCGAAGGTCGTCGAGCGCGTGATGCACCGCACCGGCCACTCGATGGACAACGACCTGCTCGGCGGCGGCGCCGACCTCGACAACTTCGAGGTCAAGGACACCCGGATCCTGACCCCGGGCACCGGCTTCACCGTCGGACCGGGCCTCTACTTCTCCGGCCAGTTCGGCGTGCGCACCGAAGTGTCGGTCTATCTCGCGCCGAGCGGTCCGGAGATCACGACGCCCGTGCAGGATTCGATCGAAGCGCTGCTGAAGCCGTGACACTGGTCTCGGCGCTGATCCTCGCCGGTGGTCGCGCGACGCGGATGGGTGGCGTCGACAAGACGGCGCTGGTCGTCGACGGCGAGACGATCTTCGTACGCCAGGTGCGCGTGCTCGCGCCGCGCGTCGAGGAGATCATCGTCTCGGTCGGTGTCCGGGAAATGGGGTCCGACCCCATTTATCGGACCGTGGTGGACGCGGTCGCGGGAGCAGGACCGCTCGCGGGCGTGCATGCGGGGCTGGTGGCGTGCTCGACGCCGTGGATGCTCGTGATCGCGGGCGACATGCCGCACCTCGATGGTGCGGTGGTCGATCAAATGATCGCAGCGATCGGCGACGCCCATGACGCGGTCGGCATCCGGATCGACGATCGTCCCGAGCCGCTGTTCTGCCTCCTGCGTGTCTCCGCGGCGCGCCCGGCGATCGAGCGTCGGTTCGCGGAAGGCAAGCGGAAAGCCTCCGAGCTGCTGACGTCTTCTGGCCTGCGTGTTGCCTGGCTCGAGGGGATCGATCGAGCCGCCCTCACGAATATCAACACACCCGACGACCTCCGCTGAACCTGTACGACTTCGCTCGGTTACGAGCGGGG
>JBBRED010000566.1:0-3712 GCA_038203335.1 Haliangiales bacterium | reverse complement strand
GCGCATGCTCGCGATCTTGCCGAGCACTCCGGCGGCGCCGAGCGCCGTCGCGACCGCTGGCCGCTCGATCGTCTTCTTGAGGGCCGCTTCGGCCTCCTTTCCGGTCTCGGCCGGCATCCCGATCACGAGCGTCTCCAGACGCTGCAGGATCCGCGTCGAGACGGACGCGATCTGCTCCACCTTGTCGGTCATCGCGAGGTCGAGCTGCGCAGCCGCATCCCATGCGTCCGCGGCCTCGTCGTCCGGCGCGGTCGCACTCGCGGCCTGCGACAGCGTCGCACGCAGAACGTTCACGGCGCTCGTATGCTCGTCGGCGGTCCCCGCCACGCGCAACGGATTGATCTCGCGCTGGAGTGGCGCGGACTGCTGGCCAGCTACGCCGCCGAGCTGTGACAGCTCCGCGACCAGTGCCTCGAGTGGCCCGAACATCGCTTTCGCGATCTGCGGGCGGGTATCGACCTTCGCGAGCGCATAGGCGAGCGACCGGCTGCGGAGATCCGCGGCCGCGAGGTGGACGTCGGCACGGTCGATCCGCGTCGCCGCGGGTGCAAAGCCGAGCGCGGCGAGCACGTCGAGCATCTCCGGACGCCCCACCGCCCCGGCGCCGACCCCGGTATCCAGATGGAGGTACGGCGCGCGAACGCTCTCGATCGAGTTGCCCACGACGGACACTTCCGCCGCGGCCACGATCGCGATCGCAGCCGTCCGGATCTCTGCGCCATCGATCGTCGTCGCGCTGAATGCGGCGTCGCGTCCCACTTCGCTGATCCGGTTGTCTGCGACGAGCCCGGCTTCCACACCGGCCATGACGACGGCGCCGCGAAGGGTCAGCCGTTCGACCCATCGCATCGCGGCGTCGAGCGGCCCCCGCACCGTCGGGAGCGCGCTGTCGACCAGCGCGGCGAGGAGTGCGCGTGGTGCGTTCAGCGAGCTCGCCGGCAGCGTGCCCGCGATGTTCGCCTGCAGCTTGTTCAGGATCGGCGCGTTGTCGAACGTCACCGCGAGATCACCGAGCGCGACCCGCTCGATCCGGTTCGCTTCGATGTTCAACCGCCCGACCGGCGCACTCGTCGACCACGTCCGGACCGCCGCATCACCGAGGTTCCTGATCACGTTGTCGCGCACGCGGACGTCGTAGATCGGCTGCGAGCCGCCGATCACGATCCCCATGGCCGCGGTATCGGGACCGCTGCCCTCGATCCGGTTGCCGGCGATCTCCACGTCGTACACCGGGCGCGTGGGCGTGGTGCCATCGTCGAGACCTTCGCCGACGACGATGCCTGCGAGCAGCGCGAGGGGCGATAGCTGCGGCGCATCGGGCACCTCGATCCAGCAATCGAGCACGCGCGTGCTGTGGCCGGTGAGCTGCACGCCACACTGGAACGGTGCGTCGCCCATCACGGCCTGGATCTCGTTCCCCACGACATCGACACCATCGCCGGTGATCTGCACGCCGACGCCGGTCGAGGCGAGGACGCGGTTGTTTCTGATCGCGATGCGGTCGGTCGCCGCGTCGCGGCCGGTCTCGTCCAGGTCTTCGATCAGGATGCCGACCACGAAGCCCGCGACGAGGTTGTCGTCGACTGAAACACCGCCGAGCTGGCCATCCGCGAGGTGGATCCCGGTGACCCGTGCGTTGGTCGCGCGCAGATCGTTCGCCGTGATCGCGAGCCCGTCGAGCGAGAGACCCGCGCGCGGAAACGCGACAAGGAACGTGTTCGCCATGTAGGGCGCGTACGGAAGCGCGGCCACGCCGACCGACGCGGAGATCCGGTTCTCGGTGATCGACAGAGCACCACACGTGCCCGTGACCATCACACCGATCGACGTCGGCCCCGGGCGGCGCGACTCGATGCGGCAGCCGCGGATGGTCACCTGGCGCGAATCGGCCACGGTGACGACGCCGTGGGGAAGGGCCGACAGCGCGCCGAGCAGCGGTTGCGCGGCCGGGAGGTGCTCGAGCGTGGTGCCCGGGTTCTCGCGCTGGAGCTTCCGCAGTGCGATCACGGTGGCGACCACAGATCCCGCGACACGTCCTTCGCCGGGCTTGAGGACGAGCAGTCGGTTGCCCACGCTCGTCAGTAAGTCGGGAACGCCCGATTCGATGTGGATGTCGTCGAGGTTCAAGGCGCGTTCGGCCGGCATCGCGATCGGCGAGAACCGAGCGTCGATCAGCTTGTCGAACAGCGTCCGGACCTTGACCGCGGGGCGGTCGATGTCATCGCCGGGCTCGCCGATGTCGATCTCGGCCGAGGGATCCTCGATCAGGTACATGTCCTCGAGGGAGAACGCGCCGCCGCCGCCGCAGCGATCGAGATAGAACGCGCCACCGCTGCCGCGCACATCGAGCACGGTCGCATCACCGTCGCCGAGAATACGCACCGAAGACAGACTGCGCACCAGCACGGGATGCTCGAGCTGGTACGAACCCGTGCGGATGAAGATCGAGCCACCGTTCGCGCCGAGGAGGCCGAGTGCCGCATGGATCGCCTCGTCACCCGTCAGGCCGTCGGCGACCGACTGATCGACATCGCCGAACGTCCGCACGCCATCGCCGACGACCACGACGAACACGCCGGGTCCGAACTTCTTGTCGCCGAGCTCGATCAGACGATCGCGCACCTCGACGAGCGGGAGATAGCGCTTGCGCAGATCCTCGAACATGCGCGGCGTGCCCGCGGCACGTGCGAGCGGTGCGTAGTGGTGGACCGGTCCGTGCGGCGCGGCGTTGGTCAGCGTATCGACACTGCCCGTCGCGGAACCATCGGGGGCATTGACCCGCGCGGTGAACGTCCAGTAGTCGCCGTTGCGCCAGCCAGTGCCGGAGAACGCGAAGGTGATGCCATCGGAGAGGCGATAGCGCTCTCCCGTCACGAGCAGGTCGGCGCCATCCCAGCGGCGCACGCTCGCGCCTTGCGCGGGATCGAACGCGCGGCCGATCGGACCGCCCACCGCGAGAGGCGTGGGATCCGTGGTGATCGTGATGCCCGGCGCGTCGAGCTCGAGGATCCCGGTGTCGGTCTGGACGCCGGAGAGGCGTCGCAGGACCGCCGGGCTCGGCGCGTCCCAGCGCAGCCGTGTCGCCCGGTCCTCGACCACGATGATGTCGCCCGTGCGGAGGCGTGCGGCGTCTGCCGGCGCGACCTTGAGCGTGAGCGAGTCCGCGGCACAGGGCTGAACGAGCGCCATCACCGTCGAACCGTTGTCGCGCGACCACAGCGCGACATCGTTGGTTCCAACGCGCATCACCTGGACGCGAAGGTGCAGGTTGTCGCTTCCGATGTAGCCATCTCCCGTCGAGGCATTCTCGGTGAACAAGCAACGATCGCGACACGGGTCGAACGGCTCGGGCGGATCGCGATCGGGCAGCGCACCCGATGCAATGTTCGTGGTCAGCGCGCCCCCGCCCGTCGGCGTCGGTAATGGTTCCGCGGCGCCGGTCGCCACGAGGGGCAGCGCGCGCACCTGCGTGACCGTGCGCAGTCGTGCGGCCGTGTCCGAGCCATCGAGGGCGGG
Organism: Haliangiales bacterium; assembly: GCA_038203335.1. Classification (GTDB taxonomy): domain Bacteria; phylum Myxococcota_A; class Polyangia; order Haliangiales; family Haliangiaceae; genus JABFXX01. The sequence continues at coordinate 196 of JBBRED010000566.1, read as the reverse complement.
CTCGAGCAGGAATGGGTCTTCCAGCGCGGTGACCGTCTGCTCCCAGACATCGAGGTAGAAGAAGTGATGTGCGCTGCCATCCGCGGGCAGCGCCGGCAGGGGCGCCGCGCCCGGGAACTCGGGTTGCGACGAATAGCGGAGGTCGCGCTCGATGAACGCGCGGTAGCCATCGAGGAACATCCAACCCACACCCACC
>JBBRED010000565.1:0-3720 GCA_038203335.1 Haliangiales bacterium | reverse complement strand
ACGAGGTGTGGATGTACGGGACGTGGCGGCTGTGAGGTTCGCGATCCTCGTGGTGCTCGCGTGCGCGTCGCTCGCGCGAGCACAGCCGGTGCAGCGCGATGACGACGACCTCGCGGAGGAGATCGACGCGCGCCTCGTCGCACCGCCGATCGTGATGGTGCTCTCGGCCGCGTATCGCACGGCCGGGCTCGACCATGACCCCGGCAAGGGCTTCGTGTGGCGCGCGCGGCTCGCCGGTCTGGTGCCGATGCTCGGCGTGCGCGCGGGCACGAACACCAGCTGGCGGGTCGAGGACGACCCGACGATCGGGCGGGGCACGGCCTACGAGGTCCGGGCGACCTGGCGGTTGGACCGCCTGGTGTTCGACGGCCGCGAGCTCCAGGTCGCCGCGATGAGCGCCTCACGCAGGCGCGAGCGGCGACGGCTCGCGAACCGGGTCATCCGCGCCTACTTCATGTGGCGCCGCGCCACGATGGCCCGATCCGAGGTGCGCGCGGAGGAGGCCGCGGCAGAGCTGGATGCGATGACGGATGGGTGGTTTACCGAGGCACGCCGCACTGCGTCCGAAACCCGGACAGCCTGCGGGAACCGCGTGGCTACCCCGTGAAAACTTGCCAGCCGTCGAGGACACCATCAAGCTTTGAGGTCAGTGGGACAGGCCGATCGAGAGCACCCGCGATACGCGCACGAGGCCGTCGTCACGATCCGGATCGGCGGCAAGGTGCATCAGGGCCGCACGACGAACGTGTCGCGTGGGGGCCTCGCGGCCGAGCTGCCGACGGCGCTGGCGAACGGCGCCGAGATCGAGTGCGACCTCGCGCTGGTGTTCGAGGACGACGCACAGTCCGAGCCGCTCCGCGTGCCGGGCCGCATCGTGTGGTGCACCGCGCTCGAGGACGTCTTCCAGATCGGGGTGGCGTTCAAGCCGATGGCCGCCGACAAGACGCAGTTCCTGACGATGTTCCTGCGCTACCTCGACGACTCGGGTCCGAAGACGAAGCAGCCGAAGGTCGAGCGCTCGGTCGACGACCAGTTCCGCTGACGAGCAGCGCCTCGGAGCTCGATCGACGACCAGTTTCGTCGAGCTTGTCCGCCCCGCGCCGGCGGGGGCTGATACGCTCGCGCCGATGAGGCGATCGTGATCTTCGCGGGTGGTGCGGTGCTGGTCGTCGCGGTCGCGCTGCACATCGCATGGATCGGCCGCATGGCGCGGGATCGCGGGCGAAACGTCCCGGCGTGGATCCTGTGCGGACTGATGGCGGGTGCCGTCGGGCTGCGGCTCGGCGCCTATGTGGTGGACGCCGCCGCGGAGGCCGAAGGCACGTTCGTCGCGGTGATGGCAACGATGGCGCCGTTTCCGATGACGCTCGCGTGCATGCTCGTGGTCGCCATCGTGCTGTGGCGGATGCCGACCCAGGTCACGGCGCGCCGCGAATGGAAGGTGACCTCGGCGAAGACCGGCGACGCGACGCTGATGATCGAGCGCGATGCGATCGAGATCCGCTGGGAAGGCCGCACCGATACGATCGCGCGCGGCGACCTGCGCTCGGCGGTGCCGGATGGCGAGTCCGTGCGCGTGACCTGGGCGACCGGCGAGGCCCTGCTGATCCCGATGATGTCACCGCAGACCCGGCAGGGCCGGATCCGTCAGTCCGAGATGATCGCGCAGCTGATCGCGCCGCGCGCGCCTGGCTGATCACGTGGGCGCAATCGCCGCGGCCTTCTTCGCGTCCGCCTGCATCCGCGCCTTCTGGATGTCCTGCATCATGCCAAGGACGAGGCGCGGATCGGTGAACACGTTGAGCTTCGGCGCGAGCGACTTGGCGTAGCGATCGAAGTACAGCAACTGCTTCGTGATCAGGATGAACTCGTTCGGCATCATCATCCGGTGCCGCGTGGCGGTGCGCTGGATGCCGGGCAGGAACTCGGCGTAGTTGACCTCGCCGAACGACAGCGTGAGCAGCGGCGAGTAGGTCTCGCCGAGATCCTTCACGAACGCCTCCATATCGAGCGACTCGGGCGCGCCCGACATCTCGACGATGATCTCCGCGAGCCGTTTGTAGTTACCGGACGCGAACGCGATCATGTAGTCGGTGACGAGGTACCGCTCCTTGTCGCCGAACCGGCCGACGATGCCGAAGTCGAGGAACCCGATGGTGTCGTCATCGAGCAGCATGAGGTTTCCGGCGTGCACGTCGCCGTGGAAGAAGCCGTAGAACACCACGCACTGGAACCAGGCGCGGAGACCATCGACGAGCTTGCCCTCGCCGTCGATGCCCTTGGCCTTGATCTCGTCGAACCTGTCGACGCGGAGACCATTGAACCGCTCCATCACGAGGATCTTGCGGGTGGTGTACTCGTGGTGCGGAACCGGGCAGCGGATGTTCTTGTGCCCGAGCTCGCGCATGATGTCGTTGAACTTGTCGAGGTTCTCGGCTTCGCGGCGGAAGTCGAGCTCTTCGGTCAACGTGGCGGTGAAGTCATCGATGACGCCGACGGGGTTCGCGAGCTCGGCGTCCTTCTTCAGCCGCGCGACGACCTTCGCGAGCATGCGCATCAGCTTCATGTCGGCCATGCAGCGGCCGATGATGCCGGGGCGCTGGACCTTGATGACCACGAGGGTGCCGTCGCGCAGCTTCGCGGTGTGGACCTGCGCGATCGAGGCGGAGGCGAGCTGCTTCGGCTCGATGTCCACGAGGTGGGCGGCCTTCTCGGCGCCGAGCTCCTCGTCGAGCGTGCGCTTGACGTCCTCGAACGGGAACGGCTTCACGCGGTCGAGGACCTTCTGGAACTCCTTGACGTACGGATCGGGGAACATGCCCGCCGACGACGCGATGATCTGGCCGAACTTGATGAACGTGGGGCCCATGTCCTCGCACCACATCCGGAACAGCATCGGGCGCGTGAGCTTCTGGTACTTCTCCTTGGGCACGAACAGCCGGCGCAGGCCGACCCGATCGATGAACCACAGCCAGAAATACTTCGCGGTGATCAGGCTGAAGGCCCACATCCGCCGTGGCACCGGCAGCGCCACCGACAAGACGAACAGCACCGCCAGGACGGCTAACAGCGAGTACCAGAACATGCGGCCCACATCCTAGCACTCGGTCAACACGCTATGCTCGCGCCGGTGCTGACGACCGTGACCGCCGGGCCATACACGCTGCGAGGGGTCTCGCTCGGCGGCGTTTACACGTCGATCGCGTGCCCCGAGCTCGGGCTGCTCTTCGATGCCGGCATCCCCGCACGCTCGCTCGCGACCGCCGATACGATCCTGCTCTCGCACGGCCACGTCGACCACATCGGGTCGTTACCGGCCCTGCTCGGGATTCGGGCGCTGCACGGCAAACAGAAGCCACCCCGCGTGATCATGCCGGCGGAAATCGTCGACGATTTGCTGGCGGCGCTGCGCGCACTGACCAAGCTCCAGCACTGGCCCCTCGACATCGAGGCGATCGGCATGAAGGCCGGCGACGAGCGCGAGCTGCGCGGCGATCTGCGCGTGCGCGCGGTCCAGACGTTTCATCCGGTGCCCTCGCTCGGCTACGTGATCGTGCGGCGGGTCTCGAAGCTGCGCGCGGAATTCCACGATTTGCCAGGGCCGGAGATCGCGGCGCGGCGGCGGGCCGGCGAGTCCATGCTCGAGCACGAGGAGCGCTCCGAGCTCGCATACGTGACCGATACGCTGATCTCGGCGTTCGACCACTCCCCGCAGCTGTT
>JBBRED010000564.1:0-3721 GCA_038203335.1 Haliangiales bacterium | reverse complement strand
GATGTTGTTGACCGGCATCTCGGCGAGCGAGAACGACAGGTTGTACTGGCCCATGATGCCGGGGGTGAACAGCTTGGACATGATCAGGTTGTCCCAGCGCGTGGCCGCACGATCGGCCATCGAAGCGATCATGATCGGCAGGCCGTAGCCGACCAGATCGCGCAGGTCCTGTAGCTTCAGCTTCGTGGGTGCCCACCACTCCCCGCGCGGCGCGAGCCGGAAGTAGAGGACCGCCTGCAGCGTGGAGCGAATCAGCGCGCCGAACACGATCGCGTCCGCGCCCCAGCGTCGCGCCATCGAGAGGGCGGCGACGGTGAACGCCAGCTCGCCGAGGCCGTTGATCGCGGCGATCGTGCGGAACTTCAGCGCGCGCATGATCAGGCGCTCGGGCACGTAGCGCGAGCGATCGAGCATGTGCGCGATCGCGTAGTAGAGGACGTAGTGGCTCATCCCCGGCGTGTCGAACAGGCGGCCGATCGGATTGCGCAGCGCCACGACCACGGCCATCGAGACGAATCCGAGGGCGACGTGCACGACCATCGCCTGGAACGCGATCTCCGGCGTCGCGCGCTTCGCGATCAGGTGCTGGCCGAACGCGAAGCTGGTGAGCACACCGGCGGTCATCACGGCGATCGAAGCGGTCAGCACCGCGCCGTACTCGTCGGGCGCGATGAACCGCGTCAGGATCAGCGTGCCGACGAGCTGCAGCATGCGCGAGCTGACGCCCAGCAGCATGTTCCAGGCGACACCACGCGCCGCTTGTTGTGCGATCGACATCAGCTACGGAAGCGCGTAGAGATCCACGTCGTGACCGCGGCGAGCAAGGCCCGCTGCGTGTCTAGCTCGGTGAATGTGTGGTTCGCATCCGGGAAGTACGCGCGCTCGACCTTCCCCGCGAGCTCGGGGGCGATCTCGAACAGCTGGTCGGGCGCGTTGTAAGCGGCTCCGTGGATCCCCGAATAGATCGCGAAGATCCCGACGCCGCGCCCGGCGAGGGCGGCGAGCTGGGCGCGAAACTCGGGTAGCGGGGGCGCCTCGCGGCCCTCGGCGGGCGGCGCGGCCTCGTCGCGGCGGCGGAACCGGTCGATCTGCCCGCGGATCCGCCGCTCGGCGAGGCCGAGCCCCCAGCGAACGATCGCCCGCGCGTCGCCGAGATCGGCGAGCTTGGAGCGAAGCTCCCGCAACTTGCCGCGACGGTTGGGGTAGGTGTGGGGATCCACGAGCACGATGCCGGCCACGCGCTCGTCGACCAGAGCGGTCGCGATCGCGTTGTCGGCGCCGGCGCAGATGCCGAACAGCACGTACCGCCCGGCGTCGAGGCCACCCATCACCAGCCGGGTGTCGGCCACGGCGCTGTCGCGAAATGTCGCGGCATCCGTTGCGGCGGTACTGTCGCCGATACCGCCGAGATCCAGTCGAAGGCTGGTATAACCAAGCGCAGCCAGGCGACGTGCGAGTAGCACGTGCAACCGGTGCGGTCCAACGCGGTGGAGGACCCCCGCGTTGAGAAGGATCACGGCGGGGGCCGCGGCGGTAGGCAACGTGGGGTGGCTCGCAATTCCGACGAGCTGACCCTCGCTGCCGAAGCGCCGTACATCCTCCCGTACCGGCTCGCCGGCGGCATCCTCATGTCCTTGCCGCTCGCGCGTTGCCGTCATGTAGCGCGCGATTGTAATCTCCTTCCGCGTTGCGGGTGGCCATCGAGTACTTCGGATCCGAGCATCAGTTGCTTGGAGCGCTTCACCTTGCCCGGCGACTCCGGCCGCGGGGTACGGCGGTCGTGCTGTGCAATCCGTTCGGCGAGGAAGCGTCGCGTTCCCACCGCATCTATCGCGTGCTCGCGACACAGCTCGAGCGCGCCGGATTCTCCGTGCTGCGGTTCGATTACCGCGGCACCGGAGACTCGCAGGGAACCACCATCAGCGTGGAGTCCGCGGTCCGGGATATCGGGATCGCGGCCGATCACCTGCGCGCGACCAGCGGCGTGCAGAAGATCTCGCTCGTCGGCCTCCGGTTCGGAGCGACCCTCGCGATGCTCGCCGGTGCGCGCGGCGCACCGCGGCCGTATCACCTGCTGATGTGGGATCCGGTCGTCGACGGCGGCGCGTATCTGCGCGAGCTCGGCGCGCAGCACCAGACGTACATGCGCGCGGAGCTCGGGCCACGATGGCGTGATCGCCTGCGCGTTCGCGCGGATGGCTCGCCGCACGAGACGCTCGGCGTGTCGATCAGCGACACGCTCGCGGCGGAGATGTCCGCGATCGATCTGACCACGGTCAGCTCGATCGCCGACCGGCACACGGTACTCACCACCCGCGGCCCGGGCGCGCGGACCTGGCTGCCCGCGTCCACCGAGTGGATCGAGCTGACCCAGAGCGCGGCGTGGAACAGCGACGCCGCGCTCAATGCGATGACGGTTCCGATGGATATCGTGCAGGCGCTCCTGGCCCGCATAGAGGAGAGCGCGTGAGCGAAAACGAGTCGGATCTGTTCGACGTGGTGGTGTCGGCGGCGTCGCCGAGCGGGGACGAGACGAGTGCGGTCACCGTCGAGCTGGATCCAGCGACGAGAGGCGCCCTCGATGCCCTCGCCGCCCGACTCGCTCTCACGCCGTCGACGATCTGGCGCGCCACCTGGGCGCTCGTCCTCTCGCGCCTCGCCGGCACCACGACGGTCCCGGCCACCGGCGACGTCCTAACGTGGCTCGCCGCGTGGAGCGGTGCGGAGGATCCGATCCTGTCGTGGGATGGCGATGCCACCCGCGTGACCGCCGCCTTCGACAGCACCCGCGTCGATCGCGCCACCGTCTCGCGGCTCGGCGAGCTGCTGCGCGTGGCGATCACCAGCGTGCTCGCGCCCGCGGCGCAGCTCGAGGACGTGTCACCGCTATCGGCGGCGGAGCGCACGCTCGTCGTCGAAACCTGGAACCAGACGGCGGTGATGTACCGGCCCGAGGCCACGGTCCACGCGCTGTTCCGCGAGCAGGCCTCGCTGCAACCGGCGCGCACCGCCATCGTCTGGGACGGCGGCAAGCTGACCTACGCCGAGCTCGATCGCTGGTCCGATGCGCTCGCGGAGCGGCTGATCGCCAGCGGCGTGGCGACCGATCACCCGGTCGCGCTCGTGCTCGAGCGGTCCCCCGAGGCGATCGTCGCGGCACTCGCGATCCTGAAGGCCGGCGGCGCGTATCTCCCGCTCGATCCCGATCATCCGGCCGAGCGCCTCGCGTTCACGATCGCGGATGCCGGCGCCGAGGTGCTGGTCACCTCGCGCGCGCGCAGTGGAGCGCTCGCCGCGCTCGCGGCGCGCACGGTGTTCGTCGACGACGCGCAGCACGATCCGGCATCGGTGCAGCCGCGCGTCGAGCGCGCCACGCCACGCACGCGCGCGTACGTGATGTACACGTCGGGCTCCACCGGAACGCCGAAGGGCGTGCAGATCGAGCATCGCTCGATCGTGCGGCTCGTCGGCCGACCGGCGTACGTCGAGCTCGGACCGGAGACGCGGTTCCTCCACGCGGCGCCGCTCGGCTTCGATGCCTCCACGCTCGAGCTGTGGGGCCCGCTGCTCCACGGCGGCAGCGTCGTGGTCTACGCCGATCACGTGCCCACCGGCCGCGGGCTCGCGCGGATCATCGCGAACCACGGCGTGACGACGATGTGGCTCACGAGCGCGCTGTTCAACTCGGTCGTCGACGAGGATCCGCGCCTGCTCACCGGCG
>JBBRED010000563.1:0-3739 GCA_038203335.1 Haliangiales bacterium | reverse complement strand
GGATCCGCGAGGCTGACGTGCGCGACGACGCCATCGCCGAAGAACGTCGACGGCCGGCTGATCGTGCGATCGAGGAACTGGCGCGGGAGGACGACGTCCCCCGGAGCGACCTCATCGCGGAGCGAGCCGACGGCCGAGATCGAGATGACCTGGGTCGCGCCGAGGCTCTTGAGCGCGTACAGGTTCGCGCGTGCGTTGATCTCGCTTGGCAACAGGCGATGGCCGCGCCCGTGACGCGAGAGGAACAGCACGCGGCGCTCGGCCAGGCGCGCGACCACCACGACGTCCGACGGCGAGCCGAACGGCGTGTCCACGCGGACCTCGTCGGTGATCGTCGCGCCAGGCAGCTCGTAGAAGCCGCTACCTCCGAGGATCGCGATCGCGGGCACACGCGTCATGCGAGGCTTCCGCCGCAGCTCGAGCCCGTGCCAGCCGTGCAGCCGAAGCAGTGTGCGCCGGTCGCGATCGGCGCACCCGAGAGCTCTTCGAGCGTGCCGAGCTCGAAGATCGTGCGCGCGCTCCCAGGAAGCGGAAGCTCGAGCATCTGGTTGAAGTCGCAGTCGTAGAGCGCGCCGTCCCAGCCGATGCTGAGCAACGACCGGCACATCACGTGCTCGATGGTGGCCGGGTTCAGGTGGTTCACGAGCAAGCTCATGTACGCGTCGTACTCGCCGCGCGCGTTCAGGTAATCGGCGAACCGCCGGATCGGCATGTTCGTGATCGTGAAGAGGCTCCGGAACTCGATCCCGTGCTCGCGCCGGAGGCGCTCGCGGTACGTGACCTCGAGCGGCGCCTGCGCGGGCGGCAGGAACGCGCCGCCGGGGTTGTAGACGAGGTCGAGCGCGCGCGGCGATCCGGGCGCGCCGTAGCCGAGCGCGTTGAGCTGGCGGAGGGCGGCGACGCTCTTGGCGAACACGCCGTGGCCGCGCTGCTGCTCGACGTTATCGGCCGTGTAGCAGGGCAGACTCGCCACGACCTCGACGTCATGTTCGGCGAGGAACATCGAGAGATCCTCCATGCCCGGCTCGAACAGGATCGTCAGGTTGCAGCGATCGATGACCCGGCGTCCGAGCCGCCGCGCCTCGACGACGATGCGCCGGAAGCTCGGGTTCAGCTCCGGCGCGCCGCCGGTCAGGTCGAGCGTCGTGATCTGCGGGCTCGCGGCGAGCAGCTCGAGCACGCGCGTCGCGACCGCCTCGGACATGATCTCGGTGCGCTTCGGACCCGCCTCGACGTGGCAGTGGTGGCACGCCTGGTTGCACAGCTTGCCGACGTTGACCTGCAGCGTGGTCACCACGCCGCGCCGGAGCGGGGCGACGTGATGTGCCGCGAGCGCGGCGTCGAAGTCGTGCACCGTGGTCGGTGCGATCGGCAGCCGGCGCCTGACCGCGGGCATCAGCAGCACCGTCCGGTCGTCGGATCGCAGCTCGGCGCGCGCGCCTCGGTGGTGACGCGGTAGTCCGTGCCCGCCGTGCGCACGCCCCGTCGAAGGGTGTGGCCGTCGTCGATGATCGAGCGCGAGGAGGGCGCGTGCGCGAGATCATATGAGGGGGGACAGCATAGTGCTTCCTCACGCTCGCGGGCGGCTGCGCCATGGTGTTCGCGGACCGCCGTCTCGAGATCGTGCAAGAAGGGGCTGGGCGGAAGCTCGGACATCATGCGCTCCTTGGTGTGCACGGAGCAGTCCTCTGAGCTCGCCGAACGTTACAGCCGACGTGGCGAGCTCGCTCGATCCGAAGCTGCATGACTGGACGTCGATGGAGGTCCGCCGTAGCGTGCCGAGCCGTGGCCGAGCCCCCTCGTGATGACCAGGAGCTCGTCGCCAGGCTGCGCCAGGGCGATGAGGCGGCCTTCACGACGTTGATCGACCGGCACAGCGGCGCGCTTCGGCGGCTGGCTCGGACGTTCGTCTCGACGGATGCAGCGGCCGACGAGGTCGTCCAGGACACCTGGGTGGTCGTCCTCGATGGGATCGGTGGGTTCGAGGAGCGCTCGTCGCTGAAGACCTGGATCTTCCGCATCCTTGTCAATCGCGCGAAGACCAAGGGCGTGCGCGACGCCCGCACCGTGCCGATGTCCTCGCTCGGATCGGATGACGAGGAAGTCGCCGAGGGGGGCGTCGATCCGTCCCGGTTCGATGCTCGCGGCATGTGGAGCACGCCCCCCCAGCGGTGGGAGTCGGAGACGCCGGCGAAGCTGCTACTCCGCAAGGAGCTCGTCGCGGAGCTCGAGCGCGCGATCGCGCAACTTCCCGAGAGGCAGCGGAGCGTTGTCGTGATGCGGGACGCGCTCGGCTGGTCCTCGGAGGAAGTCTGTAACGTTCTCGAGCTCAACGAGACCAATCAGCGGGTGCTCCTGCATCGCGCACGCGCTCGGCTGCGGGCGATGCTCGAGGACTACGAGGCCACTCGCTAGATGCTGAGCTGCAAGCAACTGACCGAGCTCGTCACGGACTACCTGGAGCACAGGATGTCCTTCGGGGATCGGCTGCGGTTCCAGATGCACCTCGGCATGTGCAGGCACTGCCGCGCGTACCTGCGGCAGATGAAGCTGACGATCGAGACGCTCGGCCATTTGCCGGCGGAGCCGATTCCCGTCGCCGTCCGTAGCGAGCTGCTCCAGCGCTTCAAGAGCTGGAAGCCCGGCGCGCCCGGCTAGGTTTGGGGAAGCTCGTGCACGTTTCCGTGTAACGGAACGATGGCTCGCGAGACCCTACCGCGCATTCAACTACGTGATTGGAGACCGAGCATGACGAGCATTCCTTTGTATGTGTCGCTGGTAGCGCTGGCCGCGTGTGGCGGAGGCAAGGCGAAGACCGAGAAGCCAGGCGGGATGATGGACAAGGGCGGGATGATGGACATGAAGATGGGCATGGCGGATCCAGCCGCCGACACGGCGCCCGCGCTGGCTGCAGCCCAGGGCTACGCGAGCTGGGCAAAGTTCACCGAGAACGAGCAGCCCAAGAAGTCCGAAGGACACATGGGGATGTACGTCCTCGCGTTCCACAACAAGGTGGTCGGTGATGCGATCACCGCCAAGACGCTGCCACTCCCCGACGGAGCGGTGATCGTCAAGGAAGAGATGATGGGTGCGGACGACAAGCCGATGTCCGTCACGATCATGAGCAAGCAGGCCGGTGCCTGGTACTACGTGAAGGCGTCGCCCGATCTCATGAAGGTCATGACGATGAACGGCATGGCGCTCGAAGGAACCTCGGTCGGGATGTGCAAGGACTGCCACGACAACGGCTCCGACAACGACTTCGTGATGACCCACAAGTTCAAGTAGCGCCGGTCGATCACATCGGAGCAGCCGGGAGCTCGATCGGGAACCGGTTGCCGCGAGGCTGCGCGAACGCGAGCCCGAGTCCGCGGCCCATGGCGGTGTGAGGCGAGGGGGCGCCGATCTGTTCGAACAGCTCGAAGATCCGGAGCCGCTCGGCGGCCTCGATGGTCTTGCCCATGTCCACGACCTCGATCCGCGCAGATCGTGGATCAGCATGGCGCGCTGCGGCTACGGCGGAGGTCGAGCTCGATCTCGACCTGGCCGCACTGGTCGCCAGCGTCGCCCGGCGGCTCGAGGTGTCGAACGCGGGCTCGCGCGAGAGGAGATCACTGCTGCGACCGATCAGCCGAAGGTCGACGTCCTTCGTCGTTCGCGCGCGGTCGATCCGCAGTTCGAGCGCCATTCCGCCCTTGAGCGTCGCCGCATCCCCGAACACGGATGCGATCCGCGCGAG
>JBBRED010000562.1:0-3748 GCA_038203335.1 Haliangiales bacterium | reverse complement strand
AGCTCGGTCAGCTCCTGCTGCCGGCCGACAAACGGCACCGGGCCGATAGGGGTCATGGGATTGGTGAGCTTGTTAGGACGGCGGCGCACGGAATCCGTGCATTCAGCAAGGCGTGCGCCACTGGAGATTCGCGACGATCGGCGCTGGGAAACCCGGCAACCCAGCGAAACGACGTGTGCAGTGTATGCCAGGACGCGCGCAGAACATGCGCTTGATGCGCGATAGCTGCAACGCCGGCACCTCGCTGAGGCGTGGCTCCGGAGCCTGGCCCCCCCAACGTCAGCGATTTCCAGACAGTGTCAGCAGGCTGCCAAGGGAGGTCTCCCAGTCCGCCGCTTCGTCCCGGCGCTGGCGCAGCAGCCTCTCGATCGCGGGGTACGCCGCGATCGCGTCATCGACCGCCGCATCCCTTCCCTTCTGGTACGCGCCGAGCGTGACGAGATCCCGGTGCTCTTCGTAGATCGCGAGCCGGCTGCGGACCCGCGCCGCCGCCGCCGCGTGGGCGCTGTCGATCACACGATGCATCAACCGCGAGTTGCTCGCGACCACATCGATCGGCGGGAACTGCCCGCGCTGCGCGAGCCGGCGGTCGAGGATGATGTGGCCGTCGACGAGCCCGCGCACCTCGTCGGCGATCGGCTCGTCGAGATCGTTGCCGGCGACCAGCACCGTGTACAGCGCGGTGATCACGCCGGCCGGCGTCGCCCCGGCGCGCTCGATCAGCTGCGGCAGCAGCGCGAACACGCTCGGCGGGTACCCGTGCCGCGCGGGCGGCTCGCCCGCCGAGAGCCCGACCTCGCGCTGCGCGCGCGCCACGCGGGTCAGCGAATCGCACAGCAGCAGTACCGACGCGCCGCGTCGCTCGCGGAACCACTCGGCGATCGCGGTGGCGACGTGGATCGCACGCAGGCGCACCAGCGCCGGAGCGTCGCTCGTCGCGCACACCACCACCGTTCGCGCACGCGCCGGCGCGAGCTCGTCGCCGAGCAGCTCCGCTAGCTCGCGACCGCGCTCGCCGACCTGACACAGCACGATCACGTCGGCGCTGGCGCCGCGCGCGATCTGCCCGAGCAGCGTCGACTTGCCCACCCCCGCCGCGGCGAACAGCCCGACGCGCTGCCCGCGACCGAGCGTCAGCATCGTATCGAGCACGCGCACCCCCGTCGGTAGCGGCGCGGTGATCGGCGGCCGTGACAGCGCGGGGGGCGCCGCACGATCCACCGCCCACACCTCGCCCGCGAGCGGCGGTCCTCCATCGAGCGGCGCGCCGGTGCCATCGAGCACGCGACCGAGCAGGTCGTCGCCGCACTGGATCGTCAGCGGTGCGCCCGTGCGCCACACGCTCGCCGCCGGTGCCACCCCGGCGAGATCGCCGAGCGGCAGCAGCACCGCCTGCTCGCCGCGAAAGCCCACGACCTCCGCGGGCAGCGGCGATCGATCGCGGCGATCGATCTTCACGATCTCGCCGAGCGCCACGCTCGGCACGGTCGCGCGGATCACGAGCCCGACCACCTCGTCGACGGAGCCCGTCGCCGTCGCCGGGACCGTCGTGGCCTCCAGGGCGAGCTGCGCTCCGGTGGCCTGCGCGGCGGTGCGGTCCGCCGTCACGCGGGCCTCGCGCACGAGCTGCGCGGCGAGTTCGGCGGCATCGCGCTTCAGCCGCTCGGCCTCGACGCGCGCCTCCTCGACGATCTTGTCGGCGAGCGATCGGGCATCGTGCTCGTCGCCACCGATCACCCGGCCCGGCTTCAAGGCGACAGCTGGACGTTCGGGTTCGCGCCCACCTGATCCGGAGTCATCTTGACGTGGACGAGGGTGGTGGTCTTGTTGACGCGCTTGATCGTCGCATTGCCGCCGGGCAACGGCACCGTGGTCTCGCCGCGGAGGACGACGGCCTTCCAGCTCGCGGCCACGCCGAGGTCCGAGCCGCCGCCGAGCGTGATGTCGACGCCATCGCCTTCGATCCCGAGCTTGAGCACGCGCGTGACGAACGGCTTCTTCGTCTCGACGGGCGGCGGTGGCGGCGGCGGCGGCTCCGTGATGCCCGGCGGCGTTGGCTTCGGACACCCCTTCCAGTCCACCGGTGCGCCGGGCGGGCACTTGGTGCCGCACACGAGATCGTTGGGGTCGAACACCTGGCAGGTCGAGACCGGCTCCGGGATCTCGGGAAGCTTCGGCGGATCGGCGACCGCCACCGTGCTCGGATTGAACCCGGGGAGAACGATCTCGGGATGGAACTCTGCCGTGAGCTTGTATTGCCCCGCGTCACCGCGGCGCGGCGCCCAGATCCGCACGAAGTACTTTCCGGTCGCCTTCGCGACCGTCGCGGACTTGATCCGCCCCCGGCCGCTGGCCGCGGCCTCCTTGACGGGAACGTTCCACTGATCGAACACGTCGAACGTGACCTTCAGCCCGGGGCGCGGCGTGGAGTACGTCATCTGCAGGTCGAGTCGCCCCTTCGCTCCTGGGGGCAGCTCGATCATCTTCCAGTCGACGCGATCGCCACCCGGATAGGTGACGATGCCCTTCGCGGTGCCGGCGTTCTCCGCGAGCACCACGGGCAACGCGCCCTTGATCCGCCCGTCGGGGCCGGTCGCCCGATCCTGCGAGACGGTGTTCGCGCACGCACCACAGACGACGAGACCCGCAAGCGCCCACCTGCTCATCGCTAGATGGTGCGGGAGCCCGCGGCTCGGTGCAACCCCAACCGTCAGGGCGCGATCAGCGCCGGCCAGGTGGCAGATCGCGCGGCGGCATGGACCGCGAGCTCGCGCGCGATCGCGGTGCCTTCCACATGTGGGAACCGCAGCACGAGTGCGCGTGCGAGCACCGCCTCGAGGTGCGGCGCCACGGCGCGCACGCCGATCAACAGCGGCTCGCCCTGCGCGCGCTCGATCGCGGCACGGCGCGGTCCTAGCTCGCCGATCCGAGGCGCGCGCTCGATCCGCGCGATCGCCGGCGCGAGCACGGCTCCGATCTCCGCCGCGTGCTCGCCGAGCGCGAACGCGAGCTGATCGCGCCCGATCTCCACGAGCCACGCGCGCAGCGCGGAGGTGCTCATGCGCACAACGTCCCCCGGCACGCGCGGTCGCGCGAGCGATGGCTCGGTCGCCGGCAGCGGCACGAGGTGCGCGCACGCTCGCCGAACGAGCCACACATCGGCCTCGCTGATCGGACCCTCGGCGAGCGCCGCGCGGGCGCGCTCGGGCAGCTCGGCCAGCGCCGCTTCGATCCAGCTCCCATCGATCCCGCGCAGGCCGGGCGGCACCGGCGCCCGCGCGGCCGCGATCGCCTGCGCCCGACGCGCCTGATCGTGGGCGAGCCCCGATCGCGCCGCGTCGCCGAGCACGCCGCCGATCCGCGCGAGCACGGCGCGCTCACCGCAGATCGCGGCGAGCGCGTGCCCGATCGAATCGATCATTTCTTCGGCTTGTCGCCGGGCGTGCCGTCGGCCTTGATCGCGACGTTGTCGTGACCGGTCTCGGCGCGGCGCCGCTTCTGCTTCGGCGTGCGCAGCTTGTAGCGGAGCAGCTTGCCGCCCGGGCCCCGCGGCAGCGCGTCGACGAACTCGATCCACCGCGGATACTTGTAGGGCGCGAGGACGTTCTTCACGAAGTCCTTGAGCTCGGCCTCGAGCTTTGGCCCGCCCTCCTGCCCGACGTTGGTCACCACGAACGCGAACGTCTTGGTCAGGCCTTCATCGTCGGCGGCGCCGATCACCGCCGCCTCCCACACCGCCTCGTGCGAG
>JBBRED010000561.1:0-3788 GCA_038203335.1 Haliangiales bacterium | reverse complement strand
TCGCGTTCCACGCGCTCGACGCTGACTGGAACCGGCACCTCGCGCCCGGCGGCACGGTCGCGTTCGGGATATGCGCCGACGTATCCGGCCCCGCGCCGTATCCTGTCGTCGATCGCGTCGGAGCTTGAGCGCCGAGACCCGGCGAGCTCGCGTCGCGTCGCCGCGGCACGGTGACCTCCACGCCGCCTCGGCGTTGCCGCGATCGACGGGCTCATCGACGCGAGCCCGTGCATCCTGACGAAACGCCAGCTCGGTCCCCTCGTCGACAAGGATCCGAAGTGGCGTTCTGGCGCTGTGTTCACACGCGACGAGGCGCAGACATTGATCTCCGACGCGCGCATCCCAGCCGACCGCCAGATGGTGTACGCCTTCGGCCTGCTCGCGGGGATGCGGCCGGGCGAGGCGCTGCGCTGGTTGGACTACGACCGCGGCGTCGGGCCGCTCGGCAAGCTGACGGTCGCGCTCTCGTACAACACCCGTAAGAACCGCACGAAGACGACGAAGACGGAGGCTGTGCGGATCATTCCCGTGCATCCCGACGGTCGTTGCCAACGATGACCCGAACAGCTTTGCGGAGCTCCTGCAGGAGCTCCGGATCCTGCTGCAAGGCACGCAACTCCTCGCGGGCTTTCTGATCGTGCTGCCGTTCAGCGAGCGGCTCTCCACCATCGTCCAAGCAGAGAAGTCGGTCTATCTCGCGACGTTCCGCTCTCCGTCGCGCTCGTGCTCGCGACGCAGCTGGCGATCTCGGAGGTGCTTGGCGAGTGGCGCGCGGCGCTCGTGGCAGCGTGTGTGGGTGCGGTCGTGGTGCTGGTGTGGTGGGTCGTTCCGTTCGTGTTCCGGAATTGCCGTCCGCCGCCGCGGCGATCGTGACTGCACCCGCGCTCACGCAAACAGATCGCTGCGCGCGGCGGCCCGGATCGCCCAGGCATTCTCCCCGGTGCGCACGCTCGCGATCACGCACGGCACCGGTGCTGATGTGCCTGGCCGCGCGTGGTGCGATCGGGCAGCGCCCGCAGGACGGGCTCGATCAGTACCTCGACCTCACGGCCAGGGGCAGCAAAGCGTTCTGGCACATCTACTGTCCGACGCTCGGGCTGTGACGCTGCGGCAACGTGATCGCTGTTACGTGGGTTCGGATCGGCGACCGCCGACCAGGAGCACCGCGAACACCACTCCGAAGAGCGAGGTGATGAGCGGGTTGCTCCTCCACGCTCAACCCGAGACGCAGCCGAGGAACACGTAGTAGGCGTATCCGGCGGCACCTCCGATGGAGGCCGCGAGCAGGGAGCGCCAGGGTATGCGCGTCATCATCAGCATCCCGCCTTTGGATCAGGGTCGCCGTCTTGCCGCGCCGACCGGCGCGGTGTGGGAACCATTCAGGTTCGGACCCCGAAGCGGGGGAGGACCAGCGTCTGGAGCACGATCCAGGTGGCGACGAACGCGATGGGGAGCCAGCTGTCCATGCGAGTAGGAGCCTAGGCCCGCGCGAAACGGTTCGCACGCTATTTTCCGAGGAGATCGCGTGGGTTCCGCGGTGCGGTCGCCGACGCGGCCGCGCGGCATAGGCAGCGCTGCGCGGGGGGCCTACGCGATCAGCGCTTCGCGCAGATTCGCGCGCGTTCCCAGGCGCAGCTCGATCAGGTGATCGCTGAACAGGTCGCCGGACTCTATGTGGACCGTGGCATCGCCGCGCAGACCGACGTGCACCGATCCGAGCTTCAGCTTGCGTACGAATCGACTTCGCGGGCGAGACGGCTGGACACCCGGGGCGGCTACTGTGACTGCGAGGTTCTCGCGAACGTCGAACAAGAAGTCGACGAGGCAAAGAAAGCCTCGAAGGGTCCACCGCACTAACCACGCGATCGATCGTGGCAGTGTGGTGGCAGCGTCAGCCGAAACCTGATCTAAGTAGCCGGAAGACTGGTGGAGGCGGCGGGAGTCGAACTCTCCCGGGACGTCAACGAAACCGAGCGCTTGCTGCACGATCAAGAGCTTGGCGTCCTGGGTGATCCGACTACCTCCGCCGTGATCTGGCGGTCTCGGGCAGAGCGTGGGCAGAGCGATTGGGTGCGGGATCCTTCCCGCCGCCGCTCTGCCCAAACTACCGAGGCCGCGGATTTCTCGGGCGATGCGGTGCACCGTGGAACGGGGTAGGCTCGACTGGATGACCGCCGCCGTCAAAGCCGTGATCGAACAGGCGATGCAGCTCAGCCCCGAGGAGCGTGCCGAAGTGGCGAACGCACTGGATGGTATGAGCGCGGACGCCCCGGCGCTATCACCCGAGGATCTGGCCGCCGCGTGGCGTCCCGAGCTGGACCGACGACGCGAGGAGCTAGAGCGGGGCGAGGTTCAGACGGTCGACGCACGCGAGGCCATTGCCGGGATCCGCGCGCGCCTGCGTAGCAGCAAATGAAGCGCGCCCGGTTCACGCCGGCCGCTATTGTCGAGCTAGAAGACGCAGCCCGCCGCGTCGATCGCGCGCGTCTCGGTTGGGGCGAGAAGCTCAACGACGAGGTGTTGGAGGCGCTCGAACGCATCGAGGCATACGTCGAGGGCTGGCAGATCTTCGACGAGCACGGGCCCGAGCGCCGGTTCGTGCTCGATCGGTTCCCCTGCACCGTGGTCTACGTCGTGACCGCCGCGGAGATCCAGATCACCGCCGTCGTATACGGCGGTCGCGAACCGGGCTACTGGCGCAAGCGTCGGTAGAGCGAGATCGATCATCGTCGTGTGGTGTGGCGTGGCTTTGCGCGCGCCGCGGTGAACGCCTTCGCGTTTTCGCGCAGCCAGGCGAGATCGCGCGCCCGCGTCGCGCGCTCGGCCGCATCACGCGTGAACAGCGCCCGCGTCTTGGTCAGGACCAGCGTGTGGGGGCTGCCGACTCGACGAGTAATGTGGGTGACCGGAAGCTCGTAGCTCGTGATCACGCCATGAACGTGGGCACGTCGCTCCTTGGCGAGCGGCCATTCGAGTTGCTGCTGGCTGGTGGCGCGAAGGAACTGACCGAGGCGCGCACACAGATCGCACGTGCAGCCGAGCTTCGTCGTGATCGACCAGTCACCCGGTGCGCGGGCCCGTGTCGCCACGAGCGTCGAGAGCGCGCGCGCCCAGTCCTCGTGCAGCGAACCAAGACCAAGCATCGCGGCGCCGTGGGGCGCGCCGGCGCGCAGGACCGCGAGCGCTCCCGCGATCGGGTAATCACGCTCTGCGGTCAGACGTCCGACGATCGTTCCCTGGAGAACATGAGCGCCGGCGATCGCCGCCGCCGCGAGCAAACCCACGATCGGACGACTCGCGTCCTCGATGCTCTTGAGGGAGTAGCGCGACACCGGCGGCTTGGTCCACCCGTCGAGCCGAACGTCGAGCCACGTCCATTGCGCACGCGCGATCCGGCAAACGAGCTCGACGCCGTCATCGCCGCCGCGCGTGCATAGCGGCGCGGCCAGCGCCGGCAGCGAGTGGAGCCACGTCAAGCGCGGCTTTGTCTCGCCGTGACGCTCGTCTCGGCTGGTCCAGCGCTCGAACACCTGCGAGCTCCACGCCAGCCCATAGCGTCCGAGCAGGTCGATCCATCTCGACGCCAGCTTTGGTGTGACCTGTTCGATCGCGATCGGTTCGACGAGCGCGGTCGCCAGCGTGGCGTTGTCGACGGCGCACGCGACGTGAAACACCTGATCGGCGAGTCCAGGCGCCTTTTCGTGAGGCGCGACGCGATTCCAGAACGGAAGCAGATCGTCGATACGCTGCTTCGCGACGTCGACCTTGCCGCGCGCGAGCGCCTTCGC
>JBBRED010000560.1:0-3818 GCA_038203335.1 Haliangiales bacterium | reverse complement strand
CGACAGCGGGGGGCCGATCGTGATCCGCTCCCAGCACGATGGCCATCAAGCGCTGGAGTCCGAGCGAGATCCCGAGTCGCCAGGAGAAGTTCATCCTGGGGCGGCTCAAGCGAAACGGCAAGATGTTCGCGTTCCTGCGTCCGGTCCACCACCGCACGCCACTGTCGTTCGGAGGAGATAACGCGGTGGGCAACTTCGTCGCGCTCGAACCGGCGGTGCATTCGACGTACACGACGTGGTGGTCGCAGGTGCGAAACCACATCGCGGAGTCGTTCACCGACGCTGACTGGCGTGCTCTCGTCGGTGGCGCGCGTGACGCGACGTGGGTGCCGCCGCCGTGACCGGCGATCCCATCACGGCCGCACGCGATCTCGCGCGGCGCGGAATGCCCGGCGCGCGCGAGCTGCTGCTCGCCGCGCTGCCGGCGCGCAAGCTCGAGGCCGCCGAGCTTCTCGGGCGGGTCGGCGCCGAGTGGGTCATCGAGCCGTTAGTGTCGCTCCTGAACGATCCAGATCCATCCGTCCGCAGCGATGCCATCCTCGGGCTCGCGCGCACGAACCGGGTGGCCGCCGTGCCCACGCTCGTGGAGATGCTCGGCGACCTGGAGCCCGAGCGGCGCGAGGATGCGCGAGTCGGTCTGTTGCGCCTCGTCGGCGGCGACCTGGCCGAGCAACTCGCGGTCGATGACGGCGATCCGGGCGAGGTCGAGCGCGTGCGCGCCTGGTGGGCGGCGAACCAGCACCGTTTTCCGCCCGACGTGGCGATCTTCGAGGGGGAACCGCTCGCGATCGATCGCGACATCGCACTACTGGAGACCGCGTCGCCGTCGATCGTCGAGCAACTGGTCGACGAGATCCAGAACTGGGTCGGCGCGGATCTCCCGGCGGGAACGCCCGAGGAACAAGCGGCCTATCTCCGCGCGTGGTGGCCCACCCACCGTGAGCGCTTCGTCCCGGGCCGTCGTTACTACTACGGCAGGCTCGCGCGGTGACGCATGACGTGCCCTGTCGTTGCGTCACTCCGGCACGACCACGTGCCAACGTTCGACTGCTTCGACGACCCCGTCGTTCGTGAGCTGGGGGTCGCGCGTCTCCTGGAACGAACCGGATCACCGCCGCCTCGGTCCGCGCGCCGAAGTCGCCGTTGATCGGCAAGTGCAGCGACGAATCCCAGGTGTTCAGCATGCGCTGCAGCGTCATCACCGCAGTGTTGTGACCGTGCCCGAGTGATCAGCGCAGCCGGAGCGGGCTGCCCAGAATCGCATCCGCCTCGGATCGTTAGCCTGAACGCGCGGGTGGAGACCACAGCGCCGCGAGATCGAGCTCGATCGCCGAGAACGGATCCGCGCGAACGCGAACCTCGCCTTCGTACAGCCGCACCTTGCGGTCGATCAGCGCATGGACCTCGAGCGTCTTGTCGATCGGGTCGATCAGCCAGACGTGAGCGACGCCGTGTGCGGCGTAGATCGGAAGCTTCTTGTCTCGATCGATCTTCGCCGTCGACTTCGACAGGACCTCGCAGATCCAGTCCGGCGCGAGCGTGAAGTAAGCGGTCTCGGGAAGCGCGGGCATCCGCTCAACGCGCCAGCCCGCGAGATCGGGCGCCATCGGCTCGAGGGCGACGAGCTGGAGCTCCGGTTCGAACAGAATCCACCACCCACCCGGCCCACCGCGCCCGCGCTGGAAAGCCCCGTTGAGCTCGCTGCCGAGCACCGTGGTCGTGTTGGCGTGGCGAGGAGCCGGACGTGGGGAGACGTACAGCGTGCCGTCGATAATCTCGGCACGCTGGATGTCGGGTACCTCGAGGTACGCGTCGTAGAGCACTTGACGCGGATCGGGCTTGGCAGGCGTCGCCACGTCGGGATCGTAGCACCTACTTTGGCAAGGTGGTGCACGAAGGTCAGCTCCGTCGTATCGCCGGTCTGAGCGAGCTGAGCTCGAGACGCTTCTCGCCGAAGCTGTCGTCGTGATTCGTTGGGTGGGCCCGACGTCGAACCGGAGCCACTCGACCCGTCGGCCGGAAGCATCTCGGCGGCGCTCCTGCCGGTCATCGGCATCCCATTCCAGCTGATCGCCGGCGCCGTGGGCGAATTCGGACGTCAGCAGACTATCGACGTAGCCGCATCAGGCGCCGAGCGAGTCGATGCTGGCGTCCTCTCCCGCGAACGCATCGTGATCGGAGAACTCGTCCAGGAGATCGAGGTCACGGCGACGCTAGTGCGCACTCGATCGATCGTATCACGCCCATGCTAACGATCATCTCGTGACCGATCAACCGAAGCGCGATGTCGGTGCACCGAAGCCGTTCGCGCACTACGATCGCCGGCACTATCCGACCTTCGAGGTCGCCGACGCCTACGCGCGCTGGGCGCCGACCTACAACGACGTCGACGACCGCGTGGACATCGATCTGCTCGCGGCATCGCCGCTGCTGCGCACCTGCGTCCCCGGCTCGCGCGTCGTCGATCTCGGATGTGGGACCGGCCGGATCGGCGCGTGGCTTCTCGCGCACGGAGCTCTCGAGATCGTCGGCGTCGACATGTGCGCCGAGATGCTCGATCGGGCGAGGTCGCGCGGGATCTATGCGAGCACGCACCAGGCGTCGGTCACCGCGACGGCGCTGCCGGCGAGCAGCTTCGACGGTGCGATCTCGAGCCTCGTCGTCGACCACGTCGCCGACCTCGATGGGGTCTTCGCCGAGGCGGAGCGCCTCCTCCGGCCCGGCGGCTGGCTCGCGATCGTCGACTTCCACCCGTTCTTCATGATGCAGGGCATCCCCACGCACTTCCGCGAGGGAGAGCAGCAGGTCGCGGTGGTCAATCACGTGCACGCGCTGCGCGACTTCTTCCAGCTCGCGGTCGCCCACTCGTTCGAGGTGAAGCACTTCGACGAACGCTTCGTGACCGACGAGTGGGCGCTCGCCGTGCCCGGGTACACCAAGCACGTCGGCCTGCCGGTTGCACATCTGTGGGTCTACGAGCGCCGATGAAGCTGTTCACATGCTCCTCCTGCCGCAGCCTGGTGTTCTTCGAGAACGTGAAGTGCACCCAGTGTGGCCACGCGCTCGCTTTTCTGCCCGACCGTGCGGTGATGAGCGCCCTCGAGCCGGTCGATGCGTCGCTCTACGTCGCCCTCGCCGCGGATGGGGCGCGCTATCGGCTGTGCGCGAACTCGGTCCGCCACTCGGTCTGCAACTGGGCCGTGCCGGAGGCGAGCCCCGACGAGCTGTGCTTCGCGTGCAGCTTCAACGAGATGATCCCGAACCTCTCGGATCCGAGCGCGCTGGCGGCGTGGACCCGGATCGAGCTCGCGAAGCGCCGGCTGTTCTACACGCTGATGGCGCTCGGCCTGCCGCTGCTGCCGCGGGCGCGCGATCCGCGCGGGCTCGGGTTCGCGTTCAAGCGGGATGGCGAGGGCGGCGAGAAGGTGATGACCGGGCACGCGAACGGACTCGTCACGCTCGACATCGCCGAGGCGGATCATCCGACGCGCGAGCGGCTGCGCGAGAACCTGTCCGAGACGTATCGCACGCTGCTTGGCCACTTCCGGCACGAGGTCGGCCACTACTACTGGTCGCGGCTGATCGATGGGTCACCCGCGATCGACGGGTTTCGCGACCGGTTCGGCGACGAGCGCGCGGACTACGGCGAGTCGCTCACGCGGCACTACGAGGCGGGCGCGCCGGCGGACTGGCAGCAGCGGTTCGTCAGCGCCTACGCGTCGATGCATCCGTGGGAGGACTGGGCGGAGACCTGGGCGCATTACCTCCACATCTCCGCCTCGATGCAGACGGCCGCCTCCTATGGCCTGCAGATGCCG
>JBBRED010000559.1:0-3833 GCA_038203335.1 Haliangiales bacterium | reverse complement strand
CGCGAGCGAGCGCGACCTTGCTGCGCTTGACCCAGCTGTCGGAGCGCGGGCCGGCGCCCCAGTAGTGAAGCGCGCGCATGCCGATGCGGTAGCCCGACCAGCCATAGCCACGCCACCGCGTCGCATCGCGCCAGTGCCGCGACTCGGCGTTGTACTTGACGACCACGGGCTGCCCGGTCGTGCCGCTGGTGGTCTTCTGGATCACCCACTTCGGCGGAGCGGACGCCATGCGCGCTTCGAAGGACGTCCTCACGGTGTCTCGATCGAGCAGCGGGAGCAGCTCGAGCGCGTCCACCGTTTCGAAGTCATCGGGGCGCAGACCGCGCTCATCGAGCACCTCGCGGTAGTGCGCGGTGTGGAGGTACGCGTGACGAATCAACCGACGGAGAAACCCCGCCTGAAGCTCGCGGATCGCAGAGCGCGTCCAGCGCTCGGTGCCCTCCAGGTAGCGCAGTAGAGGCACGGTCGGTCGGCCACGCGCGGCCTCGAACGCGGGGAACAACGCCTTGGCGAGCAGTGGTCCGTAAAGGTCAAGCACGTTGGTTTCCGCTACGATGCACGGTGCGTGCTAGGCCGCCTACGAAAGAAAAATCTTCAATACTGGCTCCGTGACTACGCTCGCCACCTGGTTCGACGTGCGCGTGCGCCACAGGCGCACGGTCCGCGCCACATCCTGTTCGCACTGTGCGATCACTATGAACCCTTGTGGCACGGCGCTCCCGACGACGTGGGCAACGCTCGCGTCGATGCCTGGGCCAACCACTATCCCGCGCTCGGTGAGTTCCGCGATAGCGATGGACGACCGCCCCGGCATGGCTGGTTCTTTCCCGGCGAGGAGTATCGCCCGCACTTCCTCGATCAACTGGGGAAGCTCGCGAGCGCTGGGTTTGGCGAGGTCGAGTTCCATCTCCACCACGACGGCGATACGTCGCTGTCGCTCGCGCCTCGGATCGCGCAACATCTGAAGACGTTCGCGGAGCACGGTCATCTCTCGCGCGATGCGGCGGGCCGCTACCGGTGGGCGTTCATCCACGGCAACTGGTCGCTCGCGAACGGCCGCCCCGACGGAAAGTGGTGCGGCGTCGACGACGAGCTCCCGATGCTTCACGATCTCGGCTGCTACGTGGACCTCACGTTTCCGTCCGCGCCAGATCCGTGTCAGCCCGACAAGGTCAATCAGATCTACTGGCCCGTCGGTGATCTGACGAAGGCCCGCTGCTACGAGCACGGCGAGCGCGCGAAGGTCGGCGCGCACTACGACGATCGCCTGCTGATGATCACGGGACCGCTCGCGATGGCACGCAAGGGCGCCGGCATCCGGATCGAGAACGGCGCGATCACCGGCGACGATCCGCCGAGCGCCGCACGCGTGAAGACCTGGCTCGATCAGCAGATCCACATCGAGGGCCGGCCCGAGTGGGTGTTCGTGAAGGTCCACACCCACGGCGCGATCGAGAAGACCGCGGACTCGCTCCTCGGTGATGGCGGCCGCGTGCTGCACACCGCGCTCCGGGCGCAGACCCGCGCACGCGGCGACACGCTGCACTACGTCACGGCGCGCGAGATGTACAACGTCGCGCGCGCCGCGATGGACGGGAAGAACGGCGATCCGAGCGGCTACTTCGACTACCTCATCAAGCCGCCGCCGATCGCGTCGTAGCCGATTCCGGCCGAAGAACCCTGGGTGGTTTCGGTCGTGACGAACACCGATCACCGGCGATTGGTCGCGTGATATCCTAGGATTGCGTGTCCAGGGCAGCTCACACTCCACTGGTCGGTCTCGCGCTGGTGGCGGCGTGTGGCTTCAGCGCGAACCCGCCGCAGAACGTCGGTGTGGTGGATTCGTCGGTCGATGTCGCGATCGTCGATGCGAGTGGATGTCGGGCCGTGACGAGTGAGTGCGTCGGCCAGAACACGAAGATCCGCGTGTGCGCCACGATCGGCCAGTTGCCCACCGACTACGACTGCGACTGGGGCTGCAACGGGAACGGCGGCGCTCACTGCGCGAAGCTCGTCCCCGCCGGCGGCTACCTCCTGCCGTCGGATCTCGACCCGAACAACGGTCCGCAGGACGTCTCGATCGACGGGGACTACGTGTTCAACGCGGTGACGGGCGAGATCACGCCGAACATCCGCGTCGCCGGCACGGGCCTGATCTCCGGCATCGACTTCCAGGTCCGCGGTGGAAAGCTCGGCGTGTTCAAGTTCGCGAAGCTCACGCTCGGCACCGGGACGATCAGGGTGATCGGCACCAACGCGGTCGCGTTCGTCGCGTTGACCACGATGAACATGGGCGCCGAGATCGATCTTCAGGGCGACTGCGCGTCGCGCAACTCGGGGCCCGGCGCCGCCGACGGCGGAACGAAGATGAACGACGGCTACGGCATGGGCGGCGGCGGCAGGGGCCTCGGCATCGACGCCGGCTGCTACGGCGGCGGTGGCGCGGGCAACGGCGGCCAGGGGGGCCGGGGCGGCAATCCACTCATCGACAACAAGGGCAACCGCTTCAACACCGACGCGATCATGACGCTCGTCGGCGGCAGCGGGGGCGGCGGCGGTGGTGGCAGCCAGGGCGCCGACGGCGGCGGTGGTGGCGGCGCGATCCAGCTGATCGCGCAGCGGCGCATCTCGATCTCGGGCGGCATCAACGCCGGCGGCTGCGGCGGCAAGACCGCGGCGACGTGCGGCGGTGGCGGCGGCGCGGGCGGAACGATCCTGATCGAGGCGCCCGTGATCGATTTTCAGAACAGCAAGCTCGCCGTCAATGGCGGCGGCGGCGGCGGCGGCAACGATGGCACCGCCGGCGAGCGCGCGTCGCTCACGAACGCGAAGGCGAATGGCGGTCGTGGCGGAAACAGCGGCAGCTTCAAGGGCGGGGACGGCGGCGATGGCGCCGACGACAACAGCATGAACGGCGGTGGCGGCGAGTTCGACAAGCGCTGCGGCGGGGGCGGTGGTGCCGTCGGCCGCATGCGATTCAATACGCTCTCCGGAACGATCGTGACGTCGGGAACCGTGCTGTTCAGCCCGCTGGTCTCGGCGCCGGGTGCGAACACACCGGTGACCAAGGGCATCGCGGTCACGCAGTAACATCCGCGTGCACCGCGCGACGTGACCCGAGCGGGAGCGCCGGATGGGGTCTCGGTCAGCCGGGGTCCCGCGGCGGCAGGGTCCGGGACTGGTCCGCCCGGCCAGATCTCGGCTTTGTATCGGCTCTCACGGGCCGGATCCGGGATGATCCGGAGGTCGTACACGGGCTCCGCTTCGGTCGAAGTGACCCAGATCTCGTCGAGGATGGGGCGCGGCATCGTCGCGGAATTCGAGCGGACCTTGGCCCTCGCCGCCGGGTGTACGCGGACCTGGCTCGATCGGGGTGATCGGTCTCTGTCAGCTCGGGCTTAAATCCCGGGAATTCCTCGGGCATAATATCCTCGTGACCATTCCGGCGGGGACGCTGGTCCCTCGCGATGCCAGGGATTTCGGCAGCTATCAGCTGATCGCGAAGCTCGCGACCGGCGGGATGGCCGAGATCTTTTTGGCGCGACCCACCGGTCACGGTCATCAAGACGTCCTGGTCCTCAAACGAATTCTTCCGCACCTCGCGGAGGACGACCACTTCGTCACCATGTTCCGCGACGAAGCGGATCTCGCGAGTCAGCTCGTGCACAAGAACGTGTGCCACGTGCACGCGTTCGGGGAGTACGCCGGCACGTGGTTCATCGCCATGGAGTATCTCCACGGCGTCCCGCTCTCGCGGATGATGACGCGCCTCTCGAAGGCCGGGAAGATGCTCGACCTCCGCATGGTCGCGGGCATCATCATCCAGGCGTGCG
>JBBRED010000558.1:0-3837 GCA_038203335.1 Haliangiales bacterium | reverse complement strand
GTGATAGGTGTGCGCGTCGCCGCCCTGGACGATCTTGTCGAAGTAGGCGAGCGAGCCGGCGTAGAACCCCATCTGATAGAGGGTCTTGCCCATGAAGAACTCGGCGCGCTGCTTGTTCTTCGCGTCGTCGCCGCTCTCGCCGTCGAGGACCTTCTTCAGCTCGATCGAGGCGGAGAAGAAGTCCTTCTTGTCGTAGAGCTTGATCGCGCGCTCGAGCGTCTTGCTCGGCGGAGTGGAGGTCGCGCTGTCCGGCTCGAACTCCATGTCGCCCTTGCCGCCACCGGCAGGAGGCGCGCCCTTCTTGGGCTGGGCATACGCCGTCATCGACAGAGCGGTGACCGCGATCAGGGACGCTTTAGTGAGCAACCGCATCAAGTTCCTCCAAGGTCATAGGTCCACCCATAAATCCACGCGGGGGACTGACCCGGGCGAATCATCGGCAAGGCCGCGTACGGTGTCAAGGCGGGGCACGTCCGACGAGCGGACCGAGCAAGGACACCGGATCGCCTCTTGCGTTGCAGTGATGGATCGGCCGGGGTCCGGACACCAACGGTCATGCCCTGTGAGGACCGACCCTCGATCTACCTCCGCCGCACGCCGCACTGCTGCGCGCCCCACCTTCGTGGGGCTTGCGCGGCGATCACCCCAAATCATCGCGGTCCATCAGCGTTGTTTGGAGTCGTTCCCTTGACTTGGGTGGGGTCCCTCATATTATCGGGCGCGATGAATCGACGCAGTCACGTCGTGCTGTTGGGCACCATTCTTTGTGCGGTGCTCGCCGGAGCATGCGCGGATAATCCCGTCGGTCGCATCTGTGACCTCGGGTCCGAGGCGCCGGCCGCGACCGAGGTCGTCGTCGCGTCGCCGTCGCTCGACTGCGTGTCGCGCACCTGTCTGCGCGTGCCGCTGTCGCGCGAGCTGCCGCCGGGATCGGCCTTCCCCGCCGGCAACAACGGCCTGTGTACCGCCGAGTGCTCGTCGGACGCCGATTGCGATCGCGTCCCCGAGTCACCGTGCATCACCGGGTTCACGTGCGGCGTCGCCGTGACCGTCGGCCCGTTCTGCTGCCGCAAGTTCTGCATCTGCAAGGACTACGTCGTCGTCCCCGAGTCGGGAAAGCTGACCACGCCGAAGGCGTGCGACTCCGCGAACAACGACAACACCTGCTGCAACCTCAGCGGGCGTAACGGCAACTCGGCGTACCCGCTCTGCAAGTAGGCTGGAGGTTCCGCTCCCTCGGGGAGCACGAACTTCGCCTGCACGGCCCGGGCCTCGAGCAAGGCCTCCCGCTCTTGATCGCGAGTCTGGCGTTCTCGGTGTACCCTCGGCCTGCCCGCGGACATCAGAGCCGCACCCATGCTCGAGCGCGCCGATGATCTCGCGAAGCTGACCGTGCTCGACGAGAGCGGCCAATCGGTCGTGCTCGCCACGCTGTGGGCCGAGCGCCCGGCCGCGCTCGCGTTCGTTCGCCACTTCGGCTGACTGCACTGCCGCGAGCATGTGGTGCAGTTGCACCGCGACATCGACACCATCCACGCCGCGGGCGCGGAGCTCCACGTCATCGGCAACGGCCAGCCGCTGTTCATCGCCGGGTTTCGCGAGACCACGGGTTACGATGGTCCGCTGTACACCGATCCGTCGCTGGCGGTGTATCGCGCCGCCGAGCTGCGCCACGGGCTACGTACCGTGGTGAACCTGGGCTCGATCGCGAGGAGCATCGGGTCGTTCCGGCGCGGGTTTCGCCAGGGCCGCACCCAGGGCAGCGCGCTGCAGCAGGGCGGCGTGCTCGTGATCGCGACCGATGGCCGAGTGCTGTGGCACCACATCTCGGACGGTCCCGGCGATAACGCGACGGCATCGACGATCGCGGCGGCCGTTCGTGCGGCGTGAGACACTCGCGGTCCGATGACCGACGTCTACCGGACCTCCGGGTTCATGTGTCCGAGCTGCGAGAACTCGTCGCTCCGCGAGTTCTCGAATCGCCTCGTCTGCGACGAGTGCAGCGGCATGCTGATCGCCGACGATGACTTCGCGACGGCGATCCACGAGCTCGATTCGAAGACCGGGGCCCTGGACGTCAGCGACGCGCAGCCGAGCACCCAGGCGTGCCCGAAGTGCTCGCGCGAGATGACCACGTGTCGCCTCGCGGTGGGCAGCCTCAAGCTCAAGGGCGAGTTCAAGCGCTGCGATCGTGATGGCGTCTGGTTCCCGCGCGATGCGATGACCGCGGCGTTCGCGCGCGCGGGACGGAGCGTCGCGGGCCGTGGCACCGGCGGCTCGGCGAATGGCTTTCCCGGCGTCCCCGGCGGCGCCACCGCGGGCGGTGGTATGCAGGCCACGCTCGGGTCCGTGGGAGCGGCGTTCGGCCGTGGGCCCGCCACGGACCGGCTCGCGATCAGCCACTGGCGCGACGCGCGGCCGCGCGTACACACGCTGTTCGTCAGCGCGCACAAGGACAAGACGCTCGGCTGCCCGGTGTGCAAGGAGACCAAGCTCGCGTTCGTCGGCGATCGCTGGGCGTGCGCGACGTGCGACGGCTGCTTCGTCGAGGACGTGGCGCTCGCGGCGATGGTCATGGAGATGACCAACGCTCCGTGGGACGTGCCGCCGATGACCGGCGCCGGCTCGGATCGCATGTGCCCGGTGTGCGCCGCGCCGATGACGGTCGAGGTGCTCGAGGCGGTGACCATCGATCGCTGCTCGCCGCACGGCGTGTGGTTCGATGACACCGAGCTCCAGACCGCGCTCCACCACGCGAGTGCGCCACCGTCGGGCGTGGGCAGCTGGATCAAGCAGCTGTTCCATCGCCACGGCACCACCGGGGACTAGCCGGCGCGCCACGCGTCGCGGATCAAGTCGATCCGCGCGCCGGTGACCGCGACGACGTCGAACCGGGCGAGCGCATACCGCGGTCGCACGATCGCGAGGTACAGACCGGCGACTCTCGTGACCGCGCGTTGCTTGGCGGGCGACACCATCTCGGCCGCGTGGCCGTGCGAGGCGGTCGCGCGGCTGCGCACCTCGACGAACACGAGGACGTCGCCCTCGCGCGCGATGATGTCGATCTCGCCGGCGCTACTGGTCCAGTTGCGCGCGACGATCGAGTAGCCGGCAGCTTCGAGCGCTGCGGCCGCGCGGTCCTCGGCGGACGCGCCTGTCGTGAGTGATGTCGAACCCACAGCCCACTGTCCTTCCCCTCCCCCTGAAACCAGAACGAACGAAGGCGCGTGTTACGCGGCCTTCTCCTTGTCCTTCTTCTTCGGCTTGCGAACCTTCACCTTCTTCTCGGCCTGCGGCGGCGCGGGAGGCGCAGCGGCCTCGGCGGCAGCGGCGTCGGCATCGGCCTGCGCGTCAGCGAGGTTCTGCGACTCGTACTGGCCGTCGCGCTCCTTGATGCGCGCCGCCTTACCCGACAGATCACGCAGGTAGTAGAGCTTCGCCTGGTGAACGCGACCGCGCTGGATCACTTCGATCTTGTCGATGTTCGGCGAGTTGTCGGGGAACACGCGCTCCACGCCAACGCCGTAGGAGATCTTGCGAACGGTGAACGTGGACCGCGCGCCCTTCGAGACGCGGCGAATGCACACGCCTTCGAACGCCTGGAGACGAGTCTTCTCGCCTTCACGGATCTTCGCCCACACCTTGATCGAGTCGCCCGGGCGAAACTCGGGGAGCGGCGCCGCGCGATGTTGGGACTTGTTGATGCTGTCGAGGATTCGCTGGGCGCTCATGTTCATCATCCGGGAAATCGTCCGTAGGGACGCAGGGTTCTGCCAGAGATCACCCCTGGGCGTCAAGCCGGGCGCCCGAACAGTCGATCGAGGAGGATCGCTCCGG
>JBBRED010000557.1:0-3905 GCA_038203335.1 Haliangiales bacterium | reverse complement strand
GGCATACGCACCCGGCGACGTCATGGCACCGCTCCCGGCGCCCTCATGGGCCATCTTGCCCTGCTCGGCGCCGTCGGCCTTCTGCGTGGCGGTGGGCTTCACCATGGCCGCCTGGTCCGCAGACTTCTGCTTGCAGGCGGGGATGAGCAGGGACGAGCACAGCAGTACGGACGCGAGGGTCTTGCGCAGCATCATCGAGATTCCTCCTTGGGGTGCTCGGTGTGACGCGCGACCTCGCGGGGCGTTCTGTCCCATCTCGTGAATCATTGTCGTGATCGAGCGACAACAATCCCGCCAAGGACCCGACGGAGCTGGTGTCAGCGCCGCGGAAGGGCGGGCATCGTCGGCGCCTCGGGCGGAGCGGTGGGCGACTCGGCCGGCGGGGCGTTCTGCGGAACCAGGAGGCGCTCCACGCTGAGCGGCGTCGACTCGGCGGTGATCATCGGCTTCGGGCGATGCGCCGCCCACCAGCCCTGCGCGCGCGCCTCGGTCCACGCGTGCTCGTCAGGAATCGGAACCTCGCGCAGCAGCGCGGCGAGCTCGCGCGCATCCGCGGGACGATCGTCGGGATCCTTCGCGAGCAGCCGGATCACGATCGCCTCGAGCTGCGGTGGCAGCCATCCCTTCACGCGCGAGCGCAAGTGCGGCACCGGCTCGCTGACGTGCGCGCGGATCGACGTCTCCTCGTCGGGGCGCGCGAACACCTCGCCGGCGGTGAGCAGCCACCACGCCACGCAGCCGAGCGCGTACAGATCGCTGCGCGCGTCGCCACCCGTTCCGGTGACCTGCTCCGGTGGGATGTAGCCCGGCGTGCCCACCACGGCGCCGGCCTGCGTCAGCTTCGACGTCCGCGGGAGCTCGATCTCCTGCGAGCGCGGCGCCGGCAGGGAGACGATGTCGATCGGATCGGGGATCGGATCCGAGATGGTGTGGACGATCCCGAAGTCGAGGACCTTCGCGATGTCGACCTCGTCGGCCGCGCGCGACAGGTAGATGTTCGCGGGCTTGATGTCGCGGTGGAGCAGCCCGGCGTCGTGGGCCTCGGCGAGCGACGAGCACGCGTGTACGAGGATCTGGATCACGCGCGCGGCGGGCTGCGCACCGAACTCGCGGATCAGGCGATCGAGATCGAGCCCGTCGAGCAGCTCCATCACGTAGAAGAACGTGCCGTCGTCGGCGACGCCGTAGTCGAACAGCGCGATGGTGTGCCGCGATCGCATCGACGCCAGCGTCTGCGCCTCGCGCCGGAACCGCTCCTTCGCCTTCGCGCGATGCAACGGATCGGCGAGCGCCTCCGCGCGCACGAGCTTGACCGCGGCCTGCCGCGCGAGCAGCCGGTGCTCCGCGCGCCACACCTCGCCCATGCCGCCGATGCCGAGCCGCGAGACCAGGCGGTACGCGCCCATCTCCCTGACCTGCGCCTCGGCCCTGCGCGCTCGCTCGCGGGCCGACGTGACCGCGCGCCGCATGCGCACGAGGTTCCACGCGAACATCAGCGCCACCCCCATCGCCATGAACAGCGCGCCGCCCGAGGCGAGCAGGCTCTGCTTCTCGAGCTTCTTGGTCGGGCCGAGCAGCGTGCGCTCGGGCACCAGCGCCGCGAGGTACCAGTCGAGCGGAGCCTTGACGCCGGCGCGCTCCCCGCCGAGGGGTGCCACCGAGGCGAGGTACTCGCCATCGCTCGAGGCGACCACGAAGAACTGCTGCGCGCGCAGGTCCAGCGTGCCGCCCTGGGCCCAGGACTCGCTCGGCACCTCGAGGTGCGCGATGCCGAGCGTCCCGAACAGCGCGTCGAGCGCGACATCGTCGTAGTCGGTGTGGCGCAGCAGGCGTGCCTCCTTGGTCGCGGCCGCGGGCACTGGTGCCGAGGGAAACGCGAGGATCGTCCCGTCGCCGGCGAACAGCACGGCGCGCGAGCCATCGAGCGGAGCGCGCACGATGAACCGAGACAGCGCGCCGACATCGAAGTCCACGGTGGCGACCGCCTGCAGCGAGCCATCCGCCGCATAGATCGGCTCGACGCACGTGATGCCGGTGGTCTTCGACGAGAAGTACACGCGCGGCGCGGTCCACGCCCGGCTCTTGCGCTCCACGGCGAGCGCGTAGTGCGGCCGCTTCCGCACGTCGTAGTCGGTGGTCTTGGTCTCCACCGCGCGCACACCACCGGGGATGATCTGGTAGTTCGTGCGCAGCGTGTGGTCACTCTCGATCATGCTCTCGTTGATCTGGATCTCCGCG
Source organism: Haliangiales bacterium (assembly GCA_038203335.1). Taxonomy (GTDB): domain Bacteria; phylum Myxococcota_A; class Polyangia; order Haliangiales; family Haliangiaceae; genus JABFXX01. The sequence continues at coordinate 1,667 of JBBRED010000557.1, read as the reverse complement.
GGCGCGCCGTCGGGCACGAACGTGCCGCGCATCAGCCCGTTCGGGAACCCGATGCTGACGTTCGCCACGCCGGGGCGGCCGATCATCAGATCGTGCATGCGCGGCGCGACCTCCGCGATCGACAGCCGCGGATCGGCGAGCGCACGCAACCGCGCGAGCATCGGGTCCGCCTGATCGAGCGCGAACGCCACGTCGTGCTGCACGTCGGCGGCCTGCGATGCCAGCTGGCGCCGCGCCATCGAGTCGCTCGCATCGCGCGTGGCGTGCCGGCCGAGCATCATCACCACCACGCCCGCGCCGATCACCAGCACCGGCAGGAGGATCAGGACGCCGATCGGCGAGGCGAGGGCGCGCGCGAGCCGTGCGCCCCGGGGAGCGTCGCCGATACGGGTGCGCGGCGCGTCCACTCCATCGATTGTACTGCGCAATGCTCCGCATTGCTGCGCACCGCACCTTCGTGCGGCTTGCGATCACCGGGCGACGGTGGCCGGCGTGCCGCGGAGCGAGCGGGCGCGCTCGATCAGCAAGATCAGCTCGGCGCGATCCGGATCGTTGCCCTGCGCTTCGCGCGCGACCTGGGCGATCTTGTCGAGCGACCAACCCTTCGCTTCGTCGCCCCCGCGAAGCACGTCGGCGAACGCCGCCACCGCGAACGCGAACCGCAGATCCGCGCTCGCCGCGGCGAAGCTACCGGCCGGCGCCGCCGCCATCGCGTACGTGTTCTCGACCGCCTTGTCGCCGTCCGGCGCCTTGTGGCGGATGCGGACCATGCCGAACGATCCGGGGGCGAGGTGCGCCGCGGGCGTCAGCTCGACCTCGTACATCGCGGTCACTTGATGACCGGCGCCGATCTCGCCGGCATCCACCTTGTCGTCGCGGAACTGCTCGTCGCGGATCGCGCGGTTCTCGTACCCGACGAGGCGGTACTTCGCGACCACCGCCGGGTCGAAGTCGACCTGGAGCTTGACGTCCTTCGCCACGACCTCGAGCGTCGCGCCGAGCTGCTCGGCGAACACGCGCTTCGCCGCGGAGGCCGAGTCGATGTACAGCGCCTGACCGTTGCCCTTGTCGGCGAGCTGCTCCATCGCGGTGTCCTTGTAGTTGCCCTGGCCGAAGCCCACCGTCGAGAGGAACACGCCCGCCTTGGCCCGGCCCTCGATGATCGAGAGCAACGCGTCATGGCCCTGAGCGCCGACGTTCGCGTCGCCATCGGAGAGCACGATCACGCGCGAGATCGATCCGGGCAACAGGCCCTTCATCGCCTGCTCGTACGCGAGGTCGAGGCCCGAGCCCATCGCGGTCGAGCCGCCGGAGGTCAGCTCGTCGATCGCGGCGAGGATTCGGTCCTTGTTCTCCATGCCGGTCGGCGGCAGCACCACGCGCGTCGAGCCGGCGTAGGTCACGAGCGAGACCGAGTCGCGCGGTCCGAGGTTGTTGGTCAGGATCCGGAGCGACTGCTGCGCGAGCCCGAGCTTGTCGGCCGAGCCCATCGAGCCCGAGACGTCGACGAGGAACACGAGGTTCGCCGGCTTGCGCTCGGCCTGGCTCTTCGCCTTCGTGGCCACACCCACGCGCAGGATCTGCCGGTCGGGCGACAGCGGCGACGGGGCGGCGTCCATCACCACCGAGAACGGCGAGCCGGCGGCTGGCGGCGGGACCGCGTAGGT
>JBBRED010000556.1:0-3942 GCA_038203335.1 Haliangiales bacterium | reverse complement strand
CGAGCTCGCCACGTACAAGGAGACAAACGTCTCGAGGTCCGCCTCCGCGATCCCCGCTTCCGCCGCGGCGGTCGCGAGCGTCCACGCCGACGCGCGCTTCTCGAGCTCCGCCGCGTTGTTCGCATGCGCGTCGAGGAACGCGCGATCCGCGTGGCCACGCTCGAACAGCGCGTGGATGATCGCGAGCGCCACCGGCAGATCGGAGCCGGGCCGGATCGCGAGGTGGAGATCGGCGCGCCGTGCGAGCGGGGTGCGCCGCGGATCGACCACCACGAGCTTCGCGCCGCCCGCGCGCGCCTTCTCGATCACCGGCACGAGATGGATGCCCGTCGCCGAAGGGTTGTTGCCCCAGATCACGATCAGCTTCGCGTGCTCGTGATCCTCGAGAGCCACGCCCGGCATCACGCCGTACAGACCCTGTACTGCCGCGCTCGTCGCCGCCGCGCAGAACGTACGATCGAGGTTCGATGCGCCGAACCGGCGGAAGAACCGGGTGGCCAGCGCGCCCTCGGTGAGCCAGCCGTTCGAGCCACCATAGTGATAGGGCAGCAGCGCCTCGCCACCGGAGCGCGCCTTGATCGCCGCGAGCCGATCGGCGACGAGATCGAGCGCCTCGTCCCAGCTCACCGCCCGGAACTGCCCGCTGCGCTTCGGACCCGTACGCACGAGCGGCGTGGCGATCCGGTGATCGCCGTACATGTGATCGGTGAACTTGCGGACCTTGCCGCAGATGAAGCCATCGGTCAGCGGACCACGACGATCGCCGTCGATCTGCGTGACCTTTCCCTGCTCGACCGTGACCGTCAGTCCGCACAGATCAGGACAGTCGAGCGGGCACGCGCTGGAGCGCTGTTCCATCCGCTGGATCTACCAGGTGCCGCCGATGCCGTACAGGCTGGTCTTCTTCCCGTCGGTGCCCGTCGTGGTCTGGATCGTCGGCCGCACCGGCAGCTTCGGCACGTCGAGGTTCCGCGTCAGCACCGCGGCGCCGATCAGTCCCACGAACATGCCGCCGAGCGCGTAGTTCGCGAGGTGCTCCTGGTTGCGCCCCGCCTCGGCTTCGCTCGCCGTCTTCTGCGGGTACACGAGGCTCTCGATCGCGAGGCCACCGGCGATGCCGATCAGGCCGCCGATATCGACGAGCACCGCGTGGGTCCGGCTGATCGTGAAGTAGTTGGTGAGCAGCACGCCGGAGATGCCACCGAGGGCGAGGCCGCTGAGCACGAGGCCCGAGCCGACCGCGCGCGGTGGATCGAACGAGAGTGCGAACAAGCTGCCCGCCGCGGTGCCCCACAGCACCGAGCTGTTGAACAGCGCCGCATCGCCGACCCGGACCTTGAGCCGCTGCCCCGCGTAGTACCCGATGCCCGCGCCGAGCAGCACGCTCGCACCCGCGATCGGTTGGATGATCTCCTGCTCGTTGGTGAACACCGTCGCCGCGAGCGTGCCCGCGAGGCCACCGGTGATGCCGGTGGTGATCGTCAGGTTGCTCGTGGCGAGCGATAGATCTCGCGGCAACTGGAAGTAGCCACCGATCAACCCCGCCCCCGCGCCGAGCACACTGCCGACGCCAACGATCGACGTGTTCTGAAACGCATAGAGCAGCGCGCCGGCCGAGAACGCGCCGCCGAAGCCCGCGGCCACGAGCAGCTGGCGGCGACCGGTCTGCGGCACCTCCTCGAGCTCGACGAGCTCGCGACGGACCTGCGTGGGAAGCACCTCCACGGTGCGTGTCGTCGGCAGAAAGCCCGGCGACTCGACGGTCACGTTGTACGAGCCGCTCGGCAGCGACTCCTCGAACCGGCCGACGGAGACCATGCGGTCGCCGATGAAGATGCGGGCATCGGGCGGCGACGCGAGCACGGCGAGCTTGCCCTTCTGCGGCACGAGCTGGACGAAGTACGTGTACGGCTTTCCGATCTTCACGCCGATGGTCTGCGAGTACGGCTCGTAGCCATTGAGCTCGATGGTCATCTGGTATCGCCCGTAGAGCAGATCGAACACCTTGCCCGAGCTCGAGTTCGCCTTCGTGCCGGTGTCGTTGCCGATCGTGATCCGCGCGCCGGGCGGCGAGGTCTCGACGTAGACGTGACCCTGCAGCCGCTTCAAGACCGCGATGCGGCGGTCCATGATCCCCTTGTCCTCCTTGGGATCGGGTGAGCACGCATCCTGGGGCTTTGCATCGCTGGGGATCTGCGAGACGTACTTCTCGAAGTATCCGATCGCCTTCTCGTACTCGAGGCTGCGCTCGTACGACTGGCCGATGTTCTTGAGGAGGGTGTAGTTCGGAAGCGTGCAGTAGGCCGAGACCAGCTCGCCGACCGACCCCTCGTAGTCGCCTTGTAGATACAGGGTCAAGCCGCGCTGGTAGTGCTCCGAGCCGCGCGCGCGCAGCTGCGCATCGGTCAGCGCCGGGTCGTTCTGGCGACAGTCATCGATCTCGAGCTTCTCGATATCCCGTCCGATGAAGCCCGCGTCATCGAGCGCGGGCGCCGGTTGCGCGTGCGCGACCGTGGCTGCCGCGGCGAGCACCAGGAATGCGAAGAGTCCGACCTTCACTTCTTGGGAACGGTACCACTGCCCGAGTTGGTGTACGGATCGGGGTTCCACTCGCCTCCGGTCTTATTGCGCGGCGCGGTGGCCCCGGATCCGTCGTCCGGCTTCTTCTCGGGCGGCTTCTGCCGGATCACAGCGGTGCCTTTCGGCGGCCGGATCAGCGAGAACGTCATGTCCGTGATGTCTTGCTGGAGTGGGTTGAGCTTGAACGGGTAGTCGTTGAACCCGTCCTTGCGGGCGATGCACTCGCGCGTGTTGTCGCCCTCGACCACCTTGACCACCGTCGGCGTCGTGCCAACCGGGAGCCCGTCGCAGATCACCTCGGCGCCCGCGGGCTTCGTGTTGATCGCGAACTTGATGACGGCCGCGGGCGGTGCATCGATCGCGACCGCCGGGACGCCGGCATCGATCGCCTGCGGTGGCGGCGGCGTGACGAGGTTGCTGCCAGAGCCGTTCTTCGGCTTGTTCGACGACCCCGCGAGCCGCGTCACGCTGAACACCACGGCCGCGACCACGATGGCGAGACCGGCGATCCACACCACGTAGCGCGTCGAGCCATCGCTCTTCTTCGCGAGCGAGCGGCGACGCGGACCCGTGATCTTCGCGCGCTCCGTCGAGCGAGTGGGATCGTCGAGCAGGGCGGTGACGTCGGCGAGCATGTCGTTCGCGCTCGCGTAGCGCTCCTTGACGTCCTTCGTCATCGCCTTCATGACGACCGCGTCGAACTCCTCGGAGAGCTCCGGTCGAAGCTCGCGCAGCGGCTTCGGCTCCTCGTTGAGGACCTGCGAGATCACCGAGAGGTAGTTGTTCCCGATGAACGGCACGCGTCCCGCGGCGGACTCGTACATGATGACACCGAGCGCGTAGACATCGACGCGCTGATCGAGCTCGTCGTCGCCGCGCGCCTGCTCCGGCGACATGTACAGCGGCGTGCCGAGCACCATGCCGGTCTGCGTGAGCCGGGTGGTCTCTTCTTCCTCGCTGCTCGCGCGCAGTGACTTCGAGATGCCGAAGTCCACGACCTTCACGAAGTCCTGATCCTTGCGCTTCAGCAGGAACAGGTTCTCCGGCTTGATGTCGCGGTGAACCACGCCCTTCGCGTGCGCGGCGGCGAGCGCCGAGGCCGCCTGAGAGACGACCCGCAGGATGCGCTGCTCGGGGAGCTGACCCTCGCGCGCGAGGCACTCCGCGAGCGACTCGCCCTCGAGGAACTCCATCACCACGAACGTGCGGCCGTCCTCGGTCTGCCCGAAATCGGTGATGTCGATGATGTGCTCGTTGCCGACCGACGACGCGAGCCGCGCCTCCTGCTCGAGCCGCTGCACGAGCGCTTCGCGCTTCGCGTACTTCTCGAGGAGCACCTTGACCGCCACCCGCTTGCCGATC
>JBBRED010000555.1:0-4003 GCA_038203335.1 Haliangiales bacterium | reverse complement strand
TGGGTCACGCAGCTCACCAAGGCGAGCGGCATCCGCGTCGAGCTCGATCCCGACAGCGCGACGATCCTGGGCGAGGAGCCGAAGTGACCGCGTTCGGCGACATCATGAAGCGCTGTGTCGAGGCAACTCCGGGTGCGATCGGTGGTGCGTTCGCCGACTCCGAGGGCGAGATGGTCGAAAGCTTCTCCACGCTCGACAAGCACGACTGGGCGGTGCTGACCGCGCACTACGGCGTGGTGCTCTCGCATCTACACGCGTGCTTCAACACGTGGCACTACGGCGGCCCCGAGTACTTCATCGCGCAGCATGCGAAGTTCGATGTCCTGGTGCACACGATCGCGCATGGCTACTTCGCGCTGATCGCCGTCGAGGAGCACGACGGCTCGGGACAGCTCGCCGTGGCGCTGAAGAGCCTCCGCGTCGCGTGTGACAAGCTGCGCAAGGAGATCGTGTGAAGCGCGTCCTCGCCGCGGCATGCACGCTCGCGCTCGCCGGCGCGCCGGTCGCCGCCGCGCCGGCCGCCGATCCGGCGCTCGAGTACGATCCGAACAGCCAGGCGTGGAACGGCATGGCGAGCTTCGTCGGCCTCGCCGAGGGCATGGGGTTCTCGGTGACGCCCGTCAGCTCGCTCGAGTGGGGCGACATCTCCGCCGACGACATCCTGTTCCTGGTCTATCCGCTGAAGCGCGTGGAGCCGCAGAAGCTCGGCGCCTTCGTGCAGGCCGGCGGCAACGTGGTGATCGCCGACGACTTCGGCGACGGCAAGGAGGCCATGCAGTCGATGGGCTTTCTCCGCGTCGAGGTCGAGCAGGCCCGGTCGAGTCGGTTCTACGAGGGCCGCACGTACGCACCGATCGCGAACGCGCGCGGCGATCATCCGCTCGCGAAGGACGTGGGCGACGTCGTCACGAACCATCCGGCCGTGATGACGAACATCGACGGCGGATCCACCATCGTCGCTCTCGATGACGGCGCGATCGTGGTCGCCGGCGAGCGCGGCAGCGGCCGGTTCGTCGCGATCAGCGATCCGAGCATCCTGATCAACCGGATGCTGCAGTTTCCCGGCAACGTGCAACTCACGAGCAACATCCTCAACTGGCTCGACCGCGGGAACCGGCGCGCGCGCCACATCATCTTGTTGCGCGGTGACGTGCCGATGTTCGGCGAGCCTCGCCCGTACATCGACGACGCGACCGCCGGCAAGCTCGGGCGCTCGATCGCCGACCTCAACTTCTGGCTCTCCGAGCGCCGCGCATGGCTGCTGACGCCCGCCGCGATGAAGGCCCTCGCCGCCTCGCTCGCTGCGGCGCTGCTCCTGCTCGCGATGCTCGGGCTGCCGGTGCGGCGTGGCCCGAAGATCGACGGTGCGTGGCTCAAGTTCAACCGCCCCGCGCGCCGCGACGAGCCGCACGGTCTGGTCGCCGCCGCCGAGGCGGGAACCGGATCGAACCTGGTGCTCGCCTGCATCCTGCGCGATCTGGTCCAGCGCCTGCTCGCCGATCTCACCGGGCGATCGGAGCCGCTCTACACGGTTCCCGAAACCCAGCTCGTCGCCGAGTTGTCCAAGGCGAAGGGCACCACGGCCGGGGTGGCGCTCACGCGCGTCTATCGCCGGCTGCGCGCGTTACCGAGCCGTGGCCAGGCCGCGGCGCCGTGGAGCGCGGGCCACCTCCAGCGTCGCGAATTCGACACCCTGTACAAAGACGTGGCCGAGCTGTGTCGTACTCTCGGCGTCGACGTTCCCGACGTGCCGCAAGAAGCCCAAGCCTAATCGATGCCCGCCTCCCTCAGTCCTGACAAGCTCGCTCGCGTCAACCAGTTGTCTCGCGCGATCACCGACGAGGTCGCACGCGCATTCATCGGCCAGCCCGCGATCACGGAGGCGTTGCTCGTCGCGCTGCTCGCGCGCGGTCATGTGCTGATCGAGGGCTACCCCGGCGTCGCGAAGACCACGCTGGTCAAGGCGTTCTCCGCCACGCTCGGCTGCAACTTCCGCCGCGTGCAGTTCACGCCGGACCTCCTGCCGTCGGACATCACCGGCACGTACATCCTCGACATGCGGACGAACACGTTCATCCTCCGCGAGGGTCCCGTGTTCTGCAACGTGCTCCTCGGCGACGAGATCAACCGTGCACCAGCGAAGACGCAGTCCGCGCTGCTCGAAGCGATGCAGGAGCACCAGGTCACGATCGAGGGCGAGACACGCACGCTCTCCGAGCCGTTCATCGTGCTCGCCACGCAGAACCCGATCGAACAGGAGGGCACCTACCCGCTCCCCGAGGCGCAGGTCGATCGGTTCCTCATCAAGCTCAAGATGGGCTACCCGAGTGCCTCCGACGAGAAGCGCATGCTCGGCACCTACGACAAGCCGCCGCCGCCGGTGCGCCCCGTCCTCGGCCCCACCGAGGTGCTCGAGATGCAGGCGCTCGCGCAGGAGGTGTTCGTCGCCGAAGAGCTCATCGACTACGTGCTCGGCCTCGTCGCGTTCACGCGCAGCCACGCGCGTGTCTATCTCGGCGCCTCGCCGCGTGCCGGCCTCGCGCTCGTCCACGCATCGAAGGCGCTCGCCCTGCTCCGCGGCCGCGACTACATCCTTCCCGACGACGTGCGCTCGCTCGCGCCCCTCGTGCTCGGTCACCGCATCCTGATGGTTCCCGAGGCGGAGCTCGAAGGTCAGCTCGGCACGCAGATCGTGTCGGAGGCCGTGGACAAGGTCAGCTTCAAGCTGCCGAAGCGAGCCTGAGCGCGTGATCCCTCGCCTCGCCACGCGTGGGAAGCTGATCCTCGGCACGGCGCTGCTGTTCTTGCTCGTCGGTGCGCTGCACGGTGCACCGCCGCTGGTCGCGCTCTCGGGCGTGATCCTCTCGGTGCTGCTCGCGCTCTATCTCGCGTTCTATCCGACCGCGATCCTCCTGCGCCGCAAGAAGATCGAGCTGTCGTGGTGGGTGCCGCCGGGAGATCAGCCGGGGGGCGCGCTCGCGGCCGATCGGCCGTTCCAGCTCCACCTGGCGTTCAGAAACCACGGCTCGCGCAAGCTGCGCATTCTCTCCACCAACATCCTGGCCGCCTCCGGCCTCCAGCTCGAGGAGAAGCCGAGCGCCACCGTGAAGCGCGGAATGCAGGTGGAGGTCACCACCATCGTCAAGCCGCTCGCGGCCGGCTACCAGGTGTTGCACGGCGCGGCGCTGACGTTCGGCGATGCGCTCGGCCTGTTCGATATCGAGGCGTTCTTCCCGAACCCGATCGCGGTGAAGGTGTTCCCGCGCACCGTGGTGATGCGCGGTGGCCCGGTGCGCGCCGTCGGCGGCGCACTGCACGAGCAGGTCGGGCTTCATCACGTGCGCCGCCGCGGCCTCTCCGGCGAGCTCCGCGAGCTGCGCGAGCACAGCCACGGCGATCCGTTCAAGCTCATCGCGTGGAAAGCGACCGCGCGCCGCGGGCGGCTCATGGTGCGCGACCTCGAGAACGAGGTCGTGACCACGCACGTCGCGCTCCTCGATGTCGGCGGCGGCATGCGCACGGGCGCGCTCGGCCGCACCGCGCTCGACTGGGGCGGCGATAGCGTGGCCGCGCTCGGCAAGTCCGCGATCAGCAACAGCGACCGCATCGGGCTCGTCGCGTTCGACACGCGCGTGGTCGCCGAGCTCGCGCCCGACACCGGCTATCACCACTACCTGCAGCTCGTGGACAAGGTCCTCGATACGCGCTCGATCGTCGACGAGGACCTCACGGACGTGACCGCCGGCGAGCTCGTCGCACTCGTCGCCCGCTACCTCGCGCACCAGGAAGCGATCGACGTCCGCATCAAGGTCGCGCCGCCGCTCGACGACGGCCGCTGGACCTCGATCCAGGCGGGCCCCGACGGGCAGCTCTACGACGTCGCTGCTACCGGGCGCCTGTGCCGCCGCCTGATCGACATCATGGTCGGCGGCGACAAGCACGCGAAGGACAAGCGCGCGAAGCTGGCGCCCGTGGTCGAGCCCGATGCGCAGCTCGCGCCACT
>JBBRED010000554.1:0-4059 GCA_038203335.1 Haliangiales bacterium | reverse complement strand
CCGTAGGTGACCGAGGAGACGTAGACCGGCGGCTTGGTCTCGTCCATCTTGCCCTGCACGTCGTCGAGCGTGACGGTCGGTGCGAGCAGCGCGCTCGGCGACGATGGCGCATCGAGGTCCACCGTGTAGTAGGCCTGCGTGTACTTGACGATGTAGCGCGAGCGCGCCTCCTGCTTGGAGAAGTCGAAGCTCGTCTTCAGGCTCGCGACGCCGAGGCCCCAGCTCGCCTGGACGCCGAGCGCCATGTCGAGCTGCTCCTTCGAGTGAACCTCCTCGATCTCCGACGACAGATTCGCGGGCGTGGAGCCCGTGATCTCCTGCTGCAGCACGCCGGTGAGCGCCTCGCGATACGCCGACAGGCTTGGCTCCTCGATCACGGCGCTCTTCCTGCCGCCGAGGTTCTCGAGGCTGACCGAGATGGTGGCGGGCGCGCGGTCGAACACCATCTGCGTGAACAGGCCGGTGAGCACGCTGTCGGCGCTGATCAACGCGCCCGGGAACATCGAGTCCGAGTTCGCCGCGTACGCCACGATCTTGTCGTACTGCCGCGTCTCCTTCAGGTTCTGCCGCGTGCACGAGTAATCGCCCTCGCGCGCCTCGGCGGTGCGCTGGCCTTCATCGACCTCCGACGGGGCGACCGGGAGGTACGGCAGCGACTGGATGTAGTCGTCGATGCCGGGACCGGTCGGCGTGGCGATCTCCGTGGTGCACGCACCAGTGAGCAGGGTCGCGAGAGGGAGCCAGCTGAATCGCATGGCGGGCACAGGAGCAAATCTGCGGCCAGCGCTACGGCGATGCGCTGATCGTGCAATCGGTAACTTGCGCAGCGGGTGCGCACGTTCGTGTTCGGGCTTTTCGTTCCCAGTGCGGACCTTGGACCTGGCCACTCGAGGAGCCACCGCGGTAGGTTCGCGCGCGCAATGAACGGAAACGTCCGCCTCGAGCGCAAGGGTCACGTACTTCTGATCGGGCTCGACCGCGCGGCGAAGCGAAACGCGTTCGATCTGCCGCTGTGGGACGGCGTGTGCAAGGCGTACGGCGAGCTCGCGCGCGATCCCGAGCTGCGCGTGGGCGTGCTCCACGCTGACGGAGATCACTTCACCGGCGGCCTCGACCTCGTGCAGTGGACGCCCGTGTTCCAGGCCGGCAAGTTCCCGATCCCCGAGGGCGGCCTCGATCCGCTCGGCCTGACCGGACCTCAGATCGGCAAACCGATCGTGTGCGCCGTGCAGGGTATCTGCCTCACGATCGGCATCGAGCTCATGCTCGCGACCGACGTGCGCATCGCAGCGAGCTCGACGCGATTCGGGCAGATCGAGGTCAAGCGCGGCATCTACCCGGTCGGCGGCGCCACGCTGCGGTTCCCGCGCGAGGTCGGCTGGGCGAACGCGATGCGGTGGCTGCTCACCGGCGACGAGTTCGATGCCGCGGAGGCGCTGCGCATCGGCCTCGTGCAGGAGGTCGTCGCGCCGGGCGAGCAGCTCGCGCGCGCGCTCGGCATCGCGGAGGTGATCGCCGCGCAGGCGCCGCTCGGCGTGTACGCCACGCTCGCGGCGTCGCGCCACGCCCTCGCCGCCGAGGAGGCCACGGCCGCGGCGCGACTGCTCTCCGATCTGAATCCGCTGATGGCGAGCGACGACGTCAAGGAAGGCCTGCGCGCGTTCGTGGAGCGCCGCCCGGGAAACTTCCGTGGCCGATAGACGGCAGCTCGACGAGAGCGCCTCGCATCTCTACGCGCAGGCGCTCGTCGCGATCGCGCGCGCCGATGGCGAGATCGGTCTCGAGGAAGGCGCGCGCCTGCAGCAGAAGATCGAGGCGCGCAGCGGTCGCCCCGCGAGCCTCGATGATCTGCTGCTCGCCGAGGCGCTCGATCCCACGCAGCTCGGCGATGCGTTGAACGCATCGAGCGGTCCGTTTCGCAGCGGCAGCGGGCTCCACCCGGGCGAGCTCGCCCAGATGATCGTGATCGATGCGATCGAGGTCCTGCTCGCGAAGGGCCACGTCTCCGAGGAAGAAGCGCAGCAGATCGTGCGCTACGCGACCGCGCTCGGCTGCACGCTCGACGAGGTGCGGCGGATGAGCGCGCATCTCTCGCCGTGGTTCATCGCGAACCTCCGATAGCGACGATCGAGCGCGACAGCGTCAGGTGCGCGAGCCTGGGGTCCTCGGCGGGGTCTCGGACACCGGGGCAAGCCCCTGGATCGACATGCCGCCGTCGACGGCGAGGCACTGCCCGGTGATGTAGGACGCCGCCGGGAGGGCGAGGAACGCGATCGCCGCGGCGACCTCCGCGGGCTCGGCGACCCGGCCGAGCGGCGTGCGCGCGACGATCGCCGCGAGCCGCTCCGGCTGCGAGAGCACGGGTGCGACGAGGTCGGTGCGCGTGTACCAGGGCGCCACCGTGTTGACACGGATGTTCACCGCGCCCCACTCGAGCGCGAGCGTTCGCGTGGCCTGATCGAGCCCGGCCTTCGCGGCGCCGTAGGCCACGCCGGTGGCGAGCGCCACGATGCCCGCCACCGAGCCGACGTGGATCACGCTCGCGCCGGCGGCCGCGACCAGGCGGCCGTGCAGGTCGCGCGAGAGCGACAGCGGCGCGAGCAGGTTGAGCCCGACGATCTTCGCGATGGTCGCGTCGTCGTAGCCGGTGAGCGGCTTGCGCTCGTTGCCGCCGGCGTTGTGCACGAGCACGTGCAGTGCCCTCGGAGCTGCGGCGACGATCCGCGCGCGATCCTCGGGCACCGTGACATCGGCCGCGACGCCGGTGACCTGGCCGCCATACGCGGCGATCGTTTCGGTGACGCCGGCCTGGTCGCGCGCGACGATCATCACCTGCGCGCCGAGCGCCACGAGGTGATCGACGACCGCGCGGCCAATGCCCTTGCTACCGCCGGTGACGAGCGCTGCCTTGCCGTCGAGTCGCCAGCCCGCGAGCGTCACGTCGCGTGCTTTCCGACCAGCGTGATGTACTGCTCCATCGCGGCGTCCTTCGCCAGACCCTTGTGCTTGGCCCACGCGTCGTACTTCGCGCGGCCGCGCACGTCGAGGAGACCAGGGCGATCACCCGATACGTCGCCGGAGGTCGACTGCTTGTACAGCGCGTAGAGCGCGAGCATCACGTCGGTCGCGACGCTGACCGGCTTGATGCGGGCCTGGGCATCGGCGAAGCGCTGAGCGAGATCGGACATACGCCGAGGGTATCAGCGGGGCGCGCACACCGTCGCGGTGGCAGCGGCCGCGCCGCTCTGACCGACGAAGCGGGGCAGGTCGGTCTTGATGGTGCCGGTGAGCAGCGCGCACTGGTTGTTCTGCGTGGCGGCCTTGCTGACGCACATGCCGGTGGTGCGGCTCTGCTCGGCGATGCAGAACGTGGGAGCAGCGCCCGCCTGATCGGGGCACGAGCCGGCGCACGACATGGTGCAGAAGCCGGCGGCGGCGCAGCGACCGCCGGTGAACCCGCACTGCGCGTTCGTAGTGCACGCCGTCCCGACGAACGAGGTCGGCGCCGGCGTGCTGCCGTTGAGGCGCGGCCACGCGGCGACGTCATCGAGGCGCACGAACGTGTACCCGGCCTGCTCGAGCGCGGTCAGGATCTCGTCGAGGTGATCCGCGGTCGACTGGTGGATGTCGTGCATCAGCATGATGCCGCCGTTGTTCGCGCGGACCTGCGAGAGGATGTAGCCCTTCATGTCGCCGCGCAGCTCGTCGGGGACGTACTTGAACGTCGACTTCTTGCACACGCCACCGCCGGCCGCGTAGCACCAGTCGGCGCTGTCGATGTGCCAGCCGGTGACGAAGTAGCCGCGGTCCTTCGCCTGCTTCATCGAGGCGCAGGTCGAACTGCCGAACGGGAACCGGAGGAACTTCGGCGTCTCGCCGGCCTCGCGGATCAGCACGTCGGTGCGATCGATCTCGCTGGCGACCTTGGTCGCGCTCTCCTGCGCGAGGTTCAGGTGGTTCTGCGTGTGGTTCGCGAGGATGTAGTCGGGATCCGCGGCGATCTGAGCGGCGAGCTCCTTGGCACCGGCCGCCCCGTAACGAACGCCGTTGTTGAAGAAC
>JBBRED010000553.1:0-4108 GCA_038203335.1 Haliangiales bacterium | reverse complement strand
GAACGCGGTGCAGTTCAGTGCTTCTGCAATGCCGTTCGCGAGCTCGGTGGCCTTGTTGCCACCCTCGTCGCTACCGACGGAGCCGAACGACTTGATCATGCCGGCGATGGTGCCGAGCAGACCGGACATGACGGCGAAGTTGGCGAGCATCGCCAGGTAGGGCGTACGCGCATTGATCTTGGGGAGCTCGCGGAGCGCGGCCTCGTCCATCGCGGACTGGACCTCGTCATCGCTCTTATTGAACTTCATGAGACCGGCCTGAACGATGCGGGTCATCGGCGTCGGGTTACCCGAGCACACCTTGATGGCGCCCTGCACGTTGCCGCTCATGACCTGGCTCTTGAGGAGCGCGAGGAGCTTGTCCTTGTCGACCGATGCGCGGAACAGATAGACCGCGCGCTCGACGATCGTGGCGATCGTGAGCACCGAAACGAAAAGGATGGGCCACATGCCCCATCCGCCTTTGTGGAACGCGGTCGAAATTGCAGTAAGCATCTAGAACATCCTCCGAATGGGGTGCAGATCCAGGTCCGGTGCCGATGTGCAACGGTCGATCCACGGTGGAAGCCCGCGAGATGACTGTGGTTGCACAAGTAGGTAAGGGTGAGATCGCCGGGGCATCTCGGGACGTCGCGGGGCGAAATGCTACGGAGAATGGTTTGCGCGACGCGACGGGAACCGCGCGCACCGGTTAGTGTCGTAGGAGGCAATGCAGCTGCCGCGCTTTCTTGGGCTGGTCGATCTCGCGATCGCAACCGTGGTGATCGGGATCGTCGTGCTCCCCGCTCGTCAGATGTATGCGCAGGCGGCTCACAAGGGCGATGAGCCCACGCAGTTCGGCCTGGCCCTCGCCGAAGCGCGGACGATCGCGCATCCCGACGATGGTGCCGCCGTCGGCGACCTCGCGCGCCGGCTCGGCGAGTCGTCGTTCAAGGACTGGGCGGTCGAGGCCTCGGTGCACGGCGCCGAGCGGGCGAAGTCGTCGACCAGCGCGTGGCGGGCCCTGCTGGCGGCCTCGGTCGCGTACGTCGACAAGATCGACGTGATTCCTGCCCTCGACTACGCAAACCGTGCGCTCGACGCGTGTCACCTGTCGGCGGATGCCTGCCCGTCCTGGGAAGAGATCCGCATGAAGCTGTACCAGCAGCACCTCGATGCCGGCGTCAAGTCGGGCATCAACCCGCGCACGAACCCCAAGGGCTTCCGCGCCGCCGGCGAGGCCGGTCTGCGCTCGATCCGGCTCAAGCAGACCGAGCAGGAAACGTCGACGGTCGACAAGGGTTCTGCCGGCGGTTCCGCGGCTCCCGCACCGACGCCTTGAGCCGTGCGCTGCGCCCGGGCTCCGGGTAGACTTGTCAGATGCGCTGGTCCCGTCTGCTGGTCGTCGTAATAACGGCGTCGTCCTGCGGCGCGCCGACGAAGCCGAACTCCCCGCGCCTGCGGATGACGGCAAAGGACATCGTCCAGCAGTCGACCGATGCGATCGTGCGCATCGAGGCGGGTGACGAGAAGATCGGCGAGAAGATCGGCACCGGGTTCATTCTCGACAAGGGCGGTCTGATCGCGACGAACCTCCACGTGGTGGCCGGCGCGTCTTCGATCAAGGTCAAGCTCCACGATGGAACGCCTTACCAGGTGTTCGACATCGCGGGCGTCGATGCCGGGCGCGACCTCGCGGTGCTGCGGATCAAGCCGACCAAGCAGCTGCAGACCGTGCGGCTCGGCGACTCGGAGCAGATGAGCGCGGGCGATCAGATCGTGGCGATCGGAAACCCGCTCGGCGTGTTCGACTACTCGGTGTCCGCGGGCCTGATCAGCCAGGTGCGGCCGGTGTGCGAGGCGAAGGAGGAGCGTTGCCCGCCGGGCGGCTTGAAGCTCCTCCAGATCTCCGCGCCGATCTCGCAGGGCTCGTCCGGTGGGCCGCTGTTCAACCAGTTCGGCGAGGTCGTCGGAGTGACCACGCTGATCGTGGCGCAGGGCCAGTCGATCAACTTCGCGGTGCCCGGCAACTATCTCAAGCCGCTGGTCGCGCAGCCGATCGCGATCGCGCTCGCCAAGTTCGCCGAGGACACCCGCTCGCCCGACGAGGATACCGGGCACGGCGCCGGTCCCGCGCCGCAGCGCATGGTGCCCGATCATCCGATCGAGCTGCTCGCGGGCTGCAGCGACAAGCAGGTCGTCGATGTGGTGAACGCGATCAGCGACGCGATCGATGTCGGCGCGCCGCTCTACAACCGCGGCGACATCGAGGCGTGCTTCCGGATCTACGAGGGCACCTCGAGCAAGCTCGAGCGCGATCCGCCGTGCGTCGGCGTGGGCAAGGCGTTCGGCGATGGCCTGCTGCGCGCGAGCACGCTCGCCACGTACAAGGACAAGGCCTGGGCGCTGCGCGATACCTTCGACGGGCTGGTCAAGGTCGCGCAGAAGCGCGGCGTGAAGCCGAACCCGAAGCCGTAGCGGTCCGTGCGGATCCTGCTGGTGCGGCACGGCGAGTCTGCGGGCAACGTCGATCCCACGATCCACCAGACCACCGCGGACCATGCGGTGCCGCTCTCGGATCGCGGCGCGGATCAGGCGCGTGAGGCCGGGCGGCGGATCGCGGCGTACTACGAGCACGAGCTTGGCGATGCGCGGCCGCACGTTCGCCTGTGGGTGAGCCCGTACGTGCGGACGCGGCAGACCGCCGATGCGCTCGCGGAGACGGCCGGGCCGTGGATCACGGATCGCGTCGAGCACATCTTGCTGTGCGAGCAGCAGTTCGGGTTGTTCGATGGCGTGGCGGAGGCGGAATTGCCGCAGCGGTTTCCGAACGAGCACGGCTACTACGCGATGCAGTGTCGGTTCGGCGGGAAGTTCTGGGCGCGGATGCCGCAGGGCGAGAGCCGGTTCGATGTCGCGAAGCGGATCCATCAGGCATTCGGCACGTTTCATCGCGACTGCCAGGAGCACGGCATCCACGACCTCGTCGTGATCTGCCACGGCGTCACGCTGCGCGCGTTCGTGATGATGTGGTGCCACCTCTCGCCGGAGTGGTTCGAGGAGGAGATCAATCCGAACAACGGCGCCGTGCGGTTGATCGAGTCGGGCGTGGATCGCGGCTACGTGTTCGAGGGCTTCCCGAAGCGCTGACGGACCGTGTCGGTTTCGTAAGGATCGCCCGCGCGCCACGCGAACGTGATCGTGTCGACGGCGCCGGCGGCACAGAGCGACCACAGCGCGGTGAACAGGGCCTCGTAGTCGGTGATGCCCGCGCTGGCGACGCCGACATGCGTGAGATCGAGCGATGCGCCGGAGGGCGCGATGCGATAGGTGCCCTTCGGCCCCGTGATCGCGAACATGCCGTCGACGATCGCCACGTCCATGGACGCACGATATGCTGGCGGCGTGCACGTCGTCTATCTGTTCGACATCGACGGAACGCTGCTTCACGCCCACGGCTCAGGGCGCACCGCGTTCGATGCGGTGTTCGCGGAGCAGTACGGGCTCGCGAACGCGAGCGAGGGCATCCGCTACGGCGGAAAGACCGATCCGCAGATCGTGAACGAGATCTTCGCGGCTCGGCTCGGACGAGGGGCGACGAGCGACGAGCACGCGGCGTTCATCGCGGCGTACCTGCCGAGGTTGCGCGGGCTGCTCGAGCAGCATCCGGTGGAGGTGCTCGCGGGCGTGCACGATACGCTCGCGTTCCTCCGCGACCGCGACGAGGTGGTGCTCGGCGTGGCGACCGGAAACGTGCGCGAAGGCGCCGCGGCGAAGCTCGTGGCGGCGAAGCTGGAGAGCTGGTTCGACTTCGGAGGCTACGGCTGCGATTCGCACGTGCGTGCGGAGCTGGTGGCGAAGGCAATGGAGCGCGGACGCGGTGAGCGCGAGGTGCGCGAGGTCGTGGTGGTGGGCGACACGATCCACGACATCTCGGCGGCGCGCGCGTGCGGCGCGACGGTGTGCGCGGTCGCGACCGGTAGCGATACCGCCGAAGCGCTCGCGCATGCCGACGTGGTGTTCGGCTCGCTCGCCGAGCTGCCGGCATGGCACGCCGCTCGGTTCGGATGACCGGTACCCCGTCTAGATGTGCGGCCGGGCGGCCAGGCCTTCGGGGTCCGAGAGCCCG
>JBBRED010000552.1:0-4122 GCA_038203335.1 Haliangiales bacterium | reverse complement strand
CGACGTCAGCCTCGAGGTCCAGACCGGCGTGGTCTACGGCCTGCTCGGGCCGAACGGCTCCGGCAAGTCCACCCTGATTCGCCTGCTGTGCGGTCTGCTCGCGCCGAACTCGGGAAGCGCGAGCGTGCTCGGGCTCGACGTCGTCACGAACGGCGAGGCGATCCGCCGCAGCATCGGCTACATGAGCCAGAAGTTCGCGCTCTACCCGGACCTCACCGTGCTCGAGAACCTCGAGTTCTACGCGCGCGTCTACGGCCTCTCCGGCAAGAAGCTGCGCGACGGCATCGGGCGCACGATGGAGCTCACGCACATCACGCCGTACGGCAGCCGGCGCGCCGGCCTGCTCTCGGGCGGCTGGAAGCAGCGGCGCGCGCACGGCGCGGCGCACATGCACCAGCCGAAGGTGGTGTTCCTCGACGAGCCCACCGCCGGCATCGATCCGGTGGCGCGCCGCGAGCTGTGGGACCTCCTGTTCACGCTGTCCGCGCAGGGCATCACGCTGCTCGTCACCACGCACTACATGGACGAGGCCGAGCGCTGCGGCGAGGTCGGCTATCTGTATCTGTCGAAGCTGCTCGTCAACGGCACGCCCGACGTGCTCAAGAAGCTGCCGCAGGTCAACGATCCGGGCGCGCGCCGCCTCGAGATCGAGACCCCGGCCTCGACGCGTGCACTGACCTGGCTGCGCACCCAGCCGTTCTGCCGGAGCGCCACGGTGTTCGGCGCCGCCGTGCACGCCGAGATCCTCGCCACGATGGCGGACAAAGAGCTCGTCGATCGGCTCGCCGCCGCCGGCTTCCCCGCCACGGTGCGCGCGATCGCACCCTCCCTCGAGGACGTGTTCGTGGCGCTCACCGAGCAAGCCGCGCGCGACCGCGGCGCTCTCGCGAAAGTGAGCGCGTGATGTGGAGCTCGTTCGTCGCGATCCTGCAGAAGGAGTTCAAGCACATCTTCCGCGACCGCGCGACGCTGGTGATGTTCTTCATGCTGCCGGTGATCCAGCTGTCGCTGTTCGGCTTCCTCGATCAGAACGTCAAGAACCTTCCGACGGTGATCGTCGATCAGGATCAGACCCGCTACAGCCGCGAGCTGATCGACCAGCTGCGCGCGACCAAGACGTTCGAGATCACGGCGACCACGAACAGCCCCGAGCAGGGCCGCGCGATGATCGCGCAGGGCACCGCGCGCGTCGGCGTGATGATCCCGCCGGACTTCCACGACAAGCGCGCGAAGCGGGAGAACGCGCAGTTCCTGGTGCTGATCGATGGCTCGGACTCGAACGTCAGCGCGCAGGCGCTCGCCTCGATCAACGGCCTCGCCGCGCAGCAGAACTTCGAGGCCGCGCGCGCGCTCGGCGCGA
Organism: Haliangiales bacterium; assembly: GCA_038203335.1. Classification (GTDB taxonomy): domain Bacteria; phylum Myxococcota_A; class Polyangia; order Haliangiales; family Haliangiaceae; genus JABFXX01. The sequence continues at coordinate 2,762 of JBBRED010000552.1, read as the reverse complement.
AGCAGCTGATCTCCGCACAGCCGATCGTGCTGTTCAATCCCGGCGGGCGAACCGCGAACTACATCATCCCCGGCCTGGTCGCGATCCTCCTGCAGATCGCGGCGATGGTGCTCGCCTCGATCGCGATCGTGCGCGAGCGCGAGCAAGGAACGATGGAGCAGCTGCTCGTCACGCCGATCAACCCGATCGGGCTCGTGCTCGGCAAGCTCGCCCCCTACCTCGTCATCGGTATCGCCGAGATGGGGCTGATCCTCCTCATCATGCGCTGGGGCTTCGACGTGCCGATCCAGGGCAGCCTGCTGTTCCTGTTCGCGACCGCGGTGATGTACCTGTTCGCGCTGCTCGCGCTCGGCCTGACCATCTCGATGCGCGCGCAGACCCAGATGGCCGCGCAGAAGATGGCGCAGATGCTCCTGTTGCCGTCGATCTTCCTCTCCGGCTACATCTTCCCGGTCGCTGGCCTCCCCAAGGTTCTGTACTGGATCGGCCGCGCCCTGCCCGCCACGCACATGATCGATGTGATGCGAGGCGCGGTGCTCCGCTCCGCCGGCCCGTTCGACATGCTGCCGTCGCTGCTGGCGCTCGCGGCGATCAGCGTCATCCTCGTGACCCTGTCGGTGCGACGCGTGCGCAAGCTGTCGATCTAGCCCGTGTCGTCCTCCTGACATGGGGACCAAGGCGTGGTGCCTGCTGCGCGTGGCGAGCTGTGGGCTCGCCGCGTGCGGTGATCGCGCTCCGCCCGACCAGCCCGCTACCGCGGTGACGACGCGGCCCCCTGCTGTGCCGCCGGATGCGGGCAGCCCAGTAGCGCCGGTTACTCCGCCGCCGCTCGGACCCGTCGACGTGACGCTCGCGCTGGCCCCGGCCTGCGAGGCGGGCTCGAACGAGCCCTCGTCGCTGATCGTTGCGCTATCCCTCCCGGGCGGCGGCAGGCCCGTGTTTCGTCTCGACGACGACGTGATGGGGACCTCCGGCGTGACCGCCCTCATCACCGACGCCACGGCCAGAGACGAGCGCGGGCCGGTGCCGCTCGTTCGCCGGCTGCGCGATCGCGTTCTCGAGCTCGTGCCCTCGCGCGCCACGACCGGCACGCTGACCCTCGAATACCGCGCGCGCTCCGTCTCCGCGGTGGAGCCCGGAGCCGTCGAGGGACTGCGCCACGATGCGACCGGCATCGGCGGTCACGGTCGGCACTTCGTGGTGCTACCGGAGTCGCGGCGTCGGTACCGGATGCGGATCACCTGGGGCGCTCCGCAATGCATGACGACGACGCGCGGCGAAGGCATGAGCACGTTTGGAGGCGACACTCCGAGCGACTCCACCGGCGAGCTCGACGCGTTGCGCGAGGCCGTCTACTACTGGGGACGTCCGCAACGGACGACGGCTGACGATGGCGCGCTCCACATCCGCACCGCCTGGTTCGGGTCTCCGGGCTTCGATGTCGCCGTGGCCGGAGCGTGGGCCGAGCGCGCATTCGCAGCGGAGCGCGCGTTCTTCGCCGACGACGACCCGACTCCGTACTCGGTGTTCGTGCGCGTGCTCTCGTCTCACGGCGAGCGCGCGAACGGCATCGGGCAGGTCACGTCGTACCTGTCATGGACAGGTCCGCTCACGACCTTCGGGCGGCGGCTCCGCGTCAACATCGCACACGAGATGCTGCATCGCTGGCTCGGGCTGCGGCTGCGGCTGCGGGGCCCAGAGGGCACGGCCTACTGGTTCAGCGAAGGCTTCACGGTCCACTTCGCGAACGTCATCGCGTTCCGCGCGGGCCTGGTCTCGGTCGACGAATTCCTCGAGACCCTGAACGACATCGCGACCCGGCACTTCGCCAACAAGCGCGCAGGCGCGACGAACGACGAGATCGCTCGCGACTTCAATCGCGATCCGGATCTCTCGATCGTTCCGTACACCCGTGGCGCGCTGTACGCGGCGGAGCTCGATGGAGCACTGCGCCGTGCGTCACGCGGAAGGCGCACGCTCGACGATGCGCTTCGCCAGCTCTACCTCGAGTCACGTGCCCCCGGCGGATCGGAAGGACTTCCAGCCGATGCGGTTCGTCGGCTCGTCAAGGCCGAGCTCGGCAGCTCTGGCGTCGCACGCTACGACGCCGTGATCGTCCGCGGGCGAGATCCCGATCCGCCGGGCGATGCGTACGGCCCGTGCTTCGCGCGGAAGCCACGCGAGCCGAACGGCTTCGAGTGGGTGCGAGTGCCGGGCGTTCCGGATGCGCAATGCCGCATGTGGTGAGCGGCGCGAGGCAGTCGTCGACACGAGCTTGGATCCGACACCGAGCCCGGCTCCGGATCCGGAATCCGATGCCGAGGCCGATGCCGAGGCCGATGCCGATGCCGACCATGCCGACCAACTTGATTTCGGCGAACGTGTTTGACGCGCCAAGTCTGCGACGTGTTTCCGCGGAGGCGCTCCGAGTCCGTTGCGCGTTTCCGCGGGAACGTCGAGCGGGCCCGAGGGCGGCCCGCCGCCGGGGTGGCTACCGGCGCTGGAGGCCCCAGAGGAGTCCGCCGAGGCGGTCGCGCTCGGCGACCATCGGCTCCTCGGCGATCCACCCGAGGCGCTTCGCGCAGGCCAGCGCGGCGCCGACCTCGCGGAGGCTGCCGAGCGCGATGCGGAAGTGGTGGAGCCGGTCGCCGCCGATGCGGCCCGTGCCTTCGGCGATGTTGAGCGCGATGCTCGTCACGGCGTCTTCGAGCTGCGTGTGGAGGCGCTTGCTGTGGCGCTTGAAGGTAGCGAGCGTGGGCGGC
>JBBRED010000551.1:0-4166 GCA_038203335.1 Haliangiales bacterium | reverse complement strand
GCCGTGATCTGCTCGGGCGACATGAACTCGGGCGTTCCCATGATCACGTTGCGCTGTGTGGTGACCGAGTCGGCCTCCATGAACTTCGAGATGCCGAAGTCGAGGACCTTCACGTGATCGGGCGAGTCGTCGCGGTCGATCAGTAAGATGTTGTCGGACTTGAGATCGAGGTGGATGATGTCGGCGTTATGCGCGGCATCGAGCGCCGACGCGATCTGCATCGCGATCCGCAGCGCGCGGCGCACCGGCATGCCAGCCACGCGATAGATCTCCTCGGTGAGCAGCGCTCCCTGGAGGTACTCGAAGACGATGAACGGCACGCCCTCGGGCGTGAACCCCATGTCGGTGGATTCGACGATGTTCGGATGCCCGAGCGTTCCTGCGGCGGAGGCCTCGTTCATGAACCGCTTGATCATGCCGACGTCGCCGGCGAGCTCGGGGTGCAGCACCTTCACGGCGACCCGGCGCTTGATCAGCGTGTGCTCGGCGAGGAACACCGTCCCCATCCCGCCCTCGGCGATCACCTCGATGATGCGGTAGCGACCTTCGATCCGGTCTCCCGGATGGACGACCGACGTGCGGTGGGACAACGCTTCCATGATCAGAGGGCCTGAAGGAACGCGACGAGGTCGGCTTGCTCGGCCGCGGACAGGCCGATCGCGAACCGCGTGTCGTAGAGCGACACGACGTCGGGGAGCGTGGCGGCGAGACCGTTGTGGAAGTACGGCGGACGGAGCGCCACGCCACGCAGCACCGGGCCCTTGAACTTGCCGATGTCGGCCCACTTGCCGGTGATCAGCGCGCGGCCCGGATCCGTGGTCTGCACCGTCTCGCCGGTGGCGATGTTACGCAGGGTGTACAGCGGCATGTCGGCCGTGCGGCGCGAGGCATCGGCGAGGCCGATGTTCAGCGCCATCGCGACCGAGTGATTGCCCACGTTCGGCGTGTCGTGGCACGTGGTGCACGTGCCCTGGAGCGACGGGACGCCGAGCGTGTCGTTGAGCCCGCCGACGCCGGTGATCGAGAACGACCGCGTGTTGAACAGCGCCTGGCCGCGGTAGATCGCCGCCTTCGCCTGCTCGTCGGGCTTGGACTTGCCGACGAACTTCGCGAAGCCGTCGTACAGCGTGAACGCGCGCGGGTTGAACGCATCGCCGGTCGGGTTCAACCCGATCGGGTCGTTGATGCCGAGGAAGAAGTCCTCGCTGGCGAGCGTGCTCGGACCGCCATCGCCGTCCTTGTTGAGGTCGGGGATCCGGTCGAGCTCGATCTGCGCGGTGTAGATCGAGGTCTCGAACGCGACGATCTTGTCCATGTCAGGCTGCTTGGTCTGGGTGGCCTGCGCGTGCCCCATGGTGGCGTCGATGCTCTGCTGAGCGAGGCTGGCCTCGCGTCCGTCCCACATCACGGCGCTGAGGAACCGGAGGTTGGTCGACGGCATCGGGCGGCGGAACAGCGAGAGGTCGGTCGCGTTCGCGTGGCCGTACGGATCGTCGACCGCGACGAGCGTGAACTCCGCGCCCGCCGGAATCCCGATGCCGACACGGATCAACCCCTTGTTCAGGAGCATGGCGTACGCGGTGCGCCGCGCCGCGACCGTCGAGACATCGGAGGTCGGAGACACCGAGCCATCGTTGGTGCGGAACGCCGGGTCGAGCCCATCGGTCGCATCGAACCGCGCCTGCATTCCGGCCGGCGTGATGGTCCACCCCTCGGCCTGGGTGTGGCAGGTGGCGCACGAGCGACCGTTCGTGCCGAGCGACTTGAAGAACGGATCGGTGGGCTTCGGGGCACCCATGGTGAAGACCGTGGTCGGCTTCGCCCCCCTGGCGACGGCGGTCGAGTCATCGGGGTCGCCGACGTCCTCGACAGCGCAGGCGGAGAGGACGAGCGGTGCGATCGCGAAGAGGGTGCGAAGGTGCATAGGCGGAAGACCGCAGGAGCACGCGATATGCCACCGGATCGCGCTCGCGATCTCACGCGCAACTCCGGTCAACGATTCACGAGGTGTTACGACTACATCGGCGCCATCAGGGACCTCCATCGCGCGCCGACGCGCGGTCGAGCGAAAGCGCACGGCGCGGCGCGAAACGGTCCTTGGCGGGTGAGGTATCGTCCGACACGTGCGGCAGTGGTTCGTCGCGGCGGCCCTCGCGCTGTTCGGGTGCCGTGTGCCCAACCGTCCCGCCGTGCCGGGCGACACGACCATCGGCATCACCGCGGTGACCTTCGAGCGCGATGCGGGATCCGCGCTGGTCTACAAGCCGGTGAAGAACCTCCTCGGCGTGCGCGCGAAGACGCTGATCTACCCGGAGCGGCCGTTCAACGAGTACCGGCTCGCGGAGGATCGCCGGCGGCTCGCGAGCTGGTTGCAGAGCCAGGGGCGCTTCGATGCGACGGTCGAGGCGCCGCGGCTGACCTGGGATGCGGCGCACACCCATGTCGCGGTCGCGTGGCCGGTGCACGAGGGCCCGCGCTACACGATCGCGTCGGTGACGTTCGTGGGGGCGCCCCCGGAGCAGGCCGCCGAGCTGCGCGCGATCGTGCCGTTTGGCCCGGGCTCGGCGATCGATCTCGAGCCGTATCGACTGTTGCGCCTCGAGATGGCGACTCGTCTGCAGGATCGCGGGTTCGGGCACGCCCGCGTGTATAGCCGCGCGTTCGTGGATCGCACCGCGCACACGGTCGCGTGGTTCTACTACGTCGACGCGGGACCGAAGACCCGGGTGGGCTCGCTCGCCGTGGAAGGCAACGACCAGGTGCCCGCCGCCGCGGTGCTGAAGCGCGCGGGGTTCGCGGTGGGAAAATCGTTCTCGACGGCGGACGCGCGCCGCGCCGAGCTCTCGCTGCTCGACACCGGCGCGTTCGTCTCGGTCAACGTGATCACCGACGCCGACATTCACCGGCTGCCCGAGTACCCGGATACCGGCGGCGTGATGACCGCCGATCAGGTCTCGGCCGACGGCACGCTCGTGCCGCGCACGCTGCCCGAGACGCTCGCGGTCAAGGTGGTCGTGGTCGAGGCGCCGGGGCTCAAGCTCCGGCTCGAGGCCGGCGTGGAGGCGGATCCCACGCGCGTCGATGCGTTCGCTGGTGCCCGGATCACGATGACCGGGGGACTGTCGTGGAGCCCGCTGGCGGTCAGTATCCTCGAGGGCAACGTCGGCTACGGGCACACGTTCGACGATGCGGGGATCGCCAATCGCCTGTACGGCAGCGCCCTCGTGCAGCACGTGTTCCCGCTGCGCGCGGTCGACCTGCGGGCGACGGGGCGATGGCGCGACGTGCTGTATCCATCGGCGCTGCTCCGCGAGCTGACGGTGGGGCCCGGCGTGCGCGCCGTGCCGGCTCCCGGGGTGCTGCTCGAAGGCGACGCGCTGATCAGGATGGCGCGCACGCTCGATCTGCCGGCGATCGATCCGGCGACCGCCGGCGACTTCACCGCCGAGGACTCGCGCGGGGTGATGGTCTCCGGTAGCGCGATCATCGATCGTCGAGACGATCGCGTGGAGCCAACGCGGGGCTGGCTCTCGGGGCTCTCGGGCTCGTACTCGCCCGGTGGGCCGCTCGGCGATCATCGCTGGCTGCAGCTCTCGATCGACCTGCGCGGCTTCGTGCGCCTCGGCGGCCCGTGGTCGATCGCCGCGCGCGCGTCGTCGGGGTGGGTGCTGTTCCCCGGCGACAACGGTGTGCCGCTGGGCCCGCGGCTGTTCGGCGGTGGGCCCTATGGCATGCGCGGGTTCGGTCGCGATCGCCTGTCACCGGCGGCGTGCACGCTCGGCGCGACCTGCGCGCGGGTGCTGGTGGGCGGGCGAAGCCTCGTCGAGGGGAGCGTGGAGCTGCGCCTCTTGCCACTCCGCAAGCAGTACGGCGCCGCCGTGTTCGTGGATGTGGGCGGCGCGGGAGCGGAGACGAACGCGTTCGCGACCGGCGCTTCGCTCGCCGCGGGGATCGGGGGCCGGGTACGCTTGTGGTACCTGCCGATCGCGCTCGATCTCGCATACCGGATCCTCGACGAGGGCGATGCCGGCGCCGGCTGGGGGCGCGTGCTCGCGTTCGTCCGGATCGGAGAGGCGTTCTGATGGCGAAGCGACCGCTGTGGCGCCGCATCGTGCGCGTGATCGCGTGGACGCTGGGCGTGGTCGTCATGCTCGCCATACTCGCGC
>JBBRED010000550.1:0-4171 GCA_038203335.1 Haliangiales bacterium | reverse complement strand
GATCCCGAAGCTCGAGGACATGATGGAGACGGCGGTGCCGATCCCCGATGGCCTCCAGGACATCATCAACACGGCGATGGCGAAGTCGCCCGACGATCGCTATCAGACGGCGATCGAGCTCACCGAGGCGATCGACGAGCTCGTCGGGCCGCGGCTGACCGGCAAGGAAGAGCTGTCGCGCCCGCACAAGCGCGTCGATAGCGGCGCGGTCGCATCGACGCTGCTCGATGTCACGCGTCCCGAGACCCCGAAGGTCACGCGTCCGCGTCCGACCGCGCCGGCGCAGAAGTCGAGCGCGAGCATGCTCGGCTTTCTGATCGTGCTCCTTGCCGGTGCCGGCATCGCGGGCTGGTACATCAAGATGCGGCCCGCCGCGAAGACGTCGATCGACGCCGGGGCAGGGAGCAACTCGATCGCGATGGGACCGCCGATCGATGCGGTGCCGATCGCGATCGACGCCGCGGAGATGGCCGTGACTCCCGACGCTGCCGAGCCCGATGCGGCGATCGTCGATGTCGGTTCGGGCTCGGGCTCTGGCGCCGGATCTGCCGACGAGATCGAGATGGAGCCCGAGGCCGCCACGAACCCGGATCCGAACGCCGACACCACCGCCGAAGACGAGGCGCCCGACGCACCCGAGACCACCGAGGATGCGGAGAAGCGACAGCCCGCCGCGCCGGTGCTCGCGACCACCGTCGCCGAGGCCGTGCAGCTGATCAAGGACGGCAAGCGAGACCTCGCGCTCGCGAGCCTCAACGCGCTGTGGAAGAAGTCGCCGAAGAGCGCGTACATCCCGTTCCTGCTCGGCAACATCTACTACGACCGGCTGTGGTGGTCGGTGGCGATGGACCACTACAAGGCGGCGATCGTGAAGAACGGCCGCTACCGCTCGAACGCCGTCCTCAACAAGAACGTGATCCGGATGCTCGCGAGCCCGAAGACCCAGAGGAAGGCCACGGCCTTCCTGCGGACCACGATCGGCAGGTGGTCGGTCCCCTATCTGAGGGCCGCGGCGAAGTCCGAGCCCAACGATCGGGTGCGCAAGCAGGCTGCGGCGCTCGCAAAGTCGATTCGCTAGCGCGCGGGTCGCGGCAGATCGAACGAACCGGTCGCGTGAATGTTCACGCTCGTCGTCTTGCCGGAAAGTTCGGCGAGATCGAGCGCGAACGTGCCCGCCACCCGCTCTTCATCGAACGTCGTGAGCTCGAGCGTGCCGCGCTCCGCGGAGAACGCGTGGTTCGTGTCGTCGTGCGCGAGGACCACGATCTCCGGCGCGAATGGGCCGATCTCGTACGTGCCCGGCGCAAGCGGCAGGGCCGTGCGCGGCAGGTCGGGCTTCGCGCCGAACGCCAACGTGAGGGGACCGGTACAGCGGATGGCCAGCAGGCCCGGGCCATTCTCCGGCGTCCAGTAGTCAGAGCCGACCGCGTCGATCCCACCCCTCGAGTGCCCGCGCGCCGTCATCGTGCCCGTGGTGGTGTAGTCGCAACGACCCTCCGCGGACCCAGAACTCGCGGTTTTGGATGCGGATTTCCCCTCGCAGCCCATCGCGATCAGCGCGAGGAGGACTGCTGGGCGCATCGTCGCAGCCTACCACCGTAAGCGCTTGACACTGAGGGGCGAATCCGTAAAGTCTCGCGCTCCGCTCAGTTCGCCCAGGATCATTCTAGATGCCCACGATTAATCAGCTCGTCCGCAAGGGTCGCGAGAAGATGCGCACCAAGAGCGCATCTCCGGCCCTGAAGCAGTGCCCGCAGAAGCGCGGCGTCTGCACCCGCGTCTACACCACCACGCCGAAGAAGCCGAACTCGGCGCTTCGCAAGGTGGCGCGTGTTCGCCTGACGAACGCGATGGAAGTGACGTCGTACATCCCGGGCGAGGGACACAATCTGCAGGAGCACTCGGTCGTCCTCATCCGCGGCGGCCGCGTGAAGGATCTCCCGGGCGTTCGCTACCACATCATTCGCGGCACCCTCGATACGACGGGCGTCCAGAACCGCAAGCAGTCGCGCAGCAAGTACGGCGCGAAGCGCCCCAAGTAGTTAGAGAGGATCGAAGACCATGCCTCGTAAAGGTGAAGTTCCCAAGCGCAAGGTCCTCCCGGACCCGAAGTTCACGGATGCTCCGACGGAGACCCGTCGCCGGCTGACCAAGTTCGTCAACGTCGTCATGCGCGACGGCAAGAAGGCGGTTGCCGAGGGCATCGTCTACAAGGCGTTCGACATGGTCGCCGAGCGGGCGAAGGACGATCCGTTGAAGGTGTGGGAGCGCGCGATGACGAACGTGCGTCCCCGCGTCGAAGTGAAGAGCCGCCGCGTCGGTGGCTCGACGTACCAGGTGCCCGTCGACGTCCGCCCGGACCGCTCGATGGCGCTCGGCATGCGCTGGCTGGTCGAGTTCGCTCGCGGCCGCAACGAGAAGACGATGATGGACCGCCTCGCGAACGAGATCGTCGACGCCGCCCAGAACCGCGGCAACGCGGTGAAGAAGCGGGAAGACGTTCACAAGATGGCCGAGGCGAACCGCGCCTTCGCGCACTACCGCTGGTAATCGACCACTAGCCAACCGCAATACGGTTTGGAAGGTGGCTCCGCTTGAGGGAGCCAAACCACCAGAACGATGACGACCAAAGTCGACATACGCCCGATCCGTCTGGATCGCACCCGAAACATCGGGATCATGGCGCACGTCGACGCGGGCAAGACGACGACCACCGAGCGGATCCTTTTCTACTCCGGTGTGACGTCGCGAATCGGTGAAGTCGATCAAGGATCGACGGTCACCGATTGGATGGCCCAGGAGCAGGAGCGCGGGATCTCGATCACCGCTGCTGCGACGACGTTCGTGTGGAAGCAGCACGTCGTCAACCTGATCGACACCCCCGGCCACGTCGACTTCACGATGGAAGTCGAGCGCTCGCTGCGCGTGCTCGACGGTGCGATCGCCGTGTTCGATGCCGTCGCCGGCGTCGAGCCGCAGAGCGAGACGGTCTGGCGACAGGCCGACCGCTACAAGGTTCCGCGCCTCGCGTTCATCAACAAGCTCGACCGCGAAGGTGCCGATCCAGATCGCGTCGCCGCCGAGATCGCGACGCGCCTCGGCGCGCATCCGATCGTGATCCAGTTGCCGCTCGGCACGGGCCCCGCGTTCAACGGCGTCATCGATCTGATCGCGATGCGCTCGCGCACGTGGGACGCCGCGACGTTCGGCGTCACGTTCCAGGACGGCCCGATCCCGCACGCGCAGGTCCCCGCCGCGAGCCGCGCGCGCGAGACGATGATCGAAGCGATCGCCGACCTCGACGACGAATTGATGGCCGCATGGGTCGCCGGTCGCGAGCTCGCCGCCGATACGATCCGCGCCGCGCTCCGCCGCGTCACGCTGGCGAACCGCGGCGTGCCGACGCTCGTCGGCTCCGCGTTCAAGAACCAGGGCATCCACAACCTGCTCGACGCCGTGATCGATTTCCTCCCCGCGCCGAACGACTTCGTCGAGGTTCGCGGCCGCGACGTCTCCGATCCCGGCGGCGCGCCGACGATCGTCCGCACCATTGGCGACGATCAGCCGCTCGCCGCGCTCGCGTTCAAGGTGCAGAGCGATGACCACGGCGGTCAGCTCACGTTCGTCCGCGTCTATGCGGGCTCGCTCAAGGTCGGCGACTCCGTCCTCGACGCGACGAAGGGGCACCTCGAGCAGATCCACCGCCTCGTTCGCATGTTCGCGAACCACCGCGAGGACATTCGCCAGATCGACACCGGCATGATCGGCGCCGTGGTCTCCGCGGTGGGCGCGAGCAAGCTCGCCACCGGTGACACGCTCTGCGATCCACGCTCGCCGCTGCTGCTCGATGCGATGACCGTCCCGAACCCGGTGATGGGCGTCGCGCTCGAGCCCGAGACCGACGAGGACCACGCGAAGCTCGCACACGCGCTCGAGCGCCTCGCGATCGAGGACCCGAGCTTCCGCGTCCGCACCGACGTCGACTCCGGCCAGATCGTGATCTCCGGGATGGGCGAGCTTCACCTCGAGATCGTGGTCGACCGCCTCCGCCGGGAGTACGGCGTGAAGGCCCGCGTGGGCAACCCGCAGGTCGCCTACCGCGAGACCGTCACCCGCCGGGCCGAGGGCGAGAACCGCTTCGTGCGCGTCGCTGGCGGCCCCGGAGGACCGC
>JBBRED010000549.1:0-4176 GCA_038203335.1 Haliangiales bacterium | reverse complement strand
CGCCGATTCCGTCGCTGCCGCCCGTGCCCCGTCGCGCTGCGCCGATCGAGGTACCGCAGTCGCCCGACGAGATCACGCAACCCGGCCTCGACAAGAAGCTCATCACGCCGGTGCCGGGCGCGATGCGCGCGCCGACGCCTGCGCCAAATCCTGCGAAGGCCGAGCCGCGCGGCGCGATCATGGGCATCGGCATGGGGGCGATCGGCTCCTCCGGATCGACGGCCGCCGGCGAGATTCCGAGGAAGATTCCTCCGGGTGGACGCGTGCTCGTCCCCGGCCCGAACGGCCTCATGCAGTCCGCCACGGTGCGTCAGCTCCTTCAGGGCTACTACGAGCTCGAGGTCGGGAGCACCGGGCAGACGATCTGGGTGCCGATGAACGGCGTTGTTCCCGACGCCTGAGACGTTTGTTTCCTCCTCGCGGGGCCCGCGGCGTATGCTCCACCCATGCGGAGGTTGCTCGCCACGACCATCGTGTTCGCTGCTGCATGTGCGGCAGCGGGCAAGAACTCGGGCACGGGCGATGACCAGCAGCCGATCGACGCGAGCGGCTCCGGCACGGATACCGACGGCGCGGTCATCGACGGGCCTGATATCGATGCCGCGCCGGTCGCGGTGACGGTGTCGCAGAACACCGGCACCACGGTCGGCTCGGCAAGCTCGGTCGCGTGCGGCGCGAATGGCACCACGTCCGAGAACAGCTGGTACCGCGTGTTCAAGCTCGCCGACCACAACATCGCCGGAGCGTTCCAGGTAACGAGCGTCTCGTTCGGCGTGCAGGAAGCCACCGGCTTGCCGAACGTGCAGGTCAAGATCGGCACCTATGCCGGCGTCGTCACGCCGGCGCCGGCACAGCTCGACACCGCGATGATCACTCCGATCACGGCCGCCACGTTCGCGGTTCCGAACACGGCGGCGACGGCGCCCACCATGTCGACCGTTCCGATCACCGCGACGATTCCCGCGGGCGGAACGATGATCGTCGAGGTGTTCTCGCCCGATGCCACCGGCACCGGCAAGTACTTCTATCTCGGCGGCAACGCGACCGGCGAGACCAAGCCAGCGTACCTGCGCGCGCCGAGCTGCGCGACGCCCCAGCCGCGGACCACGGTTGCCCTCGGATTTCCGACGGCGAACCTGGTGCTCACGGTCGCAGGGACGAAGTAATTCCCACGCGCGCGTAGCTCGCCACGCGATCCGCGGCGATCGAGTCGAGCACGCGGGAGACCTCGTCGGGATCCGCGCTGATCGTGCCGTGGTTTGCGGCGGCGATGCGCGCGGCTGCATCCGGACGAGGCGGCGCGACGTGACCGCCGAGGATCTGCGCCTGCTGCGTGATCATCGTGGTCTGCGTGGAGCCGCGCACCGAATCGAGCAGCGAGAACGGAACGAGCTGCAGCAGCGGATCCGGCGGTCGCCGGATGAAGGGCACCAGGCGTGCGGGGGTGGTCAGATCGAGCGGCGCCTCGGGATGAAAGTCCGCGACCCCGGCGCTCGGGACCTTCGCGGCGACCTCGGCACGCAGGCCGTGCAGCGCGCTCGATCCGATCGACAGCTCCGGCGCGATCACCATCGCCACGCGCGTCGTCGGCCGATCGAGCATCGCCTGACACGCGGCCGCCCACGCGTCCACGGTCGGGGTTCCCCACACGACCTCGACCGCGAGCTGACCCTGCTCCCGGGCCACGCGGGCCCACGGGCAGAAGTCGTAACGCTCCACGACCTCGACGAGATAGCGCTCGAACACGCGAATAACCTCGGCGCGTCGGGCGGATAGAGACACCGCAACTATCCTACGCGTGCCGTGTCATCTTGAGTGACGTGATGACCACCCGGATTGCCGTGCTCGCCAGCCTCCTGGCCGCCGGGTCGGCCCAGGCTGGTCCACTCGCCGAGGCGCTCGCGAAGTCCGATCTTGCGGGTCTACGCGCGCAGCTGCCCGATCCGGCCGCGCGCTGCACCCTGGGCGCGGCCTACGCGAAGAAGAAGGATCTGCCGCGGGCGGCGCTGCATCTCACCGCGTGCGAGGACGTCGAGCTGCCCGCGGATGTCTCCGCCGACGTGGCGCGGATCGCTCGCGATGTGAAGAAGCAGCTCCGCGAGAGCGAGCTCTCCCAGCTCGCGATCGTGTCGCGCCCCGATGCGTTGATCGCCGAGCTCGACGCGATGCCCGGCGAGCCGCTGCTCACGCCGATCACGGTGTGGGTCAAGGCCGGCACGCACACCGTGAGCGCGACGCTCGCGGGCAAGACCTACAAGACCACCGTCACCGTGCAGCCCTACGCGCGCGGTTCGATCTACCTCGATGCCGCGGCGGCCTCGACCGCGCCGCCGGCGCCGAAGGACGGCAAGGTCGACTTCCGCGAGGACAACGCGCTGGAGAAGACGGATGGCCCGCCGCCCGATGTGAAGCGACGCTCGATGATGACCAACAAGCAGCTCGGTATCGTGGGTCCCCGCACCGGTCCCGAGATCGCGGATCCCCTCGCGACCGCGCCGCCACCCGCGCCGCTGCCGATGTGGCTCGGCGTGCGCCTCGGCGGCGGCATGTTCGATGATGGTGCCGCCACGGCGCGCGTGCGGCCGTCGATCGCCGCGGCCGCGCGGTACATGGTCGCGGAGCGCGCCTTCGCCTCGGCGCGCATCGACTGGACGCGGCGCGGCGGCGACGCCGATGCCTCGGTCGATACGATCGGAGTGTCGGCGGGCGCGGGGTACACGTTGCTCGATGCGCATGCGATCGCGGTGGCGGCCATCGGCCAGCTGCGCGGCGATCTGCGGTTCGCGGATACCCGCAATCAGATGTCGGTGAACCGCACGGGCGCGACCATCGCGGCCGAGCTCGAGGTCGCGTTTCCGACCACGCCGCTCACCGCGGGCGTCCGGTTCGAGCAGGGTGTGACGGAGCTGGTGCCGGGCTATCGCGATCGCGCCGTGCTCGTCGAGCTCGGCGTGGACTGGCGGTAGATGACGCCGCTCTACAAGATCTGCACGCGCGCCGAGTGGAGCGCGGCCGAGGTCGCGGGTGTGTTCGCCGGGTCGGCGGTCGACCGCGCGGACGGGTTCATCCACCTGTCATCGCGCGATCAAGTCGCGGAGACGGCCCGCCGGCACTTCGCGGGGCAAGCGGACCTGGTGCTTGTCGAGGTCGATGCGGATCAGCTCGCGGTCCGCTGGGAGCCGTCGCGCGGCGGGGCGCTGTTCCCGCACGTGTATGGCGATCTGCCAGTGAGTGCGGCGATTCGCGTGGCGGAGCTGCCCGTCGGGCCCGACGGGGCGCATGTGTTTCCGTGGGAGAATGGCGCGACGTCATGGGCAAGCCGCCGAACCTGATCGAGATTCCCGAGAAGTCGCCGGAGATCGATCACGAGAAGGACATGGCGGAGCACGGTGCGAACCCGACCGCGACCAAGGCGACGTACCTCGTGGTGGTGCTCGTGTTGATCGTGCTGTTCATCCTCGTCGCGTTCGCGCTGCACAAGCCGGACGGCGGTTGAGGGTCAGCCGAAGCTGAACCACGTCGGATCGATGCCATCCCTGCGCAGGCGCGGGCGGTCGAAGATCGACGTGATCTAGATCTCGATCGCCGTATCCACCGTGGGCATGCGCGCCCAGTCGACGACGAGCTCGTCGGCTCGACACGGCCGCGGCGCCTCGATCAACCCGGCCACGTGCGCGATCGCGCCGAGGACCTCCTCCGCCGACAGCCGCGCCCGCAGCTGCGAATAGGGCAGGGATGCGTGCAGCTTCGAGAGCTTCCCGGCGCGATCTGCCTCGAGCAGCAAGAAGTGGTGCCGGTAGCGGGGCGTCACCACCCCGAGCAGCCTCTGGATCATCACCTGCGTCGCCGTCGACGGCGCGATATCCCGCCCGCGGATCACATCCGTGATCCCCGCCGCCGCATCATCCACCACGACCGCCAGGTGATACGCGATCACACCATCGCGCCGCCGCACGATCGGATCGCCCATGTCGCGCGCGGGTGTCTGCGTCAGATCCAGGCCGCCGTCATCGACGAGCTCGATCCGATCGTCATCCAGCCGCAGCCGGATCGGCTCGCTCTGCGCCCGCCATCCGCCCACCAGCGCACGACCCCGGCACGTGTTGTCGTACGCCCAGCCGCCATCGGGGGCGCGGCGCCCTCCCGTGCGATCGGCACGGCTGCACGCGCACGGAT
>JBBRED010000548.1:0-4204 GCA_038203335.1 Haliangiales bacterium | reverse complement strand
CCAGGGGACGCATAAAAAATTGGCCGATCGCTGGGGGCGATCGGCCGGAACTGGTCGAGGCGACAGGATTCGAACCTGCGACCCCCAGACCCCCAGTCTGGTGCGCTACCAGGCTGCGCTACGCCTCGTGATTCAGTGCCGGTTGGTTACTTCATCCCGACGCTGGAGGCAACCACCTAGACCGGGGGAAGCCCGTTGAGGATGTTCTTCAGTACCTGGCTGGGCTTGAACGTCAGCACGCGGCGCGCCGGGATCAGGATCGGCACCGCGCGCTGCGGATCGCGGCCCATGCGGTCCTTCTTGTCGCGGACGACGAAGTTGCCGAAGCCGCTGATCTTGATCTTCTCGCCGCGCTCGAGCGTCTCCTTGACGACGTTGAACACGGTCTCGACGATCTCCGCCGCCTCCTTCTTCGAGAACCCGCCCACCTTCTCGTAGACCGCCTCGATGATGTCCGCTTTGGTCATGCGCGCCATGGTCCACACAGGCTACCCGACAGCGTCCCGATCCCGCAACTAACACCGTGAAATGCCTACCGATCCCCCGCTAGCCCAATGGACGCTTGGGGTTTCGCCGGAGTACCGTGGGTGGCGATGGAGGCCTGGACCCGGCTCGTGCGTGCGCTCGGTTCAGCGGCGGCCGAGCTGGCCCTGCGCCCACCCGCGACCGAGACCGACCTGGTCGCGACCGAGGTCATGCTCGGCCACAAGCTCCCGGCCGAGTACCGGGCATGGCTCGCGATCGCGAACGGCCAGGAGACCACCGGCCTCTCGATCCTCCCCCGCGGCGGCTGGCTGATCTCGCACGACCGCGTGATCGAGCAGTGGACCCACGAGCGTGGGTTCGATCTCGATGGCGACGATTACGACGCCGCCGCCGGTGAGGAGGACGAGCCCGTGCGGCCGTTCGTGTTTCACCCGCGCCGGATCACGATCGGCGGCTGGCAGTTCCTCGATGGCGACAACACCCTGCTCGATCTCATCCCCGGTCCCGTCGGCACCGAGGGCCAGGTGATGACGTTCGTGAGCGAGTGCGAGTTCGAGGTGATCGGCACGAGCTTCGGCGCATTCCTCGAGGGCGTCGCGAAGCTCGTCGAGAGCGGCACGCTATCCCCGCTGATGGTCGACGACGCGCTCCGGCTGACCACGCCCGATGCCGCGTGGAGCTGGGAGCACCTACTGCGCTGAGTCGAGCCGGCGCAGCTCCTGCTGGCCGCTACAGTTCGGATTCGCGCAGAACGACGTGAACGCCTCGATCACCGAGTCCGCGGGCGCGTTCGGAAACCGGACCTGCGCCATCACGCTCGGCGGATCGAAGCACTCGCTCGCGCCACACTTGTCGCACGGCGTGATCTGCCACTCGAGGCGCTCGCGCAGGTAGTCGTCGTTGACGTGGATCGGATGGGGCATACCCGCGACGCTGAGCAACTTGATCCGGTCGCCCTTCTTCACGCTCAGCAGCGTGTGCGGGCTGCTCAGCAGCTCGCCGACGTACACGGTGTTGCTCTTCTCGATCGCTGCGGTGACCTGCCGTGTCGGTGCGCGATCGAGCCGCTGCACGCGCACCCAGCACAGCTCGGGACCACGTCGCATGCGTCGCGGATCGCCGTCGTGCACGAGCACCTGGATGTCGTCGGGGAACTGCGCGTGGAACTTGCCGTCGAGCAGCGGATCGCTGCGCCACGGTGCGGTCGCGGCAGGCTGTGGGCCGAACGTGGCGAGCCAGCTCGGCGCGGCCGGCAGCTTGCGCGCGGCCACTTCCTCGTCGGTGAGCTCGCGCAGGTTCGTCTGCGGCGACAGCCGGATCGTGCGCGACGGCATCGACGCGAGCTGGCGCGACTCGCTCTCGAGCCCGCCCTTCGCGGACGGGCCCGCGTGCTGGTCGAGGTAGACGAACGCGACGATCGGCTCCTCGGGGAGCCGATCGATCATCACCCAACGACCGAACGGGAACGCCATGCGGCGATCAGCGTACCGCTTCCGGCCAGTCGTACGCGACCTCCGCGTAGGCCTTGCCGCCGAGGTCGATGGACTTCGGCTCGCCCGCGCGCACCCCGCCCATCCGCTCGTAGAACGTGCGCGCGCGCGGGTTGTCGGCGAACACCCAGACCCGGACCGGGGCGAGGCCGCCGGCGCGCAGCCACGCCATGCTCTCGGCAAACAGGGCGCGGCCGTGCCCCTGCCCCTTCGCCTCCTCCCGCAGGTAGATCGCGTAGACCTCGCCGCGGATGTGGAGCGCGGCCGCGTCCCGGTTCGGGCCCGCGCTGCAGAACCCGACGATCGCCCCGGCCAGCTCGGCGACGAGCGTGCGGGTCGCAGGATTCGTGGTCAGCCGCTGCTGCCAGCTCGCCGTCCGCTTCACGACGTCGATCGACGCGAGGTACGCATCGTCGATGAGGCCGCGGTAGGTCGAGCTCCAGCTCGCAACATGGACCGCCGCGATCGCCGCCGCATCGGCGGGCGTGGCGATCCGGACCGTCATCGCCGCTGGGCCGGAAGGTTCTCGACGAGTCGCCCGACGATCGCCTCGTGCGCCTTGTCGATCTCCACGTCGGTCAGCGTGCGATCGGGAGCGCGATAGAGGATCGACCACAGCATGCTCTTCATGCCGTCGCCGAGCTTCGCGTCGCGGTAGTCCTCGAGCAGCCGCACCGTGGTGACCAGCGGCTCGCCGACGGCGGCGATCACGTCCTCGATGCGCGACGCCGGGATGGCGGCGCCGAGCAGGAGCGACACGTCGCGCGCCGAGCCGGGGAACTTCACGATCGGCTGCATCTGCGACGGCGCCGCGATCGGCAGCTTCGTCAGATCCAGATCGAACGCGAACACCGCGGCCTCCACGCCGAGCCGCCTGCGCACGTCGGGGTGGACCTCGCCGAACCAGCCCACGACGATGCCCTCGACGACCAGCTCGCCGGCGACACCGGGGTGCAAGTACGGCACGCCGTGGGTGGCCCGCGCCTTGATCTCCACGTCACCCGCGACCGCGCGGATCGCGACCTGCGCGAAGCCCTTCGCGTCGAACACATCCCAGGCGCTGCCCGCGCCGAGCTGGCCGGGGCGCTTCCCGGCGAGCACGCACGCGGCCCAGGTGGGCTCGTCGGCGAGCTCGTGCGGAGGACGCTCGATCATGCCCTCGCCCTTGCGCAGGAACACGCTGCCGACCTCGCAGATCGCCACGTCGGGCCGACCGTGGCTCGCGTTGCGCGCGACCGCCGCGAGCAAGTTCGGCAGCAGCGACGTGCGCATCACCGCCTGATCGAGGCTCATCGGGTTCCGGATCGCGATCGGCTGCCCACGGCGATCGTGCACGCCGAGCGCACCGCAGCGATCCGCGGACTGGAACGCGTACGTGATCGCCTCGTCGAGACCGGCGTGCGCGAGCGCGAGCCGCGCCGCATCGGCGCGATCGATCGGGCGCACGCCCGGGGCCTGCCGCAGGATCGGCAGGCTGGACGGCACCTGCTCGTATCCAACGATGCGGAGGATCTCCTCGATCACGTCGATCTCGCGCGCGACGTCGGATCGCGCCGAGGGTGGCGTGACCTCGAGGACGTCGCCGGATCCGCCGACCGTGCAGCCGAGACGCTCGAGCGCGTCGCGGCACGTCGAGGTCTCGAGCGCGACGCCCGAGACCATGCGCACGCGCGCCATCCGCACCTGCAACGCCTGCGGAGTGCGGCGCTGCGGATACGCATCCACCGGCTCGCTGACCTTGCCGCCGCCCACCTCGCACAGCAGGCGGCTCGCGCGCGCGGACGCCATCGCCGCGATCTCGGGATCCACGCCGCGCTCGAACCGATGCGATGCCTCGGAGTGCAGGCCGAGCCGGCGCGCCGTCTTGCGCACCAGGATCGGCTTGAAGCTCGCGCTCTCGAGGAGCACACGGGTGGTCTTGTCGGTGACCTCGGTGTCGAGCCCGCCCATCACGCCCGCGAGCGCGATGCCCCTCGCGCCGTCGCGGATCACGAGGTCTCCCGGGATCAACGTCCGCTTCACGTTGTCGAGCGTGATGAACCCTTCGCCGTCCTTCGCGTGCGAGATGCCGACCACACCGGCGGTCAGCGTGTCGGCGTCGAACGCGTGCAGCGGCTGGCCGAGCTCGAACATCACGTAGTTCGTGATGTCGACGAGGTTCGAGATGGAGCGGACGCCAACCGCCTCGAGCCGGCGGCGCATCCAGCGCGGCGACGGGGCGGTATGCA
>JBBRED010000547.1:0-4206 GCA_038203335.1 Haliangiales bacterium | reverse complement strand
ACGAGTACGTGTTGAACGCTGAGATCTGGCTCAGCCTTACGTCGCTCGACGGCACGGTCATGCATCCGAGACCCGACGAGATCTCGTCCTATGCCGCCAGGTCTCACCTGCTCGGCGACAAGTACGTGCGTCGGCCCCGCTGGGGCACGTATCTAAAGCCAGCGCATGTGGCTGCGATCGGTGGCCGCGACAGAATCCTCGACGTAGTGAAGCCGCCGGTTGTTCGCGACATCGGCGAGCTCTTGTACATCCAGCTTTCCGAGCGGGTGTCGGAGTCGACGGGCGATGCCGCCAAGGCGCGCTATCGGGCATTCGCCGACCTTCTTGCGCCGATCACGATGCCGCCGGAGGGGCCCGGCGCTAGGTAGCTAGTTAGAGCGCGCGGCCCATCGCGCGGTATTCACCGCGGGCGGCGCGTTCGAGGTGCATCTGCGAGATCGAGACCCCCTCCGACGCGGCCATGAACGCGGCGGCCAGGACCGCATTGCGAATGTTTGCACCGGCCATCGCCGAGTACGTCTTCGCGAGCGCCTCGTACGACAGGGGATGCGATCGCGGCGCGCCCGTCGACAGCATGCGTTCCCACAGTTTCACGCTCTCGGCGTGCTCCGGGGCCTGGAAGGTGATGTGCGCCGCGAGTCGGCGGCGGAGCGCGGGATCGATGCTCGAGTCGAGGTTCGTCGTCAGGATCGTGACACCACCGAAGCTCTCGATCCGCTGCAGGAGATAGTTGACCTCGAGGTTCGCGTAGCGGTCCACGGCCGACTTGACCTCGGTGCGCTTGGCGAACAGCGAGTCGGCCTCGTCGAACAGCAACAAGGCGTGACCGGAGTCCGCGGCCTCGAAGATCCGCGCGAGATGTTTCTCGGTCTCGCCGACCCACTTCGAGACGACCCGCGAGAGATCCACCTGATAGAGCTCGAGGTCGAGCTCGCGGGCGAGCAACGAGGCGACCATCGTCTTGCCGGTTCCAGGTGGACCGCTGAACAGCGCGGCGACGCCGATCCCGCGCGGCATCTTCTGTTTGAAGCCCCACTTCTCGTAGACCTGGTGCGCGAACCGCACGCGGGCGATCAGGTTCTTGACGTCCTCGTGCGTGTCGGGTGGAAGTACCAGATCCTCCCAGCGCTGCTTCACCTCGGTGCGTTGCGCGAGCTCGCCCATGTGCTCGGCGATGTTGTTGCGGATGCCCTCCTGTAGATCCTGCGGCCCCAAGACCGCATGGCTACCACGCGCGTCACGGATCGCTCGCGCCGACGCGGCGCCGTCCCGGATCCCGCCCGCGCCCATGCGGTAGCGGAGCGCGAGCTCGTCGACGTGGCTCTCGAGGCCACCGAGGTCATCCGCGAGGGCGTCGACCCAGAGCGCGCGACGTGCACCGGTCTCGGGGACCGGCCACGGCACGCGGATGATCCGCCGGCCGCGGACCTTCAGGTCGATGCCGGCAACGTTCGATGTCAGCGCCACGGGGCCAGGGGCGCTCTCGATCACCCGTGCGAGCAGGCGCTGGCGTTCGGCCGGCTCGGACTCACCACCGGTCAGCTCGTTGACCCCGGCGATCAAGGGGATCGCACTGGTCAACATGCACTCGCGAATCAGTGCGGTGAGAGCCGACTCGAGAGCACCGTAGTGGGGTGCGATCCTCGCCAGGTCCACCGAGACCACGTCCCGACCGAACGTCTTCGCCGCGAGGGCGACCGCGGTACGGCGGCCTGATCCCGTCGGCCCCTCGACGATCACGACCGATTCGAGCCAGCCGAGGCCGAGGCCGATCCGGTGCCGTGAATGCTGTTGCACCTCGTCGAGCTGCGCGTCGTGCGGGACCCAGAGCCGGCCGCCGGCGGCATTGATCACCTCGTCGGGTTCGGTTTCGCCGCGAAGAAAAGCGCACATGCGCGGCGACGTCGTTAGCGGAGTGCACACGTCGATCGCCACCGCATCGGGGGCGAGCAGAAACTGATAGCGCAGCAACGGATGCGACGGCGACAGGATGTTGGTGATCGCATCCGCCCGCTCGGCGTCGAGGCCCGCGATCGTTGCGTAGTGGGCGAGTGATAGACCCCGGCGCGCGTCGGTGCCGCACAACACCTGGAGGAGCGCGAGAAGGAGTGGGTCCGAGGCCCGCGCGACCACCGCCCAGACGAACGCGAGCTCGTCCGAGGTCAGAGCCAGGGCGTCGGCGAGCCGTGCCTCCGGCTGATCGGAATCTGCCGCCCGGCTCGCGAGGGTCGCGTCGAGAGCCTGGAGCTCGAGCCGGACCGCCTCGCTGGCGTCGCCGCGAAGGTCACCCTCGCTGCGCGCGAGCGCGAGCTGGGCGGCGAGGCGCACCCTGAGCAGCCGCTGGCGGAACAGGCTCTCGATGGCGCGGACACTGTATCTGACCTGGTCGAATGCCGAAAGGGGGGCATGCGGACCCGGAGAATCGTATGATGGCAAAGGGTTTGATGAGCGGCTTGAGCGGCGCAACTCCTCCCGAGAAGCTGCATCGCGACGATCTGGACGTTGCGGTTCGCCCCGACTCGTCGTCGGATCGGGCCGTCGACGAGAAGAAGAAGGTCGACGGAGACGTGTCGGCCGCTGACGCGGCAATCGACGCGAACGCCGCGAAACGGATGGGGACCCTCGCCCGCCTGCCGATCACCCGCGGCCAGGTCGGCCCGTTGCCCGGCGATATTCGCGGGGATCTCGAGGACGCCGTCGGGATGTCCCTCGCGGGAGTGACGGTGCACGCCGACGATCGTGGGCTCGCCGTTGCCGCCTCGCATGGTGCGCGCGCCGTCGCGATTGGCTCTGACATCTTCGTCGGCAAGGGAATGCTCGGGGCGGACGCGGCCGAGCAGAAGGCACTGCTCGCGCACGAAGTGGCGCACGTCGCGCAGTCGCGTGGCGCCACGGGGAACGCCAAAGCAGTCCGCGGCGCAGGAACCGAAGCCGCCGAGGACGAAGCGAACCAGTTCGCCACGACGTTCGCCGAGAAAGGTGGCGCCGCGAAGTGGCAGCCCACCATGGCCGTGAGCGCAGGCACCGCGATGCACGCCCCCGACGCCGACGTGACGAAGAAGCCCGCGGGTGAGAAGCCGGACGTCGCGTGGGCGTATCTGCGACGGAACGAGGCGGCGTTCGTGGCGGCGATGGCCGAGCACATCCGGCTCGTCCCGCTGGTGACAGACCCGCGCCTCGGCTGGATCCCCGGCGGAATGGCAACGCAGTTTCCCGCGGCGCTCAAGATCGCGCTCGAAGGCAAGCCGCTATTCCTTCGCCTGCAGGAGCTCGTGTTCCCTCGGGACCCGTGGTTTTCCATCGATCTGCATCGGCACCTCGCTTCGGGAACGCCCGGCGAGACCTTCGACGGTCGGGAGCCAGAAGGCGCGATGGATTTCGAGTTTCTCGCCGGCGGTGCCGTCGCGACGGACGTCCAGAAGGCCCTGCTGCTCTCGATGCAGCGCATGCTGCCCCGCTACATCGTCCAGCTCGAATCGAAGCCGGTGCTCACGGTCCCCGATCTCGTGACGAGTCACCCGATGGACGTCGTCGTTGCGAACCTCCTATGCGATCCGTTGGTGCTCAAGGGGATCCCGCCGGTCAAAGACCAGCAGAAGGGTCATCGGAAGCCGGGCGCGCACGACGCGAAGACCCCCGACGACCCGCGTCAGTTCAAGGAAGGCGTGCGTTTCCTCCAGAACTGGCGCTGGCTCGGTGAGAAGGACCAGAAGCTGTGGAACTGGGTCGAGGCGCTGGACCCAATCGACGCCACGCCGGAAGAAGTCGCCGCGACGTTATGGATGGACCTCAGCGCGACGAAGCACGCATACCAGATCACGCAATCGGGACGGTTCTTCCGTCTCGAGGCGCCGCTGGCGCGCAACTTCGTCAAGGACCCGTTCGAGAAGATCGACGGGCCTGACCGCGACAACGCCCTCGACCTCGCGGACAGCGACCTCGCGACCGAGGCCGCGATCTCGCAGGCCGCGGACGACAAGCGGCTCGACAAGAAAGGCCACGATCTCCCGGCCGACTTCAAGGAGCTCGGACGCACCCTGAAGCGTAGCGAACGCCAGCTCACGCGCGCCAAGGATCTGCTGCCGGACCCGGTCTGGGAGAAGGTCCTTCCCGCGCTGCACTGGGTGCACAAGCAGGCCGATTACCTCGGCGAGATGAACGACAAGCACCTCGCGGACCTGACGCCGGTGATCGAGGGCCAGAGCG
>JBBRED010000546.1:0-4218 GCA_038203335.1 Haliangiales bacterium | reverse complement strand
CCCATCGCGCGAGAGATCGGCGCGGACAGTTGCGTCACCTCGGCTAGCCCGAACGCTTTCACGAAGCCGAGCAGGTGGATCGAACCATGGATGACGAGCAGCGCGACGAACAGGAACTTCACTTTCGCCATGTTCACCATCAGGTGCACGAACAAGGCCCACGGGCCCGATCAGCCGCCGGTCTCCCGGGCCACGACCTCGTCGCGCTCGATCCGCGCGCTGCGGATCGGCGCGAGCAGAATTGCCGAGACCGTTCGCGATCCATCCTCGCCTCGCGGTTCGCCTTGCGAAGCTTCGAGATCCCCATGATCCGACCAACCGCGCAACCCGCGCAGGTGGCACCCGGGACGACGCAAGACCTGCACGGAAATCAGCCCGTACGGCGCATACGGTTGGCGGACCTCCTGCAGGAGACCTACACGATGCCGTTTTCTCAGCCCGTATCCTCCTTGATGTCCACCCATGTTGCGACTGTCAGCCCCGACGCCATGCTCACGCATGTGGCGCACGAGCTGAGCGAGCGCCGGATTTCTGCACTTCCGGTGGTCGACGGCTCCGGGGTAATCACCGGAGTCATTTCGCGCACGGACCTCGTACACGTGGGCCGGATGCAGGCCGGATCACACCACAAGGCGGCTGTGCTGACGCTGCCCGAGAAGCGCGCGGCAGAGCTGGTCGCCCAGGCCGCACGCAAACCGCTGGTGATCGCCCCTGCGGCGTCGCTGCGCGATGCCGCGCGAATGCTGTGCGCCGAGCGAGTCCACCGGCTCTTTGTCGTCGATGGCGGCAAGCTCGTTGGCGTCCTGAGCACGCTCGATCTGATGACCGCGGTACGTAATGCCAAGATCGAGATCCCGATCACGGAGATCATGTCGACGCCGATCTTCACCGTGAAGGCGCACCAACCGATCAGCGCCGCGATCGAGCGGCTCGAGCAAGCCCGCGTCCAGGGCCTGGTGGTCGTCGATGACGACTTCCCGGTCGGCGTGTTCACGCAGGTCGAGGCGATCGAGGCTCGTGACCTCCCACGCGACACGCGCATCGACGACGTGTTCGACCCGTCGATGCTCTGCCTGCCGACCTCGACGAAGCTCTACCGCGCTGCCGAACAGGCGCGCCGGCTCGAAGTCCGCCGCATCATCCCGTGCCGCGATCGCGAAGCGGTCGGCATCGTGACCGCGTTCGACTTCGCGAAGCTGGTCGCGGCCTGATCCTTCCGCGTACGTCGCCAGGTCCGTGCGGGTGCGTTCGTCGCGGAGCTATTCGATGACGGTGCGTAGCATCCGCAAGAGGACCTCGGCGGTGTACGGCTTCGGGACCCAGTGGGTGACGCCGAGGGAGCGCGCCTTCGTGGCCTTGGCGTCACCGTCGATGCCCGTCGAGCCAATGATCCGCACCATGGGGTCGATGGCCTGGAGGGCGACGATCGTCGTCGGCCCGTCCATGATCGGCATCGACATGTCGGTGATCACGGCGGCGATGGCGCCGCTATTTGCCGCGTAGAGCGCGATCGCCTCGGCGCCGTTGGCGGCAACGAGCACCCGGTAGCCGTACCGCTCGAGGGTGCGGCGCGTGATCTTGCGAATGGCCTCCTCGTCGTCGACGACCAGCACGAGCTCGTCACGGCCCTTGGGGACCCGCGTGCTCTCGGCCGCGCCGGACGCCTCCGTCGGGGGCACCGCCGGCAGGTAGACGTCGAAGCGCGAGCCCTTGCCGAGCTCGCTCCAGACGAGGATGAACCCGCCGTGGTTGCGCGCGATGGCGTGGCACATCGAAAGCCCGAGACCCGTGCCTTTGCCCAACGGCTTGGTCGTGAAGAACGGCTCGAAGATCCGATCGCGGACGTCGCGCGTCATCCCGGTGCCGGTGTCCTCGACGCGCACGCGGAGGTAGTTGCCCGACGGCGTGTTCGCGCTCATCCCGGCATACAAGTCGTCGACCACGACGCTCTCGAAGGTCAGCGAGAGCGTGCCGCCGTTCGGCATGGCGTCGCGCGCGTTTACACACAGGTTCGTGAAGAGCTGGTGGATTTGCGTCGGGTCTCCGTGAATTGTCCACGGGGTCTCGCCCGTCTGGAGCACGTGCGAGATGTCCTTGTGGAACGTATCGCGGATCATCTTGATGACCTCCCTCGCGACCGCGACCACGTCGACGCGCTGGCGCAATTCGTGCGTCTCGCCGCGCGCGAACGTCAGGAGCTGCCGCACCATCGCGGCCCCGCGCCGGGCCGCGGCTTCGAGGATCGCCAGGTCCGCCCGCTTTTCGGGGCTCGTCTCGTCCTCCCTGAGCATGGCGATCGACGAGAGGATCGGCGTCAGTACGTTGTTCAGGTCGTGTGCGATCCCGCCGGCCAGCGTGCCGATGCTCTCGAGGCGCTGCGTCCGCATGAGCTGCGCCTCCAGCTCCCGCTTCTCCGTCATGTCGGAGTTCAGGGTGAGCACTGCCCGCGGCTGGCCCGCCGCGTCGCGCAAGATGCTCCAGCGCGCTGCGATGAGGTGCGAGTGGCCCGCCTTGTCGATCTTGTGGAGCTCGCCGACCCATGAGCCAGTCGCGATCATCTGCTCCTGCGCCGCGTGCGCTTGCGCGAGCCGGTCGCCATCGGTGCCGTGGAAGAGCTCCGCGGCACGCCGACCGATGACCTCGGCGGCGGTCCAGCCGTAGAGCCGCTGGGCACCGTGGTTCCAGTAGGTGATGCGGTCGTCGAGATCGCGGACGAAGATCGCTTCGTTGGCCTGGTCGAGGAGGGCTGCCTGTTCACGCTGCTGTTGCTCGACCCGGTGGTGCTCCTCCCGCGCGCGGAGGCCGACGATGCCGAAGGCCAGGTCGTCGCCCAGCTCCTGCAGGAGCTGGAGCTCGTCGGCTCCGGCGGTGCTTACGTCCGCGGCGTAGAGGCAGAGCACGCCGAAAGTCCGCGAGGCGTCACGGAGCGGGAAGCAGTGCGCGCTGCGGATCCCGCTCGCAACTGCCCGGTCGCGCCAGAAGAAGTCGGCATCCGCGGTGATGTCGCTGGAGACGACGAGCTCGCCGGTGCGCACGGTCCTGCCGGCGGGCCCGTTCCCTTCGGGGACGTCGGGCGACCAGCTCAAGCTGATCCCGTCCAGGTAGCCCCGGTTCGTGCCCGAGCTTGCGCGCACGCTGATGGTCTTCGCCGGGTCATCTTCGGCGTGGCCAACCCAGGCAAGCAGGTAGCCCCCGTCCTCGACGGCGATGCGGCAGACCTGATCGAGGAGCTCCTGCTCGGACTGTGCGCGGACCAGCGCCACGTTGCAGTTCGACAACAGCCGCAGGGCGCGGTTCATGCGAGCGAGGTCGTGCTCTGCTTGCTTGCGCGAGGTGATGTCGTGGCAGGTGCCAATCGACCGCACCGCTTGTCCCGACTCGTCGAAGAACGTCTGCCACCGTTCGTCGACGATCTTCGTCCGCCCTCCCAGAAGGAGGAGCCGGTGCTCGATCGAACGCGGCTCGGGAGCGCGCGCCGAGTCGGTGAACGCCGCGTCGACCGCGGCGCGATCCTCCGGGTGGACGCGCTCGAGAAACACAGCGTGGGTCGGCCTGAACGTCGCCGGGTCGGTCTCGAAGATCCGGTGGGTCTCTTCCGACCAGACGACCTCGAAGGTGGCGAGGTCGGTCTCCCAGCTCCCCACCTGTGCGACCCGCTGTGCCGCAGCGAGCCGCGCTCGCTCGCTCTCGAGCTGATGCGCGAGGAGCCGCAGCTCACGTTCGCTCTGGTGCCGCGATTCGTCGGCGCGCCGCCGGTCGGTGATGTCCTGGAAGGCACCCTGGATCTGGACGATCCGGTCGGTTGCGTCACGCACCGCCTCTCCGACGGCACGAACCCAGCGTCGGTTGCCGCGGGCCGTGTCGATCTCTAACTCGACGTCAAAGGGCGTCCCGTGCTCGATGCACGCCGTCACGACACGGATGATCTCGGGACGACTCTCTGGCGCGTAGAACTCGATCCCGGTCTCGACCGGCGGCCGAAACCCCATCGGCACCTCGTGGATCGCGCACACCTCATCGGACCAGGTCGCCTTGCCATCGGCGAGGTCGACGATCCACCCGCCGAGCTTGGTGGTCGCGCTGGCCATGCTCAGCAGGCGCTCGTTCTGCCGCTGCCGGTCGAGGTACGGCTTCTGACCACTCACGTCGCGGGCCACCGCGAAGATCTGGCGCGACTCCGCGACCGGAAGGAGACTCCACGAGAGCCAGCGGTGGGAC
>JBBRED010000545.1:0-4226 GCA_038203335.1 Haliangiales bacterium | reverse complement strand
GGCGGTCCTCCTGCCATCGCGCCTTCCACTTCACCGCGAGTGGGTCGGTACAGGCGCCGCCGAGCGCGCACCCGGAGCCGACGGTGTTGACGTACGCCGTGTCGAAGAAGTCCTGCGGGTTTGCACCGAGCGCCTGGAGCTTCGTGCCGTCGTAGCAGGCATCGCCGATGATCGTGTCCTTCGCGGCGGCCTGCTTGGCGGTCGCGAACACGTCGACACCGTGCCCCGTACCCTCGCGCAGCTCGGCAGCGGAGTACGCGTACTCCATCGCGTAGAGGATCGCGTTGACGTCGGTCGCGGTGGTCAGGCCGGCGGTCTGCGTGGTGGCCGCGGCGAACAGGTCGAGCGAGGTCCAGAACGGTGCGATGGTCGCCACACCGGCGAGCGTGCCCTGCATGCCGTAGCTCTCGGCGAACGTCTGCGCAGCGATGACCGCGTGACCGCCCTGCGAGTGACCGACCAGCACGACCTTCGCGGGCGGAGTCTTGAGGATCTTCGCGGCCGCGCGCGTGGCATCGAGGACGGCGTGTGCCTCGTCCTCGGCGTTGAAGTAGCCAGGCGCCTGGCCGTACGAGAAGCCATGGTAGTCGGGCGCGATCACGGTGTAGCCGGCGCCCGCGAGGCGGTACAGCATCGCCGGATAGTCCTCGTCGCTCGCCGCGGCAACGAGATCGAGATGCGATGGTGCGCACTTCGCGGCGACGCCGGTCGAGCCGTGACCGAACACGACGAGCGGCGCGCCGGCGAGCGGCTTCTCCGGAACGAGCAGGAACGCCGCCGTGTCGCCTTCGGCGCGCGCGGCGGCGACGGTGTTGCGCATCGAGCGGTATGCGATGCGGAAGCTCCAGAATCCCGAGGTCACGTGACCCGCGGCCGCGGTCGCATAGCCGGTGTTGTACGCGTTGATCTGCGCGTTGACCTTGTAGGCGGAGAGTGACTCCGTGGTCGCGCAGCGGACGACGTCGCCGCGGTGCGAGTTGTTCATCGCCGGCAGCCCGGTTGGCAGCGTGTAGACCGCCGCCGGGGTGTCGGTGCACGGCATCGCGAGCTCCGGCGCCGCCCCGAGGGTCTCCACGGGCGCGTCAGGCGGCGCGTCGGGTGGGCCCGCCGCATCCGGCACCGTCGCCGCATCGTCGCCGCATCCCAGAAACACCACCACGAGACACACGCTAAATCCCCTCATTACCCACCATGCTACAGGGCGAGGCGGGGCCGTGGGGACCAGAAAACTAGCGAGGGGCGCGCGCCTTCGCCTGCTGCTCGAGCTGCGCGAGATCCACCTGACAGGTCACGATCAGCCCGCGACCTTTCTCCACGGTGACGCCGGTGATCGTCACGGGCAGGCCCGCGAGCAGCGACTGCACGCGTGCGTTGATCTGCGTTTCCAGCATCTGATCCATCGCCGGGAGCGGCACCGATCCGAGGTTGGTCTCGACGACCTCGATGGCGAGGTGGTCGCCGGTCAGCTTCGGCCGCAGCGTGATCGTGCCCTCGGTGCTCTGCCCGACGACCTCGACGGCGGCGTGCACCACGATCGTGCCATCCGCGAGCTCGGCGCGGAGCGCGTTGCCCGGGACGGAGATGCCGGGCGTATCGAGAGCACCTCGGCGCACCAGCGCGGTCAGGAAGCTCTC
This sequence comes from Haliangiales bacterium, assembly GCA_038203335.1. Classification (GTDB taxonomy): domain Bacteria; phylum Myxococcota_A; class Polyangia; order Haliangiales; family Haliangiaceae; genus JABFXX01. Next base: position 2,592 of record JBBRED010000545.1, on the reverse strand, counting down.
GCCGAGGGTCACCGTGATCGGCGGATCCGTGGGCAGGATCTGCGCGACGGGCGTGGTCGCGGGATGCTCGACGAACATCGTGTAGGCGAGGGTGCCTGCGACGCCGAGCGCGATACCGAACAGGAACAGGAAGAAGCGCACCTCAGGAACAGGTGCAAGCGCGGGACCGAACCGGTTAGTTCAGCGCGGCGGCTACGTCGGCGTACATCGGCCAGTCGCCCTTCGCGTCGCCGAGCTTGCGGTAGCGCACCACGCCGCCACGATCGATCACGTACGTCGCAGGCGCGGGCTCCTCGGCGCCGGCGGGCACGAGACCCCACGCGACCGAGCCGGCGAGCTTCACGTCGGTGAGCAGCGTGACCGTGGGGAGCCGGGGCTGCAGGTCGACCATATCCGAGACCTCGTCGGCCGCGATCGCGACCAGGCCGATGTCACGGGACTTGTACTCGTCGGAATGGCTTGCCAGCTCACCGAGCCAGCGGATGCAGCTACCTCAAAAGAAGCCGCGATAGAACACGACGATGGTCTGCGAGTGCGCACCGGTGAGGTCGGCGAGCGCGACCTGGTGGTTCGCACCGTTCGTCAGCTTGATCGCCGGCGGCGTCACTCCGACCTCGGTCAGCGGCTGCACCGCCGCCGACTTCGAGCAGGCCGCGACGAGCACGAGGAGCACGGTGAACAGCCGCATGCGGACAGCCTACCTCAGGGCGCCCGAGAATTCTTGCAGAACGCGATGGGTCGCGGTCAGCGGCTCGCCGGCGACGGCGACGGGCAGCGCGTCGCCATCGACCACGGCGACGATCGCCGTGACGTTATCTCGCCCCCCATGCTGGTTGGCGCTGGCGATCGCGTGCTCGCACGCTACATCCGGCGCGTTGCGCGACAGGAGGTCCGCGAGCTCGTGGTCATCGAGCTCGTTGGACAAGCCATCGCTGCACAGCAGGAGCCGATCGCCGCGCCGCAAGCTGAGCTTGCCGAGAGCGACACGAAGATCGGGAGCCGTGCCCACCGCCTGCAGGATCACGTTGCGCTTCGGGGAGTCCTTGGCTTCGTCCTCGCTGATCGCGCCCATGTCGACCAGCATCTGCACGTAGCTCTGATCGCGTGTGAGCTGATGGAGCTGCCGCCCGCGGAGCAGGTACGCGCGCGAGTCACCGACCTCGGCGATCCACGCGGTGTCCTCGATGATCACCACCGCGGTGAGGGTGGCGCCCATGCCCTCGCGATCCGCGCTCGACGCGGCCTCGAGTACGCGCGCGTTGGCGACGTGCACCGCCGCCTCGAGCGCGTGATCCATGCGCTCGTTGCCGCTGCGGTGGAGCTCGCGCACGAGCGTGCTGAGCGCGAGCGAGCTGGCGACCTCGCCTGCGGCCGCGCCGCCCATGCCATCCGAGAGTGCGAGCAGCATGCGCCGCCCGCGGATTTCGTGGCGCTCGCCGGTGCACGCGATCGCCTGCACCGGCGCGTCGAGGTCGACGAGCACGAACGCGTCCTCGTTGCTGGTGCGGCGCATGCCGACGTCGGTGCGGGCGCACGCGGTCAGGAACGGTCCGGTCGCGAGTCTCGCCATGACCTGGAGCAGTGCACGCCGCGGGCCATCGAGCGCCGGCGGCCGCAAGTTTGGTCAGCGTGCTTTCGGTCCTTACAGCTCTGCGAGAATCTCCGTCGCAAACGGCGGCAGGGCCTTGTAGCGTGAGCACGACGCGTGGGGCGTCGCGGTGATGAGCGATCCGGTTCACGATCAACCGACGCAGACGATGGCGGACCCTCCGCCGCGTCGCGAGCGCAACATCGCGGGCAGCATGCTCGGGCGATACGTGGTGCTCGAGGAGCTCGGTCGCGGCGGGATGAGCGTCGTGTACATCGCGTACGATCCGGAGCTGGATCGCCGCGTCGCGCTCAAGGTGGTTCGCGGTGACCGCCTGACCGAGGCGCACCGAGCGCGTCTGCATCGCGAGGCGCAGGCGCTCGCCCGCCTGTCCCACCCCTCGGTGGTCACGGTGTTCGATGTGGGCGACCTCGCGGACGACACGTTCGTCGCGATGGAGCTCGTGGATGGCATGTCGCTGCGCGACTGGTGCCAGCAGCCGCGTACGTGGCGCGAGGTCGTGCGGGTGTTGAAGCTGGCGGGCCGCGGGCTCGCGGCCGCGCACGCCGCGGGCATCGTCCATCGCGACGTCAAGCCCGACAACATCGTGGTGTCCGCGATGGGCGCGGTGAAGCTCGTGGACTTTGGCCTCGCGCGCGATCTCGGCGATCGCTCGGGCGAGCTCGGCGATACGTCGGGCGATCCGGATCCGGGCGATAGCGGCAGCGACCTCGATCGCGCGAGCACGAGCGGCACCACGCTGCGTCCGCTCGGCCAGATCACGCAGCACGGGCGGGTGATCGGTACGCCCGCGTACATGCCGCCGGAGCAGCGAGGCCGCAGCGTGGATGCCGACGAGCGCTCCGATCAATTCAGCTTCTGCGCCACGCTCTACGAGGCGCTCTACGGGCAGCGGCCGTTCAAGTCGTCGAAGAAGCTGGTGCTCGATCCCGAGGAGCAGCTGACCGTGGCCGAGCGGCCGAACGCGCCGATCCGGACGCTCG
>JBBRED010000544.1:0-4229 GCA_038203335.1 Haliangiales bacterium | reverse complement strand
ATACTCGCGCTCGTGGTTCTTCACACGCCGTGGGGAAAGCGCCTGGTCCGCGGCCGGATCGAGGCGCGGCTCGCGAAGACGTTCGTCGGGGGCGCCACGGTCGGCTCGCTCGACTACGGCTTTCTGTTCTCGCATGTCGAGCTCGGTGACATCGCGATCAACGATCTGAGCGGTAAGCCGGCGATCACGATCAGGTCGCTTCGCGCGTCGCTCGATCGCGGCAGCCTGATCGCCGGCGCGCCGGTGATCGACGATCTCGCGGTCGAGGGCCTCGACGTGCAGGTCGTCGAGGGCGCCGATGGACGTTCGAACCTGGTCGGGCTGCTCGCCGCGTCCGATCGCAAGCCGCTGTCTTCGATCGCGGTGCGTGTGTTGTCGGTCGCCGGCACGGCGACGGTGACGAAGGCCGACGGCACGGTGGTCACGGTGACCGACCTGACGCTCACCGGTGGCCTCGCGGCGCGGCCGGCGGCGAACGAGCTCGAGATGACGCTCGGGCCGATCGCCGCGAAGCTCTCGATCGCGCGGCCGACTGCGCCGGTGCGCGACCTCGCGCTCGCGGTCGCTTCGACCACCGTGACCGGGCGCGGCACCGGCGTCGATGCGGTGCTGACGGCGTTCTCTGCCGGTGCGATCTCGGTCGCCGAGGTGCGGGCGCACGCGCAGCTCGACGGCGGGCTCCTGGTCGGCGAGCAATCGGTGGCGCTGTCGAAGCTCCACGTCGATCGGGCGAAGCTGCGCACGTTGCTGGGGCGCGAGATGCTGGTCGCCGACGTCGATGCGGACGTCACGCTCACCGGTCCGATGTCCGCGCTGGTCGCGCACGGCGCGGTGTCCACGCGCACGACCGCGCTCGCACTCGACGGTACGGTCGATCTCTCGAACCGGCTGCGGCCCGCCTACCGGCTCACCCTCGCCGGCAAGGGCAGGAGCGAGGACCTCCTGATCAAGGCGCGCACGCCTTCGATCGCGACCGATCTCACGATCGGGATCACAGGATCGGGCGCGACCCTCGCTGAGCTCGAGGCCGCGATCACGCTCGAGGTCGGCGCGACCACGATCGGCACCGTGGCGGTCGACGGCGTGTCCGCGCGCCTGACCGCGAAGCGCGGTGCGTTCACGCTCGACGCGCTGACCGCGCGCGGCCTCGGCTTCGAGATCGGTGCCACCGGCGAGCTCGCCGCGGACACCACCGTGCGCGGTCGCGTGACCGCGACGGGTGAGCCGCACAAGGCGGTCGAGGTGCTGCGCGCCGCGGGCATCGCGGTGCCGCCGCGGCTTCCCCCGTTGCCGCCGCGGATCGCGCTCGCCGCGACGGTGCACGGTACCCTCGACGGCGATCTCGTGGTCGAGCTCGAGCCCCTCAACCTCGCCGTGGCGGGTGGTTCGATCGCGGCGACGGGCACGGCGCAGCTCGCGAAACGGAAGCTGGTCGGCGCCGACACCACGATCCGGCTGCGCAACCTCGATGTCGCCGGGCTCGGCCAGCTCGCGCAGCGGCAGCTCCCCGTGCGCGGTCGGCTCTCGGGGACGGTACACATCCACCGCACGGCCGCCGACCAGCGCGCCGACTACGACGTTGCCCTCTCGCTGCCCGAGGTCACGGTGCGGGCACGCGGGCAGGCGTCGGCGAGGCAGGCCACCGCGACGGCCAGGTTCGTCCAGGACGGCGTCGAGATCGGCGGTCTGAGCGCCAGCGTGCCGATCGATCGCAACCGGCTGGTGCCGTCGCGGCCGTTCCGGCTGACGCTCGACGTTCCGGCGCGCGCACTCAGCGCGCTCTTGCCGCTCGTGCCCCCGAAGCTCCGCGCGAGGCTGCCCGCGGACCTCGAAGGCACCGCATCCCTCCACGCGGAGCTCCGCGGTACGCCACGCGCGCCGACGGGAACCGTTGACGTCGTGGTCACCGGCCGGCGCCACGCGGAGGTCCATGGTGTGATCACCTCGGGCCGCACGGGCGTGGTGGTCACCACCACCGGCCGCGGTGGCCTCGGCGACCTCTCGGCGGCGCTGCGCGGCTCGCTCACCGTGCCGAGCGTGTTCACGGGCGCAAAGCTGGTGGTCGATCAGCGGATCGCGATCGACGAGACCATCGAGCTCGCCAACCGGCCGATTGGTGACCTGCCAAACGTGCCGCCGAAGGTCGCGGCGCTCGGCGGCACCGTCGGTGGGCGTGTTCATCTCACCGGCGTGCCGAAGGCGCTCGTCTTCGACGGCGTGTTCGCGTGGCGCGGCTACCGCACCGCGAGCGGCGGGGCAGGCGAGACCTCGCTCGCGATCACCGGATCGCCGGTGAAGCTGACCGCCACGATCACCCACGGGGCGGCGACGATCGTGGCGGACGTCGCGCGGACCTCCGAGCGCATCGATATCACCGCACGCGCGCACGCGGACGACACCCCGCTGCTGCCGCTGGTGCCGGCGCTGTTCGCGATTCCCGAGGTCGCGCGCGGGACCGCGGATGCGAGTCGGCTGCGCTGGGACATGCGCGCCGACATCGGCCTCGCGAAGCGCGACGGCACGTTCGTGCTCGATCGAGCGGCGGTCGACGGCACGCTCGCGATCCGCGGCGGCGTGTTCGCGATCCCGAACACGAACCGCGTGTGGCACGACATCGCGGTCGAGATCGCCGGCGATCCGCAGGGCCTCCGGCTCAGCTCGCTCGACGTCCGCGAGGGTGTTGACCGCCGGCTGCACGCCTCCGGTCTGCTCACGGTGGCAAACCTGACCGCAGCGAAGGTCGCGCTCTCGCTCGAGACCTCGAAGTGGCTGATGTTCGGCGTGACCTCGCCGGTGTTCACCGATGCGCCGACCACCGAGATCGATCTCGCGATGCGCGTCGACGGTGACCTGACGACCCCGATCCCGCAGATCGACGCGACCATCGATGCGCTCTCGTTTCGCGCGCCCGACCGCAAGACGCGCGCTCACCAGCCGGAGAAGATCTCGGTCGCGGGCGACGTGATCTTCCTCGACGAAGCGACGGTCGCCGGGACGCTGCCGGTGGTGGCGCCGTCGGGCCCGCTGCCGGGCGGTCGCCCGCTCGATATCCGGATCCACCTTCCGAACCCCGTGCACGTGAATCGCGATCCGCTCGACGTGGTCGCGCGCGGGGAGCTCACGGTGACCGTGCGGCCCGAGGCCACGATCCCGCGCGGCGAGGTCACGCTCGAGTCCGGAGATCTCAACCTGTTCGCGTTCCATCACGATCTCGTGCGCGGCCGGATCCTTGTCTCCGAGGAGCATCCGCGCGGCTGGCTCGATCTCGTGTTCGAGCGACGGTTGCCCGACGCCGCCCTGCGTGACCTGTCTCCCGCGCACCGGTACGCGCGCCTGACGATCACCGGCGAGCCGGCGAAGCCGCGCGTCACGATCTCCGGTGCCGTGAACGCCACCTTGCCGGAGGTGTTCAACATGTACGACACGGGACACTCGATCTTCACGCCGCGGCCCGGCCTGCCGGCGACGTCGACGGTGCGGGCGCCCCGCGGGGATCAGACGAACATCATGGCGTTCATCTCGCTGGCACTGCCGCAGCTGCTGTTCCTCGATCGGGTCGCTGCGTGGGCCGATGCCTCCGAGCCCCGCGGCGCGTACGGGCGGATCAGAAACGTCGAGGCCGACCGGTACACGTCCGGCGAGCGGAATCGCGTGCGCGCGGTGGCGCGACCGACCGCACCGGGCCGGAGCACCGCCGAGCTCCAGCTCGACCACATGTTCATCCACGACGACCGCAAGGCGCTCGGCATCGGTCTTCGCGCCGGCGATCGGCTCGGCGGCGGCGTCGGGCTCGTGTTCGAGTGGTCGTCCCGCTAGCGCCGGGCGAACCCGGAGTACGCGTAGGACAGCAGGCTGACATCGGTGTCGCGCGCGTCGAGCGTGGTGATCGTCAGCCCGGCGGCCTCGATCAGGCGAGGTACATCGCGATCGAGGTGACAGTTCCCGGAGACCACGCGCCACACCGGCGTGACCCGGCGCTGCCAGCGTCGTTTGCGCCTGGAGGTCGCCGCGCCGTGCTCCACGAACACGAGCTGACCGCCCGGCGCGAGCACGCGCCGGATCTCGGCGAGCGCACGCGCCGGATCGTCGACGCTGCACAGCGTGTACGTGAGCAGCACGGTGTCGAACCGCGCGGCGTCGAACGGCAGTGCTTCGGCCCGCGCGACGACGAACGTGGAGGCCACCGCGCTCGGTCGTGCCGCCGCGCGCGCGAGGAGCGCCGGCGATGG
>JBBRED010000543.1:0-4275 GCA_038203335.1 Haliangiales bacterium | reverse complement strand
GGCGGTCTCCATGCGATCGGCGAGCTTCGGGATCGGCGCCGCGCGGTGCATGCCGAGCAGCGCCATCGTGTCGTCGGCGGTGAACGGCCGCACGCCGGCGATCATCTCGAACAGCACCACGCCGACGGCGTAGATATCGGTGCGCGCGTCGATCGTGCCGCCGCCGATCGTCTGCTCGGGCGCCATGTAGTTCGGCGTCCCGACGACGACGTTCGCCTGCGTCGCATCGCGACCGACGTTGCCGCGCAGGCGCGCGAGGCCGAAGTCGAGGATCCGGACGTGATCGCCGGTGCCGACCTCCTGGCTGATCATGATGTTCGCCGGCTTGACGTCGCGATGGACGATGCCCTGCGCGTGTGCGTGCGCGAGGCCCGCCGCGATCTGGCGCGTCAGCAGCAGGGCGCGCGCCGGTGGCAGCGAAGCATCGTCGATCAGCGCGCGCAGCGTGGTGCCCGCGACGTACTCCATGACGAGATAGGGGGCGCCGTCCCACACGCCGAAGTCCACGACCGAGACACAGTTCGGGTGCGTGAGCTTCGACATCACGCGCGTCTCGCGCTCGAACCGCGCGAGGAACTCGGGGTCCTTCGCGTACGACGCGTGGAGGAACTTGACGGCGACCAGCTTCCCGACGGGAACCCGCTCTGCCTTGTAGACCGCGCCCATCGATCCGGAGGCCATGGCCTCGAGGATCTTGTATCGCTCGTCGACGAGAGTCCCGATCCGGCGATCCGGATCGGTCTCGGTATCGTCGCCGCGCCCGGAGGATTCGTTCAGTGGGTCCACTTCTCTTCGCGCCGGTGCTCGCCGTCCTCGTACTCGTGTGTCATCACGAAATGGTACGCGACCTCGCGAGCAGATTCCGACTCGACGATGCACTCGAACAGCCACTCACCGTCGGTTTCGGTCGGCTCGACCTGCACGTAGGCGATCTCGGCCGGGAACACGAGCAGCTCGCCGACGAGCTCCTTCGCGCGCGCGAGCTGGACGACCATCGTGTGCTCGTCCTCCGTGATCAGCGTCCAGTGGAAGTCATCGTGATCGATCAGCACCACCTCGGGCGTTCCCGCACGGAGGATGCAGTTCGCGTGGCCGGCGAGCCACGTCCAGAACTTGTCGAACGCCACCGTCGTGGACACCGTTGCGAGCGTGCGCTTTCCCGTCGATCCCATGTGCTTCTCCGTTGGCGCGCGGAGCATAGCCATGCAGCGCCTTTGTGCAAGCGCTCAGAACCGCCCGATCAATGCAGCTCCTGCGCCACCTTGCGTCGTCATCGGTACGATCTGTGCGCCCTCGGCGGACGGCGTATCGAACAGGAGCATCAGCACACCGACCGTGCCGGCCGCCACCGCGGTGCCGCCGAACACCCAGGTCGCCGTGACGTAACGGTCGCGGCTCCGCACCTCGTCGTCGTATGCATCGCCGTCGGTCGGCGGGCGATTCCCGGCATCGAGGCCGTCGCGCAGGTCGTTGGCCCTGCTGTTATGAACGGCCGCGAGGATCGACGTCGTCACCGCGGCCGCACCGAGCACCGCCGCTCCGCCGAGCACCCACGGCACCGCGCGGCGCCGCGAGGTCTGGACGAGCGGTGCCGCGAGCGCGAGCGTCCCGCCGCGCGCGACCTCGATCTCGCGCGAGAGCGGCTCGCGGCCGCGATGGAGCACGGTGATCAGGTGCTTGCCCGCCGGAATCTCGAGCGGCGCGGTGGGCGCGGTGGCCATCGGCCGACCATCGACGGAGATTCGCGCGCCGCTCTCGGTCGTCACCGTCACCGCGGCCGGCTTCGGTTCGAGCTCGATCTCGATCATCGACGACTGGCCATCGACGGCGATCAGCTTCTTCTCGACCGGAAAGTAGCCATCGGCGGCCACCTCGATCAGGTGCTCCTTCGGACCGACCTCGACGAGCGCGAATGGCTCGATCGCCTTGCCGTCGAGCTTGGTGGCCAGGCCCTTGGTCGCGGCCTCGCCGGTGGCATCGGCGATCTCGCGCAGCTCTTCGGTGGCGCGCTGATCCGCGAACGTGACGCTCACGCCGATCCGGGTGCGCGCGAGCGCGATGTCGCCACCCTTGCCGAGCTGGCCCGCGCTCTTCAGCTTGTCGAGCTCGCGCTCCATCTCGGCGAGGTTGTCGGCCGCATCGCCGACGCGGCCGCCGGTCTTCACCTGCCCGAGGTACGCGCGGTACAGGTCCACGGCGCGCTTCACGTACTCGGCCTTCGGCTCCACGCGATACAGCCGCCGGTACGCCTGCGCCGCGGAGAACGCGATCTCCGCGATCGGGCTCGCCTTGTACGCCTCGTCGAAGTTCTGCGCCGCGGCGCCGAAGCTCTGCGCGGCGTACGCCTTCGCACCGGCGCGAAAGTAGCGCTCGGCGGCCGCGCGATCGTCGGCGTGCGCGACGCTCGTCAAGAGGAGCACCGCGATCAGCACGAGGCGGCTCACGGGCCACCTCCCGTGCACACGGCCGCATCCCGCGAGCTGCACTGCCGAAACACCTCGAGCGTCTCCGAGCCGTGGTCGACCACGATCGCGGCGATGTCGTCGACGCCGTCACCGGTGACGTCTCCGACCCGGATGGCATCGAGCACCTCGGGCACCCGCGCGAGCTCCGCGATCTCGAGGCCGGCCGCGGTCCGGGTCACGCGCTCGATCATCGACACCCCACCACCGCGGCACAGCACGATCAGGTTCAACGCGCCGCTGTGCGTGCTGAACGCATCTTGATAGAGGAACCGGCCCGGGGCTGCATCGACGCACGCCGCGGCCCCGTCCACCGCCGCGAGGATGTCCGCGGTCAGGTCCTCGCACGGCTGCACGGTCCCGGCGCTGATCGGGCACACGCGGATCGCGCCGGCGCCGACCGTCCCGGGGCGCGGACCGAACGACGCGAGCACCTCGATCGCTCCGTCGCCGTCGAGATCCGAGGTGTATGCGGAGCGCACGGCGCTTCCCACGGGGACGCCGCTGGCCACGGCGACCGGTGTGGCGACGAGCTGCGCGTTGATCGAGGCGGGATCCACGATCGCGGCGCGCGGCGGATCGGAGCGGTCGATCGCAAGCACCAGATCGTGTCCCGCACCGGAGATCGGCACGAGCAGCGCATCCTCGACGCACAGGTCCGAGCCCGATCTCGGGCACGTCGTCATCCCGGTGACGGGCTTGCCCGCGGTCTGCGCTCCATCCGGGCCCACCGCGGTGCCCTTCATCAGCCAGGCGCGGACCGGCGCGCCAGCGGTGTTATCCGGTCCTGCTCCGCCGACACCGGCGACATCGGGGAGGCTATCGCCATCGAACCGCCCGATCACCGCGGCCCGCAGCTGATACGGCTTCGAGACGAAAAAGTTCGGCGCATCAGGCGTGGGGTCGTAGTACGGCATCATCGTGCGCTGCGGGCTGCCGTGGAAGAACGTGACCGACGGTGGTCGCGTTCCGCTCGCGAGCGTCAGCACGATGAGATCGGCGGCGAGCGATTGCTGATCCACCGTGTCCGCGATCGCAAACCGGACGATCGAGATGTTGTTCGGGAACGCCCCCATCGGCACCGGATCCAGCGGCCGATCCGTCGTGCAGTACGCCACCTCGAGCCGCTGATAGGAATCGATCAGCTCGGTGTAGGCGATGTCGTCGACGCCGTTGCCGTCGTAGTCGCCGATCGTCAGCGACGTCACGCGGCTCGCGGTATCGACGCGCACGAGCTGATAGCCCGGGGATTCCGTACGGTAGAGGATGTCGATGTCGTCCTCGCCTTCCGATGCCACGATGCCGTCGACGCGGCCGTCGCCGTTGATGTCGCCCGCCTCCGCGCGCGCGATCTTTCGCGTCGAGGCGTAGACCTTCCCGAACGTCCCCAGGACGTTCGCGTAGACGCCGTCGCTCATCACGATCACGTCGGGCGCGAGGAGCGCGATGTTCGGCGTGAGCGGAAACCGTCCGACGAGCGTCGCGCCGGCGGTCACGTCCTGGAGCGTCACGGCAGTGCTCGCCGCGGCGAGCGTGCAGTTGCCAAGCGTGCGCGTTCCATCCCACTGGCGCAGCGCGCCGGCGGCCGTGGTCGCGAGCAGCCCCGGGCAGTTGTCACCGTCGAAGTCGACGTCGGCGGTCACCGCTCGGCCGGCGAGCGACGCGGCGGCGGCCGGCGTGATGTCCACGACATTCGCTTTCGCGTTCCGGTTCTTCGTCACCGCCACGACGCAGGTCCGGCTCGCGCCCGCGATCGTCGGCCCGTTGATCGCCATGATCAGCTCGGCGGACGGCGCGTCGTCGGGTGAGAGGC
>JBBRED010000542.1:0-4334 GCA_038203335.1 Haliangiales bacterium | reverse complement strand
AGCATCGCGTAGTCGCTGAAGCTGTCGGAGTACGCCCACGACTCGCCGAGGTCGATGCCGTGCTCCTTCGCGTAGGAGCGCATGATCTCGGTCTTCGTGGCGCCGGCGACGAACGGCTTGCGCAGCTTGCCGGTCGCGTAGTTGTCGACGAACTCGAGGCGGTTCGCGATCAGGTCGTCGACGCCGAGGTATCGAGCGAGCGGCTTCATCGTGAAGTCGAGCGCGCCGGAGATCAGCACTTGCCGGCACCCGGCGCGGCGGCTCTCCTCGATCAGGTCCTTCGCGCGCGGGTAGATGTTCGGCTTGACGATGTCCTCGAACATCTCCTCGGCCAGCGTGACCAGGCGGTCCTCGCTCGCGCCCTCGTAGGAGCGATAGAAGATCTCGTTGAAGTACTTGCGGGACAGCTTGTCGGCGGCCCAGAACAGCGGGATCGAAAGCGCCGTCTTCACGGTGCTGGCGACGCTCGCGCCGATCGATGCATGACGGCTCGCGTAGTACGCGAACGTGTGCACGATGTTGATCTTGATCAGCGTTCCATCGACGTCATAGAACGCCGCGGAATTCTTATACTTCGGCTGGGGATGCATGCCGGTCGGGAGTGAGGAGACGCGCACTCTGGACCACGCATATCGGGCGTGTCAATGGTACGTACTTTACGCATGAGAGTCCCGGTCTGGCTCACGCTCGGCGTCGCCGCTCTGGTCGTCATATTCGGTCTTTACCGGATCCGGATCGGGTTCAGAGACGACGAGGAGGACCGGCGTGCGCGGGCGCGTAAAGGTCTATACGCCATGGGGCGCCGCACCCATATCCTGATCGGCATCGTCTACCTGCTTCTCGGCGGCGCGCTGGTCGCGACCTCGTTCGGCTGGAACCCGTTCGGGAGCTTCTTCGGCGGCGACACCGAGGTCCCCGCGAAGGACAAGGCGCCGACCAAGGGCGGTATCCCGGTCGACGGTCTGCCGAGCAAGGACAAGAAGTAGTTAGCGACAGCGCCCGTTGTCCCACGCCTCGGGATCGACGAGCGCATCGTGGAGCTTCGGGACGCTCGGCACCTGGCCGTGGAGGACCGTGACGGAGCAGACGCGCACGCGATCGCCGACGTCCGTGGCCTGCAGCGCCGCGTACGCCTTCCAGCCGACGCTCTTCGTCGAGTAGACGAGCAGGAACGTGCGGTCCCGGTCGGCGGCGAGCCAGTCGTGGACGATGTCCTCGCCGTGCCGAGGGCCATCGCCGAGGAAGTCGCGCGCGCCGTCCTCCCAGCTCGGGTCGAGCATCACGGCGTGGTTGCCGTCGTTGTAAAACGCGAGGCGGCGCAAGAGCGCGTGGCGCCCCGAGCTGTAGCCGGCGATCACGTCGGGGGTGTCGGTGCCGAGCGAATAGGTCTCGCCCCACGGCGTCCCGTTCGTCGGCGGGATGTAGATGTCGGCGCCGCCGAGCACGCGCTCGCAGCCCTTGCCGCCGGCGCAGCCCGGATTGCCGGGGAACAGGATCGTCGTTGCCTCCGGATCGCCGCAGCGCAGCTTCGCCGGGCACGCGGCGCCATCGGCCTTGCCGAGCCCGTCGACCGCGTCCTGCGGGCCGTCGAGATCGTCGTCGGGGATCTCGGCGCAGCCGCCGATCAGGATCGCGAAGAACAGGAGACGACGCACGCCGCCGCCGATGTGCAGCCGCGATGCCGTGGTCGGGCCACTGCGTTGCGCGGAGTTACGCGCGGGTGGCTACTCGAGTAGCCGGGTCAGTCAGCGCCTAGAGGATCTGGAGTCTCCGGCTCTGCTCGGCGTGCTCGCCGATGTACTCGAGCACGTGCGGGTGGGTCATGATCACCTCGCGGAAGTCAGCGGCCGGCAGACACAGCGCGAGCCCCTTGCCGCGCGCGACCACGTCGCTCTTGAACTGACCGCCCGAGAGCAGCGCCGTCTCGCCGATCAGCTCGCCCGGGCCGACGGTGGCGACGGTCGCGCCGTTGCGCTGCACCAGGTAGGAGCCAGCGAGCACGATGTACAGCCCGTCGGGCCGCGTACCGGCCGTGAGCAGCTTCGTGTTCGACTCGATCTCGAGGAACTTGAACCGCGCGGCGAGCGCATTGCGCTCCTCGTCGTTGAACGGGCGGAACAGCGGGCTCGTGCGCATCCAGCGATCCACGAGCCACTCGCGGATGAACCGCAGCACCGCGCGGAGCACGTCGCCGTGCTCGGCGAGCACCGTGGACAGCGTGGTGCGATCGATCCGCAACAGCTCGCTCTGCTCGGTGGCGGTGACGGTCGCCGAGCGGGGCTGATCCGTCATGAGCGCGACCTCGCCGATGAACGCGCCCGGACCGAGGCGGGCCATCTCGACGAGCGGCGGCCCTTCGGCCTGCACGCTGACCTCGCCCTCGACGATCACGTAGAGCGCGTCGCCCGGATCACCTTCCTTGAACAGCGCGACGCCGATCTCGAGCGGCACGATCGTGAGGTTCTCGACCAGCGCCTCGAGCGCGTGGTGCGGCAGACCGGCGAACAGCGGCGTGGCGGCGAGCGCGCGCTGCGCGGCCTGCCCCATGCGCTTTGGCTGGCCCAGCGGAATCTCCTCGATGTCGTCGAGCGCGAGCTCGGTCGCGTCATCGACCTCGGCGTCCATCGGCGCGTTCGCGGGATCCTCGACCTCGATCACCGGTGACGAGCCCGTGGTGACCTCGATGTCGTAGTCCTCGTCGTCGATCGGGATCACGGTGACGCCCGGCGCGCTGCGCTGCGACTGCGGCACTTCCTTCGCGAGGTGCACCGTCTCGAGCGCCGCGCCCGGCGGGAGCGAGATCGGCTTGCTCTTTGTCCGCGACATGATCGGCGTGACGTACGGCGGCGTCGTCGGCTTGTTGCGATGGCGGAGATCGAGGATCGGCACCGGCATCGTCGCGGCCTCGATCTCGGTCCCCGCGTGGGTCTCCCGGCGCCGGAGCATCTGCACGTTCGGGTTCGCATGCAGCTCGGGATTGTTGTCGGCGTAGCTCTGCGCGCGCGATGGGCCCGCGCCGACCTGCTCGTTCATCTGCGACAGCCGACCGAGCGCACCCGAGTGCACCGGATCGATCTGCAGGATCAGCTTGCACACGGCGATCGCCTGCACGAGGAAGCCGTTCTGCGCGTAGCGCTCGGCCGAGCGCTCGTACGCATCGATCGCGTTCTTCGTGTTGCCGAGCCGCTTGTAGGTCTCGGCGGCGCGCTTCGCCCACTGCGCATCGCGCGGCTCGATGCGCTCGAGCTCGAGATACGCGGAGAGGGCGCGCTTGTACTTCCCGGAGGCAGTCGCCTCCGCAGCCTCTTCTCGTAGGGCTCGGCCGTCCTTGGCCATGGACGCTGGACTATACCCGAGCCGACGTAGCCACAGCTCCGAGGGCGTGCATTTCCGCCGAGATACACGCTGCAATCCGGGACGTGATCGCCCCCGCGACGCGCGCGACACCGTCGAGGCGCGTGACCGGCACCACGCCGCGCAGCGAGCTGGACACGAAGATCTCGTCGGCGGCGCGCAGCGCGTCCACCGTGAATGCCTCCTCGCGCGCGGCGATGCACTCCCGGCCACACACGGAGAGCACGCGTCCGCGCACCACCCCGGGCAAGATTCCCTGTCCGATCGGGGCGGTCAGGACGGTGCCGCCGATGACCGCATAGAGGTTGCTCGTCGCGCCCTCGACCGCATAGCCATCGGCATCGAGCCGGATGGCCTCGTCCGCGCCCGCCGCCCGCGCGAGGTCTCGCGCGATGACGTGATCGAGGTACGCGAGCGTCTTGTGCGCGTGGGTCCGGCGCGCCAGCGGCCAGTCGACAACCGCCGCGGTGATCTCGGCGGGCTGCACTCCGAGCGGTTCGACGATCACGATCGCCCTACCCGGCCCGAGGCTCGCGGTCTTCGCGCCGAGCCCGCCCTCGCCGCGCGTGATCACGATCCGGACCCGATGCTCGCCGCCGCCCGCGCTGGCGAGCGTGCGGTCGACCGCCGCGGCCAGCGCGCCTCGCTCGATCGTGCGCAATCGCATCGCGGCGATCGTGGCGTACAGCCGATCCAGGTGCGCCGCGAGGTCCACCGCCGCGCCGCTCCACGTGCGCAGCACCTCGAAGCAGCCGTCGCCGTAGAGCAAGCCGCGGTCGAGCACGCTGATCGTCGCCTGCTCCTTCCCGACGAGCGCGCCGTCGATCGAGATCGCCATGTCCGATAATGGGGTGCGGGCCCCAGATAGGGCGGGCGGGTGGGGCGGCGGCCCGGGCGCCGGCCGGGGGGGGTGGCGGGGGGGCGCCGGCGCCCGCAGAGAGCGGCCGGCGGAGGGCGGCGGCGGGGCGGCGGAGGCGGGC
>JBBRED010000541.1:0-4345 GCA_038203335.1 Haliangiales bacterium | reverse complement strand
GGGACGATCAGCTCGACGATCCGCGCGAGCGGCAGGCCGTGCTGGATCGCGCCGGCTCGCTCGCCGGCGAGCAGCGCGAGCGCCGCCGGGATCCACTGCGCGGCCGCGATCGCGAGGCCACCGCCGATCGCGGCCGCGAGCCAGCCGATCGGAACACGCCGCACCGTCAGCGCGAGCACGAGCGCGAGCGCATCGACGAGCACCGCGAGCTCACCGCCGAGACCGATCAGGCCGAGCAGCACGGCGATCGCGATCGCCGCGCGCGCTCTCCCGCGCCGCTCCGGCGCCGACTCGAGCATCCCCGCAGCGACACCGAGCCACGGCAGGTGCGCGAGCGCCGGGAGCGCACCGCGCACGGCGCAGCTCGCGAGGATGCCGCTGCTCGCGACGAGGATCCCGGCGACCAGCGCCGCGGGATCGCTCGCGCGCTCCTTGCGCCGCGCCCACACCGCCACGCCGAACGCCGCCCATGCGAGGTGGAGGATCAGGATCCAGTCGAGCCCGCGCGGCGTCGCGGCGATCCACGTCAGCGGATACATCGCGCCATGCTGCGGCTCGGCGGCCAGCGGGACGCCGAGGCCCGACCCATCCCACCAGGCGGGTAGCGCACCGTGCTGCACGAGGTCCGCCGCGGCGAGGCGAGCGGGCGCGATCTCGGTGTGGTAGCGGACGTCGTCCCAGGTCTTGCCGCCCGCGATCACGCGCGCCTGCACCACGAGCACCGCAACGGCAAGCGCGAGCGCGACCAGCGGAAGCGATCGCGGGGACGTCACGTCGCGACTATAGACGCCTTGACACCGGCGCAGGGCGAGTCGAAAACCTCGATGTGATTCGCATCGCCGGGCTCGCCGTCATCCTCGCCGTGGGGGCCGGGTGCAGCCGCGGCCCGTCCGATGGGCCGCCGTGTGGCGCGGTCGGAGCGAAGTTCACGGCGCTCGCCAAGGACGACCTCGAGCACAAGGGCGTCGACGAGGCGATGCGGCGCGCCGTGGAGGCACAGCTGCCCGCGATGCGCGACTCGATCGTCCACGCGTGCAGCGACGGCACGTGGACGGGCGCGGTGCGGAAATGTCTGGTCGATGCGAATGATCGCGTCGCGTTCGAGGCCTGCGAGCAACAGCTCACGGATGTCCAGCGTCAGGCGCTCGATCGTTCGTCCCGCGGTGAGGACACCGAGGGAGATTCCAAGTGACGACTTCCGTGGTACACGATCGGGACTAGGGATGGAGATCGACTTTCAGTACGTCCTCTCCGATCAGGAGGCCCGCGAGCGACTCGATGTTCTCGGGCAGTACCTGAACAACAGGCACAAGATCGCCGTGACGTGGGTCGACGAGAAGCGCGCTCGCTTTTCGGGCAAGTACCTCCTCGTGAAGATCGAAGGCGAGCTGACGCTCGGGAACAGCCGTGCGCTGTTCAAGGGCGAGGACCCGGGCTTCCTCGTGCGCGCTCGCGCTCGGGACTACATCCAGGGCAAGCTCGCGAAGTATCTCGACCCGAAGAACGCGCTCGCCGATCTGCCGCGGGACTGACTCCTCGTCGGCCGAGGTCTACCGGACGTGTGCGAGCTGGCGGACGGCCAGCGCGACGGCCCGGTCGGCCGCAGAGGGCGTCATGCCCTGTCGCTCGAGACGGCGCTGCAGGCGCTCGATGATGCTCCACAGAGATAGGTCGTTCGAAGCCTTCATGGTGATCCTCACGCGCGACGGATGGTGTCGGTCTAACTCCAGACAGCGTCGCCGCATTCCAGTTGCCGACTGGCATGGTTTTCGCCGGGTGCGGCGATGTAGGTTGAGCGCGCGATGAAGCTGGTGACCTGGAACATCAACTCGATCCGCGCGCGGACGCCGCGGCTCGTCGCCTGGCTCGAGGCGAACCGACCCGACGTGCTGTGCCTGCAGGAGACCAAGGTCGAGGACCCGCTGTTCCCGCACGAGGCCGTGACCAAGCTCGGCTACGAGGTCACGATCTACGGGCAGAAGTCCTACAACGGCGTCGCGATCCTCTCGACCCAGCCGCTCGCGGACGTCACGAAGGGCTTCGGCGACGATGTTGCGGATGATGAAGCGCGGGTGATCGCCGCGACCACGCACGGCGTCCGTGTGGTTTGTCTGTACGTGCCGAACGGCCAGGATCTGACCTCGGATCGCTATCCTTACAAGCTCGCCTGGTTCGGCCGGCTGCGCGCGTTCCTCGAGCGCACCACCACGCCGGACCAGCCGGTCGTGGTGTGCGGTGACATGAACGTCACCGCGGACGACAAGGACGTGTGGTCGCCCGACTCGTGGAAGGGGAAGGTCCACTGCAGCGAGCCCGAGCGTGAGGCGCTGGCAAACGTGCGCGCGTGGGGCCTCGACGACGTGTTCCGCACGAAGACCCCCGATGGTGGCGTCTGGTCGTGGTGGGATTATCGAGGCGTCTCGTTCTTCAAGAACCAGGGCCTGCGCATCGATCACATCCTGACCAGCGCATCGATGACCGCGCGCTGCACCGAGTGTGTGATCGATCGCAATGCCCGGAAGGGGCAGGACGCGAGCGATCATGCTCCGGTCACGGCGACGTTCGGACTATAGTCCGGGCGTGCGCCGCCTCCTCGTCTCCGCGCTCGTCGCCGCCCTGCCCGCCGCGGGAATGGCGAACGGCCGCGCGCCGCTGACGAACGGCATGTTCTTGAAGCCCGGCGATCCGATCTCGCTGTACGTGCGCACCACGTTCGGCCTGCTGATCAGCCACGATGATGGCTGCACGTTCCGCTGGGTGTGCGAGAAGGCGATCGGCTACGGCGGCGAGTTCGATCCGAAGTACGCGATCGCCACCGACGGCACGATCTTCGCCACCACGTTCACCGGCCTGCGCGTCAGCCGCGATAACGGCTGCACGTGGACCACGGCCACGTCGCAGAGACCGCCGGGAGACCCGGGCAACATCTCCGAGATCTGGATCGACGCGATCGACATCGCCCCGAACGGCGACGTGTGGGTCGCCACGGCCGAGAGCGCGAAGCCGAACGACGTCTACCGCTCGACCGACAACGGCATGACGTTCACCGCGATGGGCCTGTCCTCGCCCGTGGTGTGGTGGAAGAGCATCAAGGTCGCGAAGTCCGATCCGCAGCGGATCTACGTCACCGGCTACCAGGTCGCGCAGTCCGCGAAGGTTCACCTCGAGCGCTCCGACAACGGCGGCACGAGCTGGACGGAGATCGTGTTGCCGTCGAACGTGCTGTTCGGCTCCACGCCGATCGCGCACGTCACTGCGGTGGATCCGGGCAACGCGGATCACTTCTACCTGACGTCGCTCGATGCGAATCCGCCCGGCGGCGACAAGGTCTACCGGACCACCGACGGTGGCACCACGTTCACCGAGGTCGCGGTGACCACGGATCACGTGCGCGACATCATCGTGCGCTCGAATGGCTCGGCGCTGATCGCCACGGCCAACGGCGGCACCTTCGAGTCCGCGGGACCACAGAGCGTATTCACGCGCCTCGGCGAGACCAAGCCGATCGCCCAGGACGTCAAGCCCCCGCAGCTCGGCTGCATGGCGCAGAAGGCCGACGGCACGCTGCTCGGATGCGGGGCGAACTGGGCGCCGGACTACATGGCGGTCGGTCGCGCGTCCCAGCCGCTCGCGTGGCAGAAGCTGTTCCGGTTCGTCGAGCTCGCCGGTCCCGTGGAGTGCGCCGCCGGCACCACCGAGGAGACCGAGTGCGCGCCGCTGTGGCCCGCGCTCAAGGCGCAGTTCGGTGCGACCGGCCCGGGCACGTGCGGCGCACTGCCCGATCTCGAGATCGTCGATCTCGCGACGCCGCCGGTGAAGGCCGGCGGCGGGTGCTGCGATGCCGGCGGTGGATCGCCCGCCGCCGCGTTCGGACTTTCGGCGCTCGCCGGCGCCTTCGTGTTACGGCGTCGTCGCCGCTAGCTTCCAGCTCGGATACCGGAGCACCACGCCGAGCTCCTCGGTCATGCGGCGGTTCGCGATCTTCCGATCCGCGGTGAGCATGCCGGCGACCTCGGGCGCCACGCTCGCGACCGGCACGCGCGGCGGCACGGCCACGCCGAGCTGCGCGGCGAGCGCGTCCGCGACCAGGCCGATCGGCGCCGGATCGTCGTCGGCGATGTTGATCGCGCCCGTGAGCTCCGAGCGGCCCGCGCGCACGATCGCCTCCACCAGATCATCGACGTGGATCCGGCTGACGTGCGACGTACCATCGCCGACGATCCGGTAGGTCCCCGCACGCAGTCGATCGACGAGCCCGCGCCCCGGGCCGTGAATGCCGGCCACGCGCAGCGCGACGTGCGAGATCCTGGATTCGGCCAGCGCGGCCTCCGCGGCGACGCGCGCG
>JBBRED010000540.1:0-4381 GCA_038203335.1 Haliangiales bacterium | reverse complement strand
CGAGCGAGTCCACCGGCTGTTTGTCGTCGATGGCGGCAAGCTCGTTGGCGTGCTGAGTACGCTCGATCTGATGACCGCGGTACGTAATGCCAAGATCGAGATCCCGATCACGGAGATCATGTCGACGCCGATCTTCACCGTGAAAGCGCAGCAACCGATCAGCGTCGCGATCGAGCGGCTCGAGCAAGCCCGCGTCCAGGGCCTGGTGGTCGTCGATGACGACTTCCCGGTCGGCGTGTTCACGCAGGTCGAGGCGATCGAGGCTCGGGACCTGCCACGCGACACGCGCATCGACGACGTGTTCGACCCGTCGATGCTCTGTTTGCCGGTCTCGACGAAGCTCTACCGCGCTGCCGAACAGGCGCGCCGGCTCGAAGTCCGCCGTATCATTCCGTGCCGCGATCGCGAAGCGGTCGGCATCGTGACCGCGTTCGACTTCGCGAAGCTGGTCGCGGCCTGATCCGTCCGCGCATCGGAGCTACCGAGCGGGGGCGACGGTGGGCAGCGGCGCACCGCGCGACGACTTGCCAGCGCTGGCCAAGCGCGTGCGCGAGCTGGCGATCACCTCAGGCACGAGCTCTACGGCGAGCTGTTGTCGACGTGCTGCTCCCTTCGAGTCGGGCACTTGTCCAGGCGCGCGAGTTGCAGAGTCCTGGGTCATGAGCACAACCCCCCGGCCAGTCGCGGTTGCCTTTGATCTCTCGGAGCATGGACGTCCCGTGCTGGACCGGGCGATTGCGTTCGCGGCGAAGGACCACGACCACGTTCTACACATCATCACGGTACTCGATCACCGCGCGGGGATTGCCGCAGTCCCACCGGGCGGCCCGGTCGACATCGTCTACTCGGACCGCATTCGCGAGGTGATGGCCGCGCGGATCGGTGATGCATTCCAGGCCGCAGCGGTTGCCAACGATGTCCCGTTCTGCCTCCACGTCCGGATCGGCGAACCCGCGCACGAGATCCTCGATCTGGCGAAGGAGGTTGGCGCCGACCTCATCTTCATCGGAACTCACGGCTACACCGGTATCAAGCACCTGGTCATGGGCTCGGTCGCCGAGCGTGTGGTACGCGAGGCCGGCTGCCCGGTTCTGGTCGTGCGTCCGAAGACCTACTCGGAGGTCGCGCTCGACCCCATCGTCGAGATTCCCGCGCACAAGCTCCCCACCTCGCGGCGGTACTTGTTCTCGTACAAGAACAGCACCGTGATCATGCGGCCACCCGACTGGCCGACGTACTGACGGGCAGGGGCGGCGGCTACGTCGAGAAGCGCTGCCACGCCGAACCGCGTGGCGTTGCTGAGCCTACTTGGTGGCTGAAAACGGATCGGTGACGACGAGCAACGAGCCGTGAGCCGGATCGCAGACGTAGGCATGGCCGACGTCATCGACAACAACGCAGTGAGAGTCGGCTGCGACCGCGACGCGCCCGAGCGCGGTGAGCTTGCCCGTCGCTGCGACGCCGATGATCGTCAGCGTCGCGCTGTCACCACCCGGCACGTAGAGGTGCGCGAGCCGGGAGTCGTACGCGATGATATCGACGCCTTTTCCGGTGTCGGCGGTGCCAAGTTGCTTGCCGTCGTGTGCGACGTCGAGCGCGGTCGCCTTGCCTTCGTCACAGCCGACGAACAGCAGGCCGCGCTTCTCGTCGAGCGCGATGCCGCGCGAAGCCTTGCAGCCGTTCTTCCAGCGCGCCACCTCCGTGTGCTTCGCGAGGTCGATGACGACGGTCGCGTCGTCCCAGGTATGGGTGTAGGCACGTCCTCGCGTGGCGTCGATGACGAGTGACTCGGGGCCACCCGGCACGTCGATCACACCCTTGCGAGCCAGCTTGGACCTGTCGAGTCCGAAGAGCTCGATCTGCTTCTTGCCGGGCTCGGTGACCCAAACCTCCTTGGTCGGCTCGACCCATCGCACGTAGTCTGGGTTGCCGCCGAGCTTGGTCGTGCTCGTGACCTTGTTCGCCTTCGGATCGATCACGGCGACCTCGGTGCGTCCGCGATCCGTTGCGAACAGAAGGCCGCCTCCGCCATCGACGGAGGTCGTGCCTTCGCCGTGTCCGCCGCCGAACTTCGCGTCCGACGAGAAGCCACCGATCGAGGTGATGGCCTGGGTCTTCGGATCGATCAGGTCGAGCTTGCCGGTGCGTCCTGCCGGCGCGAGCACCCGGTGAAGCTCGGGAGAGAACCGGAGGTCGTCGAACCCGATGCCCGCATCGCCGCCCGGCAGCGCGAGCGTGGTGGGCTTCGCGATGTCGGGCTTCGCGACGTTCGGCTTCGCGATTGCGGCGGTCGCGATCAGCACGAGTGAAGCGGACCCGGCCATCTTCATGCCGGGACTCTAGCTCACAACCGGTAGTGGCTGTGGTTCGGTGCGTCGACGTTCCTCGCCGAGTACCCAGCGACCGCCGATGTGGCCGTGCCGGCAGATCACCAGGCTGGACAGTCTACGGACGTGAGCAAGCCGTTGGGACGCGACATCTACCCCCGCTCACGCGGACGCGCGAACCGGGCGTAGAGCGCAGGGATGACGAGCATGTTGAGCGCCGTCGACGACACGAGGCCGCCAAGGATCACCACCGCCATCGGCGCCTGCAGCTCGTTTCCCGGTTGACCACCAGCGATCACCAGAGGGACGAGGCCGAGTCCCGCGCATAGTGCCGTCATGAGGACCGGCGACAGCCGCTCCATCGAGCCGCGCATCACGGCCTCCTCGAACGGGGCGTTCTCCACGGTCCGGAGGTGCTCGTAGTGCGAGATCATCATGATGCCGTTGCGCGTGGCGATACCGAACAGGGTGACGAAGCCGACGAGTGACGCGACGCTCACCACGCCGCTGCCGAAGTAGATCGCGACCACGCCGCCGATCAGGGCGAGCGGGAGGTTGATCATGATGAGGAGCGCGTTGCGCAGCGAGCGGAACGAGAAGAACAGGGGGCCCAGAATGCCGGCGATCACGGCGATGCCCAGGAGCGACAGCGTCCGCGACGCAGCTTGCTCGCTCTCGAACTGGCCGCCGTACACGACGTAGTAGCCTTGGGGCAACGTGACCGTCTGCTCGATGGCAGCGCGGATGTCGTCGACCACGCCGCGCAGGTCGCGCCCGCCGACGTTCGCGGAGACGACGACCTTGCGCTGCACGTTCTCGCGGGAGATCGTGTTCGGACCGACATCCTCGCGGATCGTTGCCAGCATCTTGAGCGGCACCCGCGCGCCAGACGGCGTGTCCACGATCGTGTTGCGGATCGCGTCGATGTCGGCGCGCTCGTCGTCGCGATAGCGCACGATGACGTCGTAGGTGCGCTGCCGTTCGAGTACCTGGGTGACCTTGCGGCCGGCGTAGGCCGTCTCGATCACCTCGGCGAGCGCGCCGCTGCGCAGGCCGTACCGCGCGATCGCTTCGCGGTCGAACGCGATCGCGAGCTGGGGCACATCGACCTGTTGCTCGATCGCCAGATCGACGACGCCCGGGATGGGTTCCATGACCTGCTTCACCCGCTCGGCGGAGGCGCGCAGCTCGGTGAGGTCGTCGCCGAAGATCTTGATCGCGATGCTGGCGCGCGTGCCCGAGAGCATGTGGTCGATGCGATGCGCGATGGGGCCGCCGATCGTACAGACGACCCCGGGGACCGTGGTGAGCTGCTTCCGGAGCTCGGCGAGGAATGCTTCCTTCGAGCGATCGCCGAGCTTCAGTCGCACGTCGATCTCGGCGGCGTTGACGTCCTGGGCGTGCTCGTCCAGCTCCGCGCGGCCGGTGCGGCGCGCGGTCGAGACGACCTCAGGGAACGACCGAAGCACCTCCTCGACGCGGCGCCCGAGCTTGTCGGACTCCTCGAGCGAGGTGCCCGGCAACGTGACCGCGCTGACCGTGAGCGCACCCTCGTTGAACTCGGGCAAGAACGTACGGCCCAGGAATGGGATCAGTGCGATCGTTCCGGCGAGCAGTGCCGCCGCGCCGATGCCCACTACAAGAGGTCGGCGCACGGCGACTCGGAGCGAGGGCTCGTACAGGCGCTTGAGCATGCGCACGACGAACGGATCGCTGTGGTCTCTCTCTCCCACCCGCGAGAGGACGAACGAGCACAGCGCCGGGGTCAGCGTCAGCGCGACGACGAGCGAGGCGAAGATCGCGACGAGGTACGAGAACCCGAGCGGACGCAGCAAGCGGCCTTCGACGCCCGACAGGAAGAAGATCGGGATGAATACGAGCATCACGATCAGTGTCGCGAACACGATCGAGGCGCGGACCTCGCGCGAGGCTTCGAAGATCACATCGGCCGCGGTGCGGCGTTCGGGCTCGGGCCGCGCGCCGTTCTCGCGCAGGCGCCGCAAGACGTTCTCGACGTCGATGATCGCATCGTCGACCAGTGCGCCGATCGCGAT
>JBBRED010000539.1:0-4392 GCA_038203335.1 Haliangiales bacterium | reverse complement strand
GCCGGATCCCGTGCCGGCGCGCGTCGCCTCGGGCGCCGGCAGCGGCAGATCGGTGTAGCTCCGACCGCGGTGGTCACCGTTGGCGACCGTCTGGGCCAGGGCCGGAGGCGAGGACTCGGAGACCGACGCCGGGTGCGCCGCCTCCAGATCGACCCACGGCTCGGCGCGCTCGCCGAACATCTTCGTCAGGTACGCGGCGATCGCGCCCGGGTTCGTCGTCAAGCTCTGCCGGGCCGCGAACTGCTCGAGCGCGCTGCGCAGCTCCTCGGCCGTCTGATAGCGCCGCGCCGGATCGGTCGCGAGCGCCGTCATGATGATCGTGGACAGCTCGTTCGGAAGATCCGGGCGGCGAACGCGCGGCAGCGGAATCTTGCCGGTGCAGATCGCGTCCATGATGAGGTAGTCGCTGTCGCTCTTGAACAGCCGCGTGGTGGTCGCGAGCTCGTAGAGCAGCACTCCGAGCGCGTAGACGTCGCTTCGACGATCGACCGGCAGCGACTTGCACTGCTCGGGCGACATGTACGACACCTTGCCCTTGAGGCTCCCGGAGCGAGTCTCGACCTGCCGCTGCGAGGCCTTCGCGATCCCGAAGTCGAGAACCTTCACCGATCCGTCGTAGCCGATGATGATGTTCGACGGCGAGACATCGCGAT
The DNA here is from genome assembly GCA_038203335.1 of Haliangiales bacterium. Classification (GTDB taxonomy): domain Bacteria; phylum Myxococcota_A; class Polyangia; order Haliangiales; family Haliangiaceae; genus JABFXX01. The sequence goes on along the minus strand of JBBRED010000539.1, from coordinate 3,739 downwards.
GGACGATGCCGAGCGGCTTCTTGTCCGGACCGCGGCGCTCGTGCGCGTAGTGCAGCCCCGCGGCCGCGGACGAGATGATCGCGACGACATGCTGCAGCGGCATGTGCATCTTGCTCTTGCTGAGATGCCGCAGGACCGCCCGAAGATCCTCGCCGTGAAGATACTCCATCGCGAAGAAGTACTCGCCGCTCGCCTCGCCGATGTCGTGAACCTGCACGACATTCGAGTGGTGAAGGTTTGCGGCGAGCCGCGCTTCATCGAGAAACATATCGATGAAGCGCTGATCCTTCGCGTGCTCGGACTTGATTCGTTTGAGCACCACGTGATGCTCGAAGCCCTCGATTCCGTCTGACCGCGCAAGCAGAACATCGGCCATACCGCCCGACGCCAGGTGCTTGAGCACCGCGTACCGTCCCAACCGTTCAGTCATCGTCGTCGGAGCATCGTAGGAGCTGTGCACGGATCTGCGCAACGATGAAGGCGCGACAGATGCGACGCCCAGCGACGCCTACATGTCAGGGCTTCTCGGCGACTGCTTTCTTCGCAGCACGTGCAGCTCGCGCCGCCTCGCGCTCCGTCTCGCGGCGCTGCGCCAGATCGAACTGGTTCCTCGCGGCCCGCGCCCCGAGGATGAAGCCGAGAAACATCCCGACCATCAGCACGCCCGGGATGAACAGGACGTGGCTCGAGGTCACTTCGCCGCCGCCTCGAGATCGCGCTTGAGGTTGGCGATCTCGGCCTTCAGGCCCTGCTGGCGCCGCCACAGGAACATGAGGAACGCCGCCGCGATCACCCACATCGCGGCGTAGGCCATCACGACGTGCTTCTCGTTCTTCGCGACCGCGTCGGCCGCGCGCGCGTGCTGGTTGTAGGTGTCCTCGTTGATCGTCTTGACGATGTCCCCGGCGAAGCCGGGGCTCTTGTTCATCGCGTCCGCGCAGATCTTGCGGAGCTCGTCCGGGGTCGGCTCGGGGATCGGCATCTTGAGCTCCTGCGGCGCGGGCGGAGGTGAGGCGGCCGAGCCGTCGGCGGAGCCACTGCCGGTTTGCGCCGCCGCGAGCTGCGGTGCGAGACAGAGCGCGATCACGATCATCAAGCTGCGCATCGGATACCTCACGTGAACAATCCTGCGTCGAGACCCTTCTCGCGGAGCTCGCGCACCTCGCGTTCCGCGCGTGCGGTCTGCACGCGCATCAACACGAGCGTCATGAACCACAGGAAGAACGTCAGCACGCTCATCCAGAACACCAGCTTCATCGGGCCATCGAGGGTCATCACGTTGCCATTCGCGCCGGCCTGCGGATGGTGGTCGCTGCGATCGACCATCGTGTAGATGAACGGGATGCCGAGCGTGCCGAACACGGCAAGACCGGCAGCGAGGCGATCCGCGCTCGCCCCCGCGAACCGGCGCACCAGCACGTAGCCCACGAGCGTAAGCCACAGCAGCAGCGACATGGTCAGCCGCTTCTCCCAGGTCCACCAGATGTCCCACGCCGCCTTCGCCCAGATCATGCCGGTGATCAGCACGACCGCGCCGAACATCACCGCGATCTCGGCGGTCGCGAGCGCGATGTTGTCCCACTTGGGGGTGCGCTTCTTCAGATAGATCAGCGAGCACACGCCGCAGATCGACACCGAGAGGAACAGCATGAACGCGTGCGCGACGTGGAAGTAGAAGATCTTCTGGTTGAACAGCAGCGCCGGTTCGAACGGCGCGTAGTTGAAGATCAGGTACACGCACACCGCGAAGCCGATCGCCGAGAGTGTCGCGAGGACGGGGATGGCTTTGTTGCTCATTCGATCACCAGGGACTCGAAGACCCACAGCGACATTACCAGAGCGGCGGCGTCGTAGATTCCGAGGAAGCTGATCCAGTACCACGCCTTATCGAAGTCGACGTTCGAGGCGATCAGGGCCTCGGTGGCATGGGTCCCGGCGACGAACAGAGGGATCAGGATGGGATAGAGGATCACGGGGAGGAGCACGTCCCGTGAGCGGACCTTCAGCAGGGTCGCCGCGAACACCGAGCCCACGATGGCAAAGCCGATCGCGCCGAGGACGAGCGCCAGGATGATCGGCCCCGGCTCCTTGAACACCGGCGCATCGAGCAGCAGGGCGAGGAGCGGCGCGCAGACCACGGCGACGGCGAGCACGAGCACCGCGACCGACATCGCCTTGCCGAGAAACACCGAGAGCCGCGGGATCGGGGCGAGCAGCAACGCGCGCATGGTGTCATTCTCGCGCTCGCGATCGAACGCGCGGCCGAGGCCGACCGTGCCGGCGAACGCGATCGCGACCCACAGCATGCCCGGCACCGCGGCCCGCACGAGGACGGGCTTGAGCGGGAACGCGAACGAGTAGATCACGACGATCAGCGCTCCGAAGAACGCCATCGTGTAGACGATCTCCTTGCTGCGCAGCTCGATGCGCAGATCCTTCCAGGCCACCCGGGCAGCGTGTCGAAGCACGGACATGACGATCGTCGCCTAGTTGGCGTGACGGTGGTAGAGGTCCTTGAGCTGATCGTACGAGTAGCTACCTCGCTCCTCGTGCGCCAGCTGACCGCGGCGCAGGATCGCGACGTGATCGGTGCGCCCGGCGATCGCCTCGAGATCGTGGGTCACCACGACGACGATGGCCCCAGCGTCGCGCAGGATCCCGAGCTGCTCGCCGAGCGACAGCGCGCCATCCCGATCGAGCCCGGTGAACGGCTCGTCGAGGAGCAGCAGCGAAGGATTGGTGAGCAGCGCGCGGGCCAGTGCGAGCCGCTGCAGCATGCCGCGCGAATACGTGCGGGCCGCGCGGTCGCGCGCGCGCGGCTCGAGCCCCACCCTGTCGAGCACCGCGGCGATCGTCGCGGCGCTGCCATCCACGTCGTAGAGCCCGGAGGTGAGCACGAGGTTCTCGATCGCGCTCAGCTCGCCGTAGCAGAGCGAGGAGTGAGCGAGCATCCCGATCTGGCGCCGCACCGCCTCGCCCTTGACCTCGTTACCTCCCGCCCGATAGGTGACGGAGCCGTTGTCGGCGCGAACCAGCGTGGACACGATGCCGAGCAGGGTGGTCTTGCCGGCGCCGTTGTGACCGAGCAGCGCGCACATCGAGCCGGAGGTCAGCTCCAGGCTGACGCCGCCGAGTGCGCGCTCCGTGCCATAGCGCTTCGTGAGCTTGTTGATCTCGACCTTGTCGAGCGCAGCCATCGGGTCGCCTACGCGCCCCACAGCCGCTCGAGCTCGTCGACGATCTGCGCGCGGCGCCGCGTGTCCTGCTTGCCGTCGCGATCGAGATCCACGAGCTCGTCGAGGAGCTTGTTACGGCGCGCCTCGTGATCGGCCTTCGGCGGAGCTGGTGCGCGCAGGAGCGCGAGCGCGATGCCTCCGAGCACCAGCGCAATCACGCTGAGGCCGACGAACCGCGGCACCCAGATCTTCCAGGCAGCCTCTGCCGGAAGTCCGCTGATCGAGATCACCATCGACTTGCCGCGTTCGATCGTGAAGTTGTCGACGACGAACCATGGCTCGCCGGTGGAGGCGGTCCGCGTCTCACCGGTGGCACCGGCGGGCAGCGTGACCTTCATGCCCTCGGTCTGGCGGATCTCCATGTTGCTCTGCCACGTGCCCATCGGCAGCTCGAACGTCCACTTCACGTCGCCGTTGTCGACCGGCAGGGAGAACCCCGCGCGGAACTTGCGGCCTCCGGGAGGAATCGGGCGCAACAGCCGGAAGCCCTCGCCCTGCGAGAC
>JBBRED010000538.1:0-4409 GCA_038203335.1 Haliangiales bacterium | reverse complement strand
AGGGGTGGGAGCAGCGGCGGGGCGGCCGCCGCGAAGCGGCGCCCCGGCCGAGCCGCTCCGGGGCTACCTGCCCGCGGCGGCCTTCTTCGAGGCCTTGAGCGGGTTCTTCGAGCGAACCTCTTCCTTGCCCATGCCCTTGCGCTGGTACGTGGTGCGCGTCTGCGCCTTCGTCACGACGACGTACTCGTTCGCCGAGCCCGGAACCGCGCCGCGGACGAGGATGACGCCATCCTCGGCGAGAATGCGGAGGAGCTGAAGGTTCTGAACGGTGACCTTCGCGTTGCCCATCTGACCCGCCATGCGCTTGCCCTTGTGGACGCGCTGCGGGGTGAGGCGGCAGCCGATCGAGCCGCCGTGCCGGAAGTACTCGTGCGTACCGTGGGCGCGCGTCATGCCCTTCATGTGGTGCTTCTTGATGACGCCCTGGTAGCCCTTGCCCTTGCTCCAGCCCTCGACGTCGACCGGGTCGTTGACGCCGAACACGTCGCCGGCCTGAACGGCCTGGCCAACCGTGAACTTCGCGACCTCTTCGGCCGACAGGCGGATCTCGCGGATGAAGCGCATCGGCTTGATGCCGCTCTCCTTGATCATGCCGAGCTCCGGCTTGTTGGCGAGGCGGACCGGCTTCTCATCGAAGCCGAGCACCACTGCCGAGTAACCGTCGCGCTCCTGGGTGCGCGTGCCGATCACGATGTTCGGACCCGTCTGGATCACGGTGACGGGAATCGACTCACCGTCGTCCGCGAACACCTGGGTCATTCCGAGCTTCTTGCCGAGCAGGCCGATCTTGAGAGACATGACGTGACAGCTCCTACGTACCGGAAACGAGGGGGCAATACATACCCGGGCGGGTCCGGCTGGTCAAGGAGAGGTTAGCCCGAAGACCCGGCACGTATTCTGGACGGTTTGTGCGGCCAAGTCCTCGAAACTCATGCCTGCACAGGTCGCGACCACCTCTGCGGTGTGCACGATGAACCCCGGTTCGTTGCGCTTTCCCCGCCTGGGGATCGGTGCCAAGTACGGGCAATCAGTCTCGATCAGCAGCCGGTCGCGGGGCACGAGGGGCACGGCATCGCGCAGACCCTGGGCCGTCTTGTAGGTGACGATGCCCGAGAACGAGATGTAGTAGCCGAGCTCCGCGTAGGCCGCGGCGTCCTCGGGTGTCCCGGTGAAGCAGTGGATCACGCAGCCGAGCTCGCCGGCGCGGCCCTCCTTCAGGATCGCGCGCGCGTCGTCGTGGGCGTCGCGGATGTGGCAGACCACCGGCTTTCCGACCTTGCGCGCGAGCTCGATGAACCGCGCGAACGCGACCTTCTGGGTCTCGCGCGCGGAGTGGTCATAGAAGTAGTCGAGCCCGGTCTCGCCGATCGCGACCACGCGCGGGTGCGGCGCGAGGCGCTCGTGCACCGCCCACCACTCGTCGGTCATCTTGTCGACGTCGTGCGGATGCGTGGCGACGGTGGCCCAGATGTTCGGATCGGACTCGGCGAGCGCGACGGAGCGTTCGGCGCTCGACGGATCGCCGACCGCGCCGATCACGACCATGCGCTGCACGCCGGCGGCGCGGGCGCGGGCAAGCACCTCGGCCCGATCGGCATCGAACTCGGGTCCATCGACGTGCGCGTGCGAATCGAACAGCATCAGGCGATGCGCTCCTGGATCGCGCGCAACGCCGTGGCGATCGCCTCGAGCAGCTCGCCGCCCTTGCCGCTGCGCGCGAGCTTCTCGAGCGGGATCTTCGCCCAATCGCCGGCCACCGCGCCGAGCTGCTCGACGGCGAGCCCGCGCACGTGGACCTTGCGCGCGGAGAGCGCGGCGAGCAGCACGCGGCGCGCGGCATCGTGGTGCGTGCCGTTCGGCGCGATCGCGAGCAGCTTGCCGGCGGCGAGCACCGTGGCCTCGGGCGGCGTCTGCTTGTTGACCAGCGTGCGGCCGAGCGCCTCGGCGTCGTCGGCGGCGCCGAGGGTCGCGAGCGCGGTGACCGCATCCCACGCGCGCTCCGGATCCGTGAGCGCCGCGGTGAGCACGCGCCGGCCGGCCGGATCTTTCAGCTCCGCGAGCGCGTACGCCACGTCGAACCGTGCGCCCGCGTCCGCGTCGTCGAGGTGGGCTACCAGGGCCGCGACCGACGCGGCATCGCCGATCGCGCCGAGCGACAGCGCCGCCGCGCCGACGACCTGCGGATCCTTGTCGGCGAGCGCGGCCGCGAGCAGCGGCTGGCTGCGCTTCTGATCGATCTCCGCGAGCGACGTGGCGGCCTGGAAGCGCAGATCCGGCGGGCCATCGGCGAGGGCCTCCGCGAGCGCATCGAAGCCATCCGCGTGGCCGATCGTGCCGAGCGCGATCGCCGCGTTCTGGCGCACCGGCGCGGACCCATCGGCGAGGCGCTTGATCAGGCCCGCGATCGCCGACGGATCGCGCAGCTCGCCGAGCGAGCCCGCCGCCTCGGCGCGGACCTCGGGGCGATCGTCATCGAGCGCGATCATCAGCGCATCGAGCGCGCGCCGCTTCTCGGCGGCCTCCGTGATCTCGCCGAGCGCGTGCGCGGCAAATGCGCGCGCCTTCGGGCTGCCCTGCGCGAGATCGCGAAGCGCGGCCTCGAGCGTGATCGTCGAGCTCGGGAACAGGAACGACACGGCGTGCACCGTACCAGAAGCGCTGTAAAATGCAGGCATGTCCGCGGCACCGCCCACCGACGAGTGCGAGCTGTGCGGTGGCGCCGGCTGGTGGCCGCATCCGTGCGATGGCATCGCGAGCTGCTGGGAGTGCCACGGCAGTGGAACGCGACGCGCGCGCGGCAACTGCGACTGGTGCAGCGGCTGGGGCTGGACCGGATCCGAAGTGAGGTGCGATCGCTGCGCGGCCACCGGCTGGGTCCCCGGCGACAAGGTTCTCTACTGGTGCGCGGACTGCTCGCGCACGGTGGAGGCGGCCGCGGCCGGGCCCGCGTGCCCGACGTGCGGCGGCAGCGCGCTGAACCGCGTGACCGCCGCGACCCCGCCCTGACATCTCCGTCGCGGTCACGCGTGTGCCTCTCAGACCTCTGAGGCACGCCCCGGTAAGCCGACGAGTTGTCGTCGGCTGGCGCGCGGGGGGCACGACACGTCGGCATGAAACAACTGCTCGCTGAGTGTGTTCGCGGCGGTCACGCACGCGGCGACGCTCACACCGTGAGCTACTCGCCGCGGGTCGCGTGATAGTAGGTCGCGTCGTCGACCTTCTCCGCCGCCCAGCCCGGCTCGCCGCTCGCGACGATCGGCGCTGCGATCTGCGCGATCCACGGTGCGTGCTGTCCCCAGCCGCGCTCGATCGCGGCCTCGATCAGCATGTCGGCGGCATCGCTCGGATCGCGTTGCTGCTGGAGAAATGCGGCGACCTGGTTCGGATCGCCCGACGCCACGGCGCCGATGCCGTAGCCGTTGGTCTCGCGCACGGTGCGATCGTCGGTGGCCGTGGTCTGCTGGAACCAGCTCATCTTTCCGGCGACCTCGTCGGCGACGTGCGTGGCCGTCCACCCTGGATGGAGCGAGCCCATCGCGCTCGCGAACGCCTGCCAGTAGGCGCGATTCGCACCTTCCCATCGCGCGAGATCATCGAGCGTCTTGTGACGGAGCTTGTGCCACGCGCGCTCGGCGACCTGCATCTCGCACCACTTCGGCCACGCGGCCTCCTTGGCGAGGAACATCGCCCCCGCGCCCATCGCGAACGACTGGGCGGCGGTGCCCGGCGTCGCCGTGGTGATCGCCTTGCAGTGCGGGCAGGTCAGGTTGACCGCCATGTGCCAGGCGGTGTTGCGGCGATCGAGCTGCGCGCCGCAGTGCTGGCACGGCACGGCGACCGCGATCTCCTGCATCGCCACCGCTTGCAGCGCGCGACCGCTATCGGCCTCGCCTTGCATGATCATTCGCTCGGTCTCTCGCTCCAGCTCCTGCTCGAACGCCGCCTTGAGCGTCAGCATCTGGCCGCGAAACCGACCCACGGCGCGCGCGTCATCGAGATCGATCTTGTCGATCTCCGCGTCGATCGTGTTCCACGAGTCGCCGACCTTCGCGCCGAGCGCGAGCAGCCGCGCCTTGAGCGCGCTCGAGATTCCCGACACCGCGGTGCCATCGACCGCCTCCACGGCGAGCACCTCGGTATATGCCGCGACGGCTTCGCCGTTGATCTCGCGCACGCGCGCGCGAACCTTGTCGAGGAACGAGGTCCAGCGCGTCGCGAGCGGCGCGAGGGGAGGAGGGACGGCGTGCATCATGTTCCGAGCTTGTCCTTTCCGCAGAACTGACACGCCAGCTCCTCGGCCAGCCGCGGTCCGCCGCACTGCGAGCAGCGAATCACGAAGCCGCCGGGTGGCCGTTGCCAGCCCTTGCTCTTCGCCGTCTTCGCACTCTGCACCGCGAAGGCGAACATGC
>JBBRED010000537.1:0-4422 GCA_038203335.1 Haliangiales bacterium | reverse complement strand
GCCCGATTGTAGGCAACTCCGGCCCCGGATCCGCGGTCCAAGGGTGCGAATTGACGTGGTACCGATCGCGGTGCTACATCCGCCCCGGATCCCATGGCCGCAAAGAAGGAAGACAAGCCCGTCCCCGGCATCGTTCCGAAGACCGTGAAGATCGGAGACGAGTCGCTGATGGACCGGATCGTTCCGCACATCAAGAAGATCCTCGTGACGGTCATCTTGGTCGCGGTCGCCGTCTCCGTGATCCTCGTGATCCGGTGGCGCGGTGAGGTGAAGAAGGAGAACTCGACCGGAAAGCTCCTCGACGTGCTCGAGGTCGCTCGCCGTCCCGTCGGTCCCGCGGACCCCGTGCTCCCCGGCGTGACGCCGCCGACGAAGAAGGCGGAGGACAAGTTCCCGACGCAGAAGGCTCGCGCCGAGGCCGTGCTCGCGGCGATGACCACGAGCGGCGCGACCACCGTGTCGTCGTACAAGGGCGCGCTGCTGATGGACGCCGGCAAGCTCGACGAAGCGATCGCCGAGTACCGCACGGGCCAGGGCGCCGCCGATCTGGAGGGCGTGCTGAACCGCGAAGGCCTCGGCATCGCGCTCGAGGCGAAGGCGATGACCGAGAAGGACCCGGCCGCGCGCCAGCGTCTCCTCGAGGAGTCGCTCGCCACGTTCAACACGATGCAGCCCGCCGAGGACGGCGCGCGCCGCGCCTACGCGCTGTACCACCAGGGCCGGATCCAGCAGCTGCTGGGCAAGACCGCCGAGGCGAAGGCCACGTTCGAGAAGGCCAAGCCGCTCGCCGCCGCCGCGGAGCCCGCGACGCAGGATCCGCAGGCCAACGCGATGTTGCTGTCGTCGATGATCGAGCGCCGCCTCGCCGCAATGTAATGAGCCACCGTCCCCTCATCCTGTCCCTGCTCGCGACCGCCGCGTGCGTCCGCGTGCCCACGAACCGCGCCGACGCGATGCGCGCCGAGCCGCGAGAGCCGCTCGGCGAGGATCGCCTCAGCCTGCACTGGAAGTTCATCACCGCGGATCGCCTCACCGAGGTGACGCCGCAGGAGTTCGCGCAGTCCACGGTCTACGCCGACACCGTGTTCACGGGATCGGCCGGCGGTTGGTTCTACGCCCTGAAGTCGTCGAACGGTGCGGTGCGCTGGCGCAAGAAGGTCGGCGCCGTATCGAGCGCGCCGCTGATCGTCGGGACCACGCTGTACGTGGGCACCAGCGACGGCATCCTGATGGCGCTCGATTCACAGACCGGCCTCGAGAAGTGGCGCTATCAGAGCCGGGGTCCGATCGCCCAGCCGCCGATCTCGGCCGGTGAGCTCGTGATCTTCTCGAACGAGGCCGATCAGGTCGTCGCCGTCGATGCGACCACCGGCAAGTACAAGTGGCAGTACAAGACCGAGACGCCCGAGGAGTACACGCTGCGCGGTCACGCCGGCGTGGCGCTCGATGGCGACCTCGTGTTCACCGGCTTCTCGAACGGCACCATGGTCGCGCTGCGCCGCGACTCGGGCTCGGTCGCGTGGTCGACCTCGCTCAAGGCCGAGGCAGATCGGTTCATGGACGTCGACGCCACGCCGCTCGTCATGGGCGATCGGGTCTACGCGTCGTCGTCGTCGGGCGGCGTGTACGCGCTCGACAAGGTCACCGGGCTCGTGCGCTGGCGCCTCCCGTTCTGGGACGCGCGGCTGCCGAGCTCGTCGGGCAACGTCGGTGGGCTCGCGAGCGACGGCAAGACGCTGTACGTCAGCGTCGCCGACCTCGGGACCTACGCGATCGATCTCGGTGGCAACATCGTGTGGCGCGTTGGTGCGAAGGACGGCGGCGAGCCGGCCGCACCGGTGGTGGCCGCCGAGCTGCTGGTCTACTCGCTCGCGAAGGACGGCATGTTCATCGCCGACCGAAAGACCGGCGAGACGCTCGAGTACTTCGATCCGGGCGACGGCATCTCGGCCGCGCCGACGGTGACCGGAGATGGCCGGCTGTTCGTGATGTCGAACCGCGGCATCCTCTACGCGTTCGATCTCGACTGAGCTACAGCGGATCGACGAACGGCAGACCGGGCCGCGCGATCAGGTAGCCCTGGAGCAGGTCGCAGCCGAGGTCGACGAGAATCTGGGCCTCGGCGTCGGTCTCGACGCCTTCGCCGATCACGGTGATGCCCTGGTCGCGGCAGAGATCCGTGACCGAGCGAATCAGGCGCTGCTTCATCGGGTGCTTGTCGACGTCGCGCACGAGCGACATGTCGAGCTTCACGAGATCGCAGTCGAGCAGCGTGAACGTGCCCATGCGCGCGTGCCCGCCGCCGAGGTCGTCGATCGCGATGCGATAGCCGAGCTCGCGGAGCTCGGCGACCCGGTACCGCAGATCGATCTGCCCCTCGAGCGACGTGCGCTCGGTGATCTCGAGGATCACGCGCGACGCGATCTTCGACAGCGGCGCGAACGCCGACGTCAGCTGCTTGTCGAACAGATCGAGCAGGTGGAGGTTGATGAACACCACGCCGCGCTCGGGAGGCGCGGCCGCGAACACCTTCGCGCTCTGCGCGCGCACCGCACGGCCGAGCGTCGGGATCCGCTCGAGGCGCTCTGCAGCGTCGAGGATCGCGCCGGGGTGGGGCAGGGACTTGTCGGTCGAGCGGAGCAGCGCCTCGTAGCCGAATCGCGCACGCGTGCTCGCGTGAACGATCGGCTGAAAGTGCATCGTCATCGCGGCGAGACAGCGCTCGAGCTTCTCCTCCAGGTCGCGAAGCTGGTTCGCCTGATCCTCCACGTCGTACAGTGGTAGCGGATTTGTCCCGTGAGCGAACGATGGATCGTTCACCTTCGCCACGGGGGCGATCGGCGGGAGCCGAACATCTTCCGGACGTGGATCGGTCGGCACGATGCCCATCGTACACAGGCAACGCCGTCGCTGAAAGGCTGTTTCCTTCAGGAAGACGCGATGTTGGCCGACAATGTACGCAGGTGCGCACGCCCTAGCAGAGGCGGCGGAGGTGCTCCCGGAACTCGGCCACGACCAGCGACGCGGGGTGCTTGTCGAGCTCGGAGCTGATCAGGTCATCCACGATCGGCAGGTCGAGGACCAGCCGGTACAGCATCATGCAGGCCCGCATCGAGAGCGGGAGGAACCGCGCCTCGCCGTGGAGAACCACGTTCGAGGACGTCGGGGTCGACCAGGCGATGGTCAGGTTCGCCGGGTCGTACTTGTAGTTGAGCGTGTAGCCCAGCGAGCCACGCTCGAGCTTGCGGGTGAACGCCACCTGGTCGGGCCGGCCCTCGGCGGTCCGACGGGTGACCCGCGCGGTCTGCACGATGGGCAGCCAGCGCGGAATCTCGACCGCGTCGGCGAACACCTCGTACGCGACTCCCGCCCCTACCGAAAGTGTCGTCGAGACCTCGCTGGTGAGCGGGGAGATCGAAGGTGCAAGTGCGAGTGCGGTGGCCATGGGGTACGTCCTTGTTGAGACGAGAACCCTACGAGCAACCTCGATACCAGGTGTCGATCACGGAGTTACGAGCAGTTGAACTGGGTTCTCGAGTTCCAGGGCGGCGGGTCGAGTAGCCGCAGGAAAGATCGGTGTCCGCTAACTGATGTCCCCAGTTCCACCCCCACCGGGCTGGCAGGTCGCGCAACTCCAGGTCCAGCGCCAAGGATCGCCGAGCTGGTAGCCCTCGATCGTCGTCTTGCAGCGACGACACGGCTTGCCACTGCGGCTGTAGACGAAGAAGCGCTCGTCGCCAGGGGTGTCGCCGGCGAGCCGATCTCGGGTCGTCCGCGCACCGGGGCCAAGGTTCTCGAGCATGAGCTCGCGCGCGGTGGTGAAGATCTCGACCAGCGCGGCATGATCGAGCGACCTGGTCCGCCGCCGCGGATCCACGCCGCGGAGGAACAGGACCTCGGACTTTTAGACGTTGCCGATGCCGGCCGCGATGCGCTGATCGAGCACGACGTCGGCGATCGTCCGCGCTCCTGACTGCGCAGCGCGAGTCGCGGCGACCTCGGGGTCGAACCCGTCGCCGAGCACGTCGGGGCCGAGCGAAGCGACCGCGTGCCCGTGCAGCGGAGCGCGGCGGTCCGAAACCTCGATCGTGCGCGCGCCGATCCACAGCGCGACCGTCTCGGCGGTGGTGACCGCCATCGTCACGCGCCCCGGCGACATCTTCGCGATCATCCGGTCGCCCTCCGCGCGTCCATAGGTGCGGTGACGGCCGTACATGCCGAGGTGCGCGCGGAGGTACGTGCCGCTCTCGAGCTCGATCACGAGGTGCTTGCCGTGGGCCGTCACCGAGGTCACCCGCTGCCCCGCGAGGTCTCGCACGAGGCCCTGCGTGGTCACGCGCTCGAGCGTCTTGCCGACGAGCTTCGGCGCGAGGTTCGTGGCGATCCGGTGAATCGTGTCGCCCTCGGGCACCCCGAAGCCTA
>JBBRED010000536.1:0-4437 GCA_038203335.1 Haliangiales bacterium | reverse complement strand
GATGTTGTTGCCGCTGAGGAACTTGAAGATGCAGCGGCCGACCTTGATGAAGTCGCCATCGCGCAGCACGTACTCGTCGATCATCTCGTCGTTGACGTAGGTGCCGTTGGTCGACCCCATGTCGCGCAGCATGATCGCGTTGCCGGTGTTGATGATCTTGCAGTGGTTCCGCGAGACGGCTTCCTGGTCGATCTGGATGTCGGCCTTGGAGGACCGCCCGATGATGATCTGCGGGCGGTTCAGGTTGAACTTCTTGCCCAGCTCGAGACCGTAGATGACGACCAGGCAGGCCTCTTTTGCCACCGGTCGGTCGCTGATCTTCGAGATCGCGGTGACGACGGTCTTGTTCCGGCCGGTATCACTCACCCGGTCACGATCCTATCAGAAATCGCTATGTTCACCGTTCGGAGTCACTGCAATCCAGCCGGTCGTCCGCTGCTCGCTTGCACAGCAGAGCATCGACGAGTTGGTACCCACCGCGCACGAACCGGTACGACTGCAGCAGCAGTCTCCCACCGTGTAGGTTCCAGTACCCGCGGACGTCGCTCATGTTGTCGTCGCCCTTCGCGGCCAGCGGCTCGAGTGCCGCGCCCGCGAACGTGCCGGCGTAGCGCGCGCACTCCTGCGAGCCCGCGGGAGGCGCCTTGAAGACGTTCCAGTAGCAATTGCCGTCGCTGGTGCACATCGCGCGATCGACCACGATGCTCTCGACCGTGCCGTCGCCATCGAGATCCCGATCCGCGCGATCTGGCCTGGGTGAGGTTCCCATCACACCATCGCGACCGGGCTCGCCGCACGCCCCGACCTGGACGCTCGGGGTCGGGACCTCGCGCGGATTCGTCGCGCGATGCGACTTCGTGCAGGCGACGAGCGCCCCGAGCACGAGGATCGAGCGGGCGCGCATCGCGGTGACCCTACCTCGAAACAGTGAAAGATTCTTGTGCCTGCGCGCAGATGAGGCTACTCCTCAAGGCCATGCGACGCAGTATCGTCCTGCTCGCCGGCGCTGTGGTGGTCGCCGGTGGCGCCGCGATGGTGACCGGGTCTCCCGGCGCACCGAAAGCAGAGATCGGCGGCACGCAGCTCGCGTCCGGCCAGCCCGCGGCCGAGGTCGCCGCGTTCGTGAACCTCGCGGACCAGACGGTGATCCCCGATCCGGCGTCGAAGAGCGCCTACCCCTCGGCACCGGGCACCCCGCTTGGCGCCCTCATCGACCTCGACAAGATCGAGCGCGTCGGTGACCACTACGAGGCTCCGCTCAAGGATGGCCGCCGCGCCGTCCTGACGCTCGATCCCGATCTCCAGCCGCTCGCCGAGAAGCTGCTCGATCAGGCGCGCGCGCCGCGCGGTGCGATCGTCGTGATGTCCCCCGATGGCCGCATCCTCGCGCTCGCGGGTCGCCGCACCGAGGAGCCGAAGGGCGCGATCGAGGGCACGTTCGACTGGCGCCTCGCGACCGACGTGTGGGCTCCCGCCGCGTCGGTGTTCAAGCTCGTCACGGCGAGCGCGCTCGTCCGCGCCGGCGTCACCGGCGATGACAAGGTCTGCTTCCACGGCGGCCTCCGCTCGGTCACCGAGTCGAACCTCGTCGACGACAAGCGGGACTCGCGCTGCGAGACGCTCGCGTACGGCGTCGCGCACTCGAACAACGCGATCCTCGGCAAGCTCGCCTATCAGAAGCTGCAGCCCGCCTCGCTCGAGGCCGCCGCCCGCAGCCTCGGCCTGTTCGACGCCCTCCCCGGCGCGCAGCTCCCGGGCAATGCAGGAAAGCTCACCCTGCCCGCGACACACGACCTCGAGTTCGCGAAGACCGCGGCCGGGTTCGTCAATACGCGACTCTCGGTCGCCGGGGGCGCGTTGCTCGCGGCCACGTTCGCCGATCACGGCGAGCAGCCGGTGCCGCGCCTGATCGCCTCCATCGATGGTGTGACGCTCGCCGCTCCCGCCGCGAAGCGCGTGATGTCGGCCGCCGCCGCGGCCGAAGTGGCGCGGATGATGGTCGGCACCTGTGACTCCGGTTCCGCGTCCAAGTCGTTCGGCCGGCGCAAGGAGCTCAAGGTCGCCGGGAAGACCGGCACGCTCACCAGCACCGAGCCGTTCTACATGGAGCACTCGTGGTTCGTCGGCTTCGCCCCGGCCGACAAGCCGGAGGTCATCGTCTCGGTCTTGTTCGGGAACCCGGAGAACTGGCACCTGCGCGGCCACGAGGCGGCGCGGAAGCTGATCGATCGCGCGCTGCGTCGTTCAGTGGTACGATCCTGAGCGTCCGTCCGGGGAGGAACATATGACTAGGCTCACTTCGATCGCGACGCTCGTCGCCGCGCTGGCGTTCGCTGCGCCCGCTCTCGCTCAGCAGGCGGATCTCGCCGCCAAGCTCAACGACGAGGGCAAGGAGCTCATGTTCGCCGGCAAGTTCGGCGAGGCGAGCGCGAAGTTCCGCGACGCGGTCGCTCGCGTTCCCGAGCCGAAGTACTTCTTCAACCTCTGCACCTCGCTGTTCCAGGAGGGCAAGTTCGACGAAGCGATGACCGCATGCGGCGCGATCGACAAGAACAACCCGACGCCCGAGCAGAAGGCGAAGACCGACAAGCTGATCGGCAAGATCAAGGACGAGGCGGCAGCGCAGAAGATCGAGCTCCACCCGACCGGTGGCGGCGGCATGCCGGACCCGACGTCGAATCCCGGGAATCCAACGAACCCCGGCGATCCTCCGCCGCTGACCCCGAACCCGAACTACACGCCCGCGGTCGGTCGTCCGCCCACGCAGTCGCTCGTCGCGGCCGGCGCAGCGGAGAACAAGTACACGTGGACCCTCGGCGCCGAGCTGTTCGCCGGCGGTGGCAAGATCGGCCAGGACGGCGCGTTCGGCACGGCGGCCGGCGGCTTCCGCATCAAGGGCGACTACATGCTGAACCCGGCCGCTCGCCTCGGCGCGCAGGTCTACTTCGGTATCACGCACTTCGGCCAGGGCGACATGGACACGTTCAACGCGCAGACGCTCGACGTGTTCGACATCGGCGTCGCCGCGTACAAGCATCTGTGCGCCTCGACCTCGCGCCTGTGCATCACGCCGCTCGTCGGCGTTCAGCTCGCGCTGATGAGCCCGGCGAACGATAACGATGGCGCCGGCAGCCAGGTGTTCAACTACTCCGCCGTCGGCGCGCGCGCCGAGGTCGGTCTCGAGTACAGCCTGGGCTCGCGCATGGAGCACGTCGTTCACTTTGGCCTCGGCGCGAACTTCTACTCTGCGGTGTTCTCCGAGCCGGCCGCCGGCGAGGGCTTCACCGCGGCCGAGTGGGGTCTCGACAAGGGCGGAGCAGCGGGATACGTGAGCATTGGCTACACGTATCGGTTCAACACGCCGATCGGTAGCTCGCCGTTCGTCACGCTCGAATAGCGGTCGTAGCGACGACGTTTTTGTCGCCGCGTAGCGTCAAACTTTGACGCCGGATCGGCTAAGGTCTCCCCACTGCAATTTTGCAGTGCGACGAGGGAGAGATCGTCATGGCCGCCGAAACGAAACAGACCGCCAAGCTCGTCCTGCCCGCCGGCAAGGAAGTCACCCTGCCCGTTGTCGTGGGCACGGAAGACGAGCACGCCGTCGACATCAAGGCGCTTCGCGCCGAGTCCGGATACATCACGCTCGACAGCGGGTTCATGAACACGGGCTCGACGACGAGCGCGATCACGTACCTCGATGGCGAGCAGGGCATCCTCCGCTACCGTGGCTACGCCATCGAGGAGCTCGCGGACAAGAGCGACTTCGTCGAGGTGAGCTATCTCCTGATCAACGGCAAGCTGCCGAACGTGGCCGAGCGCAAGGTGTTCTCCACCGCGCTCACCCGGCACAGCCTGATCCACGAGGACATGCACCAGTTCTTCGCCGGCTACCCGCCGACCAGCCACCCGATGGCGGTGCTGTCGTCGATGGTGACGTCGATGTCGGCCTACTACCCCGATAGCCTCGATCGCAACAGCGCGGTCGACCTGCACATCACGCGGCTCCTCTCGAAGGTCCGCACGATCGCGGCGTTCGCCTACAAGAAGAGCATCGGCCAGCCGCTGATGTATCCGAAGAACTCGCTCAAGTACTGCGCGAACTTCCTCCACATGATGTTCGCGGTCCCGAGCGAGGACTACGAGGTCAGCCCGATCATCGAGAAGGCCGTCAACCAGCTGCTCATCCTCCACGCCGACCACGAGCAGAACTGCTCCACGTCGACGGTGCGCATGGTCGGCAGCTCGGGTGCGAACCTCTACGCGTCGATCGCCGCCGGCGTCCTCGCGCTGTGGGGACCGCTCCACGGCGGCGCGAACCAGGCCGTCATCGAGATGCTCGAGGACGTGAAGACCAACCGCGGCGGCGATGGCAAGAAGTTCATCGACGACGTGAAGAACAAGCGCGACAACCAGCGCCTGATGGGCTTTGGCCACCGC
>JBBRED010000535.1:0-4460 GCA_038203335.1 Haliangiales bacterium | reverse complement strand
ATGCGGCCGCACGTGGACCACACCGTGGTCTCCGTCGGGCCGTACATGTTCCACAGTGCGCCCACGCGATCGAGGAGGCCCTCGGCGAGCTCGGGCGGTAGCGCTTCGCCACCGCACAGGGCCTTGAACGACGTGCCGCCGCGCCAGCCGGCCTCGATCAGCATGCGCCAGGTCGCCGGCGTTGCCTGCATCACGCTCGCCTTGGTCTGCTCGAGCAGGCCGCGGAGCGCGGTGCCATCGGTTGCCTGATCGCGGGTGGCGAGCACGATCTCGGCGCCGCACACGAGCGGCAGCATCAGCTCGAGCACGGCGATGTCGAAGGACAGCGTGGTCACGGCGACGAGGCGATCGTTCGCGGTGAGGCCGGGGCGCTCGCGCATCGAGGCGAGGAAGTTCACGACCGCGCGATGCGGGACCCGCACCCCCTTCGGCTTGCCGGTGGAGCCCGACGTGTAGATCAGATACGCCGCATCGTCAGGACCGGCGGTGCCGCTCGGCGCGGGGCCGGTGGACTTCGCGATCGTCTCCGGCCGCAGCAGCGTATGCGCCGGGATGCCGAGCTCGGCGACATCGACGTCGCTGATCACGACCTTCGCCCGCGCGTCCTCGAGCATGAATGCCAGCCGCGATGCCGGGAAGTTCGGATCGAGAGGCAGGTAGGTCGCGCCGGTCGCGAGCGTGCCGAGCAGCGCCGCGAGCATGAACGGCGTGCGCTCGACGAGGAGGCCCACCACGTCGCCCTTGCCCACGCCGCGCTCGGCGAGAGAAGCAGCCACGCGATCGCGCTCGGTCGCGAGGTCGGCGTACGTGAGCGTCTTGCCGAGGTGACGGATCGCCGGCTTCGTGCCGTGCGTGGCGAGGCCCGCGAACAGCGAGGTCAGGTTCGCATCGACCGCGAGCGGACGATCGGTCTTGTTCCAGGCCCCGAGCTGCGCGCGCTCGTCGGTGGCGACCGCGAGGATCTCCCGGAGCGGACGCTCGGGGTTCGCCGCGATGGCGTCGACGATCGCGAGGAACCGGCGCCGCCAGCGCGCCGCCGTATCCGGATCGAGGATGTCGGTGTTGTAGTTGAGACCGCCGACGAGGCCGTCCTTGCCGTCGAGGAACCACAGCGCCACGTCCTGCGCGGCCGCGGGCTGGAACACCGGGAGGTTCGCGTGCTGCAGATCGCCCCAGGCGGGCGGACGCTGCCGCGCATCCTGGTACGAGAAGAACGCCTGGTAGAGCGGGAATCGGCTCTCGTCGCGCTTCACGTCGAGCACGCGCACGAGGTGCTCGAACGGTACGTCCTGCGCACCGAACGCCTCCACGGTCTCCGTGCGCACGTGGCGAAGCAGCTCGAGGAAGCTCGCGCTGGTATCGACGCGCAGCCGGAGCGGCAGCGCGTTGACGAAGAAGCCCATCACCTGCTCGACCTCGGGCAGGCTGCGTCCGCGCACCGGCGTGCCGACGATCAGCTCGGGCTGGCGGGTGAGCTGGTGGAGCAAGGCGCTCCACGCACCGAGCAACGTCATGAACAAGGTGGCGCCTTCGCGCAGACCGACCTTGCGGAGCGCGGCCGCGGTCGCGGCGGGGAGCGAGAGCCACTCCGTCGAACCTTCGCCGCTCTGGATCGGGGGGCGCGGATGATCGGTGGGCAGGTCGAGCGCGTCGGGGGCGCCGGCGAGCTTGGTCTTCCACTGCTCGAGCTGACGCGCGAGCTCGGGTCCGCTCATCCAGTCGCGGTGCCACACGGTGAAGTCGCTGTAGGTCACCGCGGGGAGCGCGCGCTCGGTGCCGGCGTAGTGCGCCGACATCTCCTCGTAGAACAGGTCGAACGACCACCCGTCCCAGATGATGTGGTGCGCCATGAAGAACAGGACGTGGTGATCGGCGGCCAGCTTGTACAGCCGGGTGCGGAACAGCGGCGCCTTCGAGAGATCGAACGGCTTCGCGATCTCCGTCTCCATGCGGCGGGCGAGCTCGGGCTCGCGCTGATCGGCGGGGAGGTTCGTCAGGTCATCGAACGGGATCTTGGTGTCGACCTCGTCGAGGACGAGCTGGGCGGGCGCATCGCCCACGGTTCCGATCCGCGTGCGCAGGATCGGCTGCCGGCGCACGAGCTCGGCGAACGCGCGCTGCAGGCGCTCCACATCGAGCGTGCCGCGCAGGCGGTGCGCCGACGGTACGTGGAACACGGTGCTGCCGAGTTGCAGCTGCTCGAGGTACCAGAGCCGCTGCTGCATCAGGGAGAGCGGCGCCGGCGTGGTGTCGGTGCGGCGCGGGATCTTCGGCGTGGCATCGATCTCTCTCGCGACCGAGCTATCGAGCCAGGTCGAGAGCGTGGCGACGGTGGCGTGTTCGAAGCCGGCGCGCATCGGCACCGGTCGCGACAGCGCACGGGAGAGCCGTGCCGTCATCTGCGCGACGAGCAGCGAGTGACCGCCGAGGGCGAAGAAGTCGTCGTGGATGCTGAGCCGCGGCAGCGCGAGCGTCTCCATGTACGCGCGGGCCACGATCTCCTCGGTCGGCGTGCGCGGCGAGACCGCCGCACCCTGGTTCGCGAGCGCCGGGCCCGACGGTGCGGGCAGCGCCTTGCGATCGACCTTGCCGCTGCCGGTCAGCGGCATCGCCGCGATCGTGACGAAGCGCGCGGGGATCATGTAGTCGGGCAGGCTGTGCGAGAGGTGCTCGCGCAGGACCTCGTCGGACGGAGCCGCCCCCTTTGCGACCACGTAGCCGATCAGGCGCACGTCGCCGGGGCGATCCTCGCGCGTGACCACGGAGGCCTGTGCGATCGCCGGATGACGCGCGAGCGCGACCTCGATCTCACCGAGCTCGATGCGATAGCCGCGTACCTTCACCTGGAAGTCGGTGCGGCCGAGACATTCGATTGTCCCACTACCGCCCGCACCTCCGCCCTCGGGCTGTGCGCGCCAGCGACCGAGGTCGCCGGTGCGGTACATGCGCGCGTTCGGATCGAGACGCGAGGCATCGGGGACGAACTTCTCGGCGGTCAGCTCGGGGCGATCGAGGTAGCCCTGCGTCACGCCATCGCCGCCGATATAGATCTCGCCGACCACGCCGATCGGCACGGGCTGCCGGTCCTCGTCGAGGATGTGGACCTGCGTGTTCGCGATCGGCTGACCGATCGTGATCGGCCGGTTCGGCTCGACGCGCGTGCACGTGGACCACACCGTGGTCTCGGTGGGGCCGTACATGTTCCACAGCGCGCCGACCTTGCCGAGCAGCACGGGCGCGAGGTCCGCGGGTAGCGCCTCGCCACCGCACAGCGCCCGGAACGAAGGATCTCCCTTCCAGCCGGCCTCGACGAGCAGGCGCCAGGTCGCGGGCGTGGCCTGCATCATCGTGGCGCGGCTCTGGGCGAGCAGCTCGCGCAGCGCTTCGCCATCGGTCGCCTGCTCGCGCGTGGCGAGCGTGATCTCGGCACCGCTGACGAGCGGCAGCATCAGCTCGAGCACCGCGATGTCGAACGACAACGTGGTGACGGCGACGATGCGATCGGACTCGGAGAAGCCGGGCCGCTCGCGCATGCCGGCGAGGAAGTTGACGATCGCGCGGTGCGGAACGCGCACGCCCTTCGGCTTGCCCGTCGAGCCAGACGTGTAGATGACGTACGCGGTGTCCTCGGCGCTTCCCGGCAGCGGGATGAGGCCCGAGCCCTCGGTCTTGGCCGGGATGTCGTCGAGGATCACGAGCGGCACATCCCCGAGCACGTTCGACGCGCTGCGCGCGAGGCTGCTCGACGTGATGATCGCGACGAGGTGCGCGTCCTCCACCATGAAGCGCAGGCGCTCCGACGGGAACGCGGGATCGAGCGGCACGTAGACCGCGCCGGCGGCGAGCGTGCCGAGGATCGCGGGCAGCATGTCGAGGTCGCGATCGACGAGCAGGCCCACGCGATCGCCGGGACGCACACCGGGCGCGCGGAGCTCGACCGCGATCGCATCAGCGCGCTGCACGAGCTGGGCGTAGGTCATCGACGCGCCGCGGTTGCGCACGGCAACGCGGTCGGGCACCCGACGCGCGGTCTGGAAGATCAGCTCCTCGACGCGCGCCGTCCGCGGGTAATCGACCTCGGTGCGGTTCCACGCGGCGAGCGTGGTGCGATCGGTCTCGCCCACGATCGGCAGCCTGCCGACCGGCTGGTTCGGATCGGCGACGGCGGCGCGCAGCAGCGTCTCGAACGCCGCGAGCCAGCGCTGCACGGTGGCCGCGTCGAACAGATCGCGGTTGTACTGGCACTCGAGGCGCATGCCCTTGCCGGTGTCCACCGCGTTGACGAAGAGCTCGAACGTCTCGTGAATGCGCGGGTTGGAGACGAGCTCCATCGCGATGCCGGGCAGCGCGTGGCCCTCACCGGAGAGCGCCTGGTCGATGTTGAAGATCACGTGGATCAGCGGCAGCCGGCTCGGATCGCGCGCGATCGGCAGCATCTGCAACACGCGGCCGAACGTGAC
>JBBRED010000534.1:0-4477 GCA_038203335.1 Haliangiales bacterium | reverse complement strand
GGGACCGTGCGCCGCGCCCTCCTCGTTGCCGCCCTCGGTACCGCCCTGTTCGGCGGCGCCTGCGGCACGCGCGCGCGGCCCTATCGCTTCGCCTCGCCGATGCTCGCCACCGCCGACGTGCCCCCATCGCCCCTGCGCGCGCCGCCGGCTCCTCCGCGGCCGCGCCCCGAGCTCGCCAACCGCGAGGCTCACGCGATCCGCATCGTCACGGCGCCGAAGATCCGCGAGGCCTCGGCCGCCGCCGCCGAGGCGATCAGCGCGCAGCCCGTCGCGCAGGCCGAGACGCGCTCGGTGTTGCCCGCGCCTCATCGGTTGCCCGCCGGCGCTCCGCCACCCGCCCTGCATTCCCCCACCGATCTACGCGCGCTCGTCGGCGATCGCGAGAAGCGCGATCCGTTCGCCGTCGTCCTCGAGTGGGCGCGCGCCCTCGGCCGCACCACCGACGGCACCACCGCCGCGGATCTGCTGACCTGGGCCGAGTCGTCCTCCCGCCTCGCCGACCCCACCGACGGCGCGCTGCCCGGCGACCTGCTGGTCTTCGATCACGCGACGAGCGACACCGAGGCGGACCTCGTCGCCATCGTGGTCGAGCGCGACGCGCGCGGCGTCACCGAGTACGTCTACCTCGGCGGCGGTGTGGTGCGTCGCGGCTTCGTGGATCCCGCGCGCCCGGCAACCCGGCGCGATGCCGATGGCGTCGTGGTCAACACGTACCTGCGCCACGGCAAGCGCTGGCCCGCGAAGGGCACGCACTACCTCGCCGGCGAGCTGCTCGCACACGTCGTCCGCACGCACTGATCCGTCCGGCCACCGGACATCGACACCAACGAAGAATCGTCAGACAGCCGCGGCACGAACGCACGTGGCGTGGAGCCGAACGCGGAAGTGGAGCGACGAGCAGCTGCGCGACGCGATCAGACGCGCGTCGAGCTATCGCGAAGCGGCAACGCTGCTCGGCCCGACGCATCGCGGGCTCAATCGAAAACGTCGTCGGGCATGAGTGCGCAGGGCGGGACTCGAACCCGCACGCCCTTTCGGGCAAGGATTTTTAAGACCCTCCCGGCTACCATTACGGCACCCGCGCAGTGCTCAGACCGTAGCATGCGCATCGGCGCGCTCGGCGTGCCGCGCGATCGCCGACACGAACACCGGCCACATCGGCGACGGTAAGTCGTGGCCCATCCCACTGATCGGCAGCCAGGTGGCATGCGGCATCATCTTCACGAGATCGCGGCCCGCGCGGATCGGGAACATGGGATCGCGGCTGCCGTGGATCACCAGCGTCGGCACCTGCGTGGTCCGTAGCTTCGCGCGGCGATCGGCGGTGCCGAGCACGGCGGCGAAGTGGCGCAGGAAGCCGCGCGGCGACAGGCCTCGCGTGAACGCGAGCTCACCGATCCCGCGGAGTCGTGCGCCATCGGGCTCCCACGCCGGGCTGCCGATCACACGAAACGTGGCCTCGATCGCACGGCCCGCTTCCTCGGCGGTCCTCGGCGGCTTCATGAACAGCGCCTTGAGCGCACGCGGCTCCGGCAGGTAACGCCGGCCGCCGGGCGTGGACATGATCGAGGTCAACGAGCGCACCACCTCGGGGTGTTCGATCGCGAGGTGCTGCGCGACCATGCCGCCGAGCGAGGTGCCCACCACGTGCGCGCGACCAAATCCGATCTCGCGGATCAGCGCGGCCACGTCGCCGGCCATATCCGAGAGCGTATACGGCGCGCGCGGCACGATGCCGAGCATGCGCAGCGCGAGCGCCCTGCCCGGCTTCGGCACCGCTGCGTCGAGCCGCGACGACTCGCCGATGTCTCGGTGATCGAACCGCGCGACGTGAAAGCCCGCGTTCGCGAACTGCGTGCACAGGGCGTCGTCCCACATGCAACGCTGGGCACCGATGCCCATGATCAGGACGAGCGGCCGGCCGCGGGTGCCGAAGATGTCGTACGCGAGCTCGACGTTCGCGCCCACGGTCGCGCGCCCACTCCGCGTGGGGACCGCGGCCACGATCAGCCCCCGCTGCCCGCCCCGCTGCCATCCTTGAGGCCCGGGACGTTCTTCTTCACGCACGGGAAGTCCACGCACTCCTCCTCGGGCGGCGGTGGCTTCGTCGCGCTGCCGGTCTCCGGCGGCTTGGTCGCGCTACCGGTCTCCGGCGGCGGCTTGGTCGCGCTGCCACTATCGGGCTTCACGATCGCACCACCGGATCCATTCGATCCGGTGCCGGGCGGGTTCTTCACCGCGGTCTGGCGGATCGGCGTGGTGCTGCTGCCCTTCTCGAGCATCGCCGTGAACGTGCCGTCCTGATCGGGCGTGACATCGACGATCGTGTCGCCGTAGCCCGACTTGTGGATCTGGAACGAGATCGTGTCGTGCGAGCCCTTGATGTTCATCGTCAGCGGCGTGACGCCGGGATACTTCTTGCCGGTCGCGAGGTTGATGACCTCCGCGCCCGCGGGCTTCGAGCTCAGCTTGAACGTGATCCGCTCGGGCGGCGGTGGCAGCACGGCGAGGGCCGCATCGGGTGCGGGCGCGACGACGCCCGCATCGGGAGGCGCCACGGTCTTCTGCGAGCCATCGGGACCGGCGATCACGGCCGAGCCATCCGTGCCCGATCCCGGCGTGGTCCCGCCGCTGCTGCTCTTGTTCATCGCGAAGAACGCCGCGGCGCCACCACCGCCGAGCACGACGACCGCACCGAGGATCAGCGGCAGCTTCGACTTCTGTTTCGGCTTGTCGTCTTCCTGCGGAACCTGGAGGTTGCCGGTCCACTGCGTGCGCTGCCGCGACTGCGTGGTGGTCTGCGGAGCCTGGACGCCGGCCGTGACGCCGGTGATGCGCTGCGCGGGCACGACGCCGGTCGCCCCCGTTGGCACGCGATCACCGCACACCTGCCGCACGGCGTTCGCGAGATCCTCGATCGTGCTCCAGCGAACGTTGCGATCCTTCAGCAGCGCGCGGTCGATGACGCCGGCCAGCTCGCGCGGAGCGCCGATGCGATCGAACACGTCGGGCGGGATCGCCGGGGGTGGCTCCGTGAGGTGCATGCTCAGCACGCCCATGAAGTTGTCGGCCTCGAACGGCACGCGCCCGGTGACGAGCTGGAACAGGATGCAGCCCATCGCGTAGACGTCGACGCGGAGGTCCACGTTCTCGCCGCGCGCCTGCTCCGGCGACATGTACTCGGGCGTGCCGAACAGCATGCCGGTCTTGGTCAGCTTTCGCCCGCCGTCCTCGACCTCGGTCAGCTTCGCGATCCCGAAGTCGAGCAGCTTCACGAAGTCCGGCTCGCCGAGGAACTCGACGAGGTAGACGTTCTCCGGCTTGAGATCGCGGTGGACGATGCCCTGCGCGTGTGCGGCGGTGAGCGCGGCGCAGATCTGCAGGAAGATCCTCTTGCTCCGCGCCCATGGCAGGAGCTGCCCAGCGAGGCGCGCGCGCGCGATCTCCTCGTGCAGGTCGTGGCCCTTGAGGAGCTCCATCGCGAAGAACACGAGGCCCTCGGGCGTGGTGCCGAAGTCGCTGATGTCGATCACGTTCTCGTGGCGAATGCGCGAGGCCGACTTCGCTTCCTGGATGAAGCGCTCGACGAGGTCCGGCTTGCGCGAGAACTCGCCGTGCAAGACCTTCAGGGCGACCTGCTTCTCGAGCAGGTTGTGCGTGGCGAGGTAGACGGCGCCCATGCCGCCCTCGCCGAGCTTCTTCGTGATCTGATAGCGGCCGGCCATCGTGGCGCCGAGCAGCGGATCGACCGTGTTCGGCAGGTACGACGTCGACATGCCGGAGCTCGCGCCGTGATCGGGAAGGATCGACGTCGGCTGCGATGCCTGCGAAGCATGCGGCGCCGGCGTCGGCGATGGAGTCATCGGTGCCGGAGTACCGCCGCTCGCGCGCGCGGGTCCGGTCTGACCCATCTTGGTCCGCTTCTCGTCTGCCACCGCGCCGGTATCATACCAGGGAACTCGGCGGAATCACTAAGGCTCGTCGATCCACTCCGAGGCACGGATCATCGCCGAGCAGACGTGCTGGACGAAGTCGATGCGGACGTTGCGATCGATCGGGCTGCCGGGCATGCCACCGAGGCCCGGACCGACGACGTTGAAGTCACTTTCGGGCCGGATCTGCTGCCCGAGGGCGTACTGGAGGGCCGCCTCGATCTGGGCGCGGACCTCCGGATCGGGCGTGCCGTGGTGCTTCCCGAGGAGGTACGAGGAGATCATCGCCTCGGTCCGCGACCCGGCCGGCGTGTTGTAGGGCGGGACGAACGAGGTCACGTTGTAGGCGCCGGCGAAGTCGTCCTGATCCGGATGCTCGCCGGGTACCGGCTGCTGCGCGCGGAGAAACCTCCCGTAGCCGTGGCAGAAGTCCTTGTACTCCGGATTCTTGGCCGCGGGCCACGCGGGCACCACGTACTTTCTCGCCGAGCTGTACCGGATCACGAAGGAGCCGTGGCTGCGCGAGCCGATCGAGCGCGCGTTCC